>JAZRZU010000001.1:0-27547 GCA_045601465.1 Acutalibacteraceae bacterium
TACCTGGCCGGTGCAGTTGCCGAAATCGTCAGCAGCAGATGCGCCGATAAACGCTACATCAATGGATAAATCTCCGGTTTCAATGGCGTGGGGGCGGGCACCGTGGGGGCGCAGAATTACCGGCTCGGACAGTTCCAAACCGTCGACAACGGCATCACCCAACTCGCCACGAATACCACTGGCCTGGATACGATCAATGGTACCATCTTTTACGAAATCCACAATCGAAGGGTTTTTAATGTTGACCACGGCACTGGGAGCAAAGCGCAAGCCCTTGATACCCAGTTCCTTGATAGCGGTAAGAACCTGACCGATGATCTGGTCGCCTTCCCGAAAACTATGATGGAAGGAGATGGTCATACCATCTTTCAAACCGCAAGCTTGAATGGCTGTTTTTAGATCCGGCAACAACTTGGTGCCGGAAACCGACCGCTTGCTGGGTTTTCTGCGAGAGCAGACAGGCTGTTCCGCTACAATGGTCGGCTGAGGGCCTGCATAAGGTTTTACTATGTAATTGCCGATTTTCTCCGGCAGTTCCCGACCGACTGCATTGATCATACCGGTTCACCTCCAATTTTGATTCCGGCGGCTTCTGCTTGGGCCAAAGTGGTACGGGCACGTAGCTCCATAGGCTTATCAATCATACTGCCGTCCAAGGTAACTGCACCTTTTTTCTGTTGTACGCCTTCTTCCACTGCTTGCAGTACCCGCAGAGCGTATTTGATCTCTTTGGCACTGGGAGTGAAGAATGAGTTAACTACGTCGATTTGTCGAGGGTGGACGCAAGTTTTACCGTCGAAGCCTAAATTGCGGGTCAACGCCGTATCTTCTTTTAACCCCTCTACATCGTTGATATCAGAGAATACGGCATCAATGGCCTCCACACCGGCATGACGGCAAGCGGTCAGCAAGGCATTGCGAGCGTAGAAGATTTCCATACCCGCCTTGGTGCGCTGGGATTTCATACTGGCAGTATAATCCTCTGCACCTAATGCCAACGCAACGATTCGGGGATCAGCGGTGGCAATTTCATAAGCATTGATAATTCCTAAATAGGATTCAATGTTACACCACACCTCAATCGACCCCGGCTCAATACCGGCAGCGGTTTCGATTTCTGTGATTCGCTGACAGATACGCACCGCCTCTTCTCGGTATTCCACTTTGGGGATACGAATCGCATCGGGGCGAGCACGAACAGCGGCTTCCAGGTCCTCGTCGATATACTCGGAATAGATGCCGTTGACACGAATAATAACGTATTTATCCGCAGGGCGGTGATACCGCACAGTATTATATACCAGCAAACGGGCTGTATCTTTTTCCGATGCGGGTACGGAGTCTTCCAGGTCATAGACCAGGCAATCTTCATTATAAAAAGCCGCTTGAATCATATTGACAGGGTTGGCTCCGCTGGCATATAGAGAGGTGCGTTTTAATTTAGTCTTACCCATTACGGTCCTCCTCTTCCCAGTTGAACTTGGTTCCTGTTGCTCGACAACAGGCTGCCTGCATACGGGAACGGATCACCCAATTCAATGCGCCACGGTCTGCTGCATCCACAATAGCATCGGTGATACCAAAGGATTCCAGCACCTCGGTCATTGTGGCAACAATAGCATCGCCGTACTGGGTCTTCACGATACTTTGTAATTGAATGTCCAGACCCTTGCCGGGGTTCGGCAAAATGCTGATCTGGATATCGCTGGATTCCAGTGTTCCCACCATTGCTGCCTGCTTGATTTCCATTGACAACACACCTTTCCACTAAAATATACATTTTTCCTACTACTATAATACAACAAATTTTGCTCCGGGACAATTACATGATAGTCGCAGATGCTTTCATCAAACTTTATGCATATTAAAAAAACGGCACCCAAATCGGGTGCCGTAAAAATGCTATTTAATATGGTAAAACTCCTTGACAAAGTTCTTGAAGGCTATTTCGTCTTCGGTTAGCTGGCGGTTATTCCAGTAAAGTTTCATCTTCCATGGAGGGCAGAGATTATCGATGGGGATGTAGCGAATGTTGGATCGGTCCATCTTGCCGGTACGTTCGGTGCTGAAAGCAATACCCATCTGTTCTTCTACCAGGTTCCGATAAAATTGATAGGAGCAGGTGGTCGCCATAGGGAATGCCACACCATTCGCCACAAAAATTTTGACAAAGCGTTCGTACTGGGCTGTTCCCTGCATGGGCAAAAACAGGGTTTGCTGTTCTAACTCGTGGATATCCACGGAGGTCCTGGAGGCAAAGGGATGGTTCGGATGTACCATCACTGCCGGACGGTCTTCAAACAAGAGAATACTTTCGATATCGTCCGTAGAGGAAGCAGGAATATCCTCCTCCGCTGCCAGCACAAATGCATATTGAGCAGAAAGGAAGCCCCAAAAAAGCTTGTCCAGGTTCAGGTTTGTGCAAGACAGGGCGTACTGGGGACAAGCCTGAGAAAACTCGGTAATGAGATCCATCCACAAGCTGGAAGTGGTAGTAGCGACCCAAATGTGTTTTTTTTGTTGGATAACACTTTGCAACAGTTCTTTTTTGCCACTTTCCAATGCGTCAAACATTTGGTTGACATGACGCAGGAATATTTCACCCTGTGAATTGAGCTCAATACGCTTGGCAAAGCGGTCAAACAGCTGCACACCCAGTTCTTTTTCTAAGCGGGAAATAGAGGTACTCAGTGCAGGCGCAGATATATAAAGAGCTTCTGCGGCTTTGGAAATTTTTCCAACCTCTGCGACTGTCTTAAAATATTTCAGCTGCAGTAATTCCACGATGTTACCCCTCCTCCAAAAATCGACCGTTTTTATTATACACAACAAAAACGAAAAACACAAGAGAAAAAAGCGTAGGGTGACAAGTTTGAGTCTTGTCACCCTAACTATTATACGTTTGAAAAATGAGGATTCAGAAAAATGTTAACGAATTATTCGGTGGATAATTCGTTATATGATAATTTTTTAAAATGTATGCAAGATCCTCATAGCGTGAAAATTCACTTTCTTCTGCGGCCGATGCTTTTTTAAGTGTTACAGTTGTCATATCCGCCACCGTAACAGATGGATTAACATCCGTTAACGTATGGTTATCTGTTATGGCGATTGTTTTTGATCCGGTGGTAACCGTGATTTCTGCGCCGCTATTCGTACGGAATAAATAGTTAAGAATAATCGTATTATCTTTAATTACGTAATTGCCGACATATCCCCAAGGAGCACCTGTTCCCATCCTGTAATTAAATGTTCCGTTTTCATTTAGATACAGATAATAGAAAGCAAAATATTCATGACCAAGCTCGTCATCTTTTATTGTCTCGCTTGTATAGGTATATAATCCTTTGATATCATTATAGGTATGTACTTTTGATTCCGTTTTGGCAAAGTCATCGTAAGCGATATAGCTTCCCATGACGACTACTAAAACGCCTAAAATAATTGCTATAATAACCAAACTTTTATTATTTTTCATTCTTTCATCTCCTTTAAAATGTTCAAGTATAATGCTGATTCCCGTATATTTCAGTCAACTACTTCTTGATTTCATAATACCATATTGCTATAAAAAAAATCAATACACGTTAAAAACGTATTTTCGGTCACAAAGGTGGATTCTGCTGTGTTGACAAAGGGACGGCCTGCGGGTCAAAAAACGAGGTTTTGTTGGTCCACGATGTTACCTCGGCTCGCACACTGACTACTTTTTATAAAAGAATCCTCTTGTGGCATTGGTAAAATGTTTGCGAGCATGGGTGAGTTGTTTCGTTTCCATATTTTCTTGAACTTCCCTTGCACATACACTATAATCAAATGAGTTAACAGTAAATTTTGGTAAGCAACTGAGAAAATCAGTGCTTTTTTTCGTCCAATAAGTAAGGCGAAGAAAGGGGCACGAAGTGGATATTGGAGAGAAAGGGTATCGTCGTTACCTTAACGGCGAGGATGACGGTTTAACCGTTATTATTCAAGAATATAAGGATGGTTTGATCCTATATATCAACAAATATGTCAACAATATTTATGTTGCCGAGGATTTGACACAAGAAACGTTTTTTAAAATTGCTGTAAAAAAGCCGAAATTTAACGGGTGTAGTTCTTTTAAAACATGGCTGTATGCAATGGGAAGAAATCTCGCAATCGATTATTTAAGGCACAATTCGAAGCGTGCAACGCTGTCGGTCGAGGAGATGACAACCTACATTAAGGACGAAACAGATCTTGAAAATCTGTATATTAACAGTGAAAGGAAAATGTTGATACATAAGGCTATAACCACCCTAAAAGTGGAATATCAACAGGTTTTGTGGCTCGTTTACTTTGAGTCTTTTTCAAATGACGAGGTTGCAAAGATTATGAACAAGTCCAAAAAACAAATCGGGAATCTGATTTTTAGAGCGAAACAATCTCTGAAATCGGTGCTTGATAAGGGGGAATTAGCGTATGAAGAGCTATGAAGAAATGGCCAACACGATTTTTAAGCGTCGAGACGAGTATACTCGAATACAAAAAGCCAAAAAGAAAGCGCTCGCTTTTTTTGCAATATCGGCGGTGTGCGGCTGTGCAGTGTTGTTGATAAGTTTCGTGCTGTGGCAAAACGGAGCGTTTGACAATCATTTTTCAAACGGGGATGGTTTGAATATACAGATCGATACTCCTGCCCCTGGTACCACCTTTCAAGGAACCACCACTACAACAGATTCTCCTAGTTTAAAGCCATCGACCGATCATAACGATGACACGCCACAAGGAAGTAAGCCACCGCAAAAGCAGCCGTCAAACAATTCAAGCGACCATGCGGTTCCCTCAACCCCCTCCAACACTCCCGATACTCCGCCGACAGAAAATGACTTTTGCATTGACAGTATTGATAAAATCAATTTTTATTCAGCAAAGAAGATCATAACCGAAAAGTCTCTTTTACCCTTTGGTATGAATTGTACCGGTTCCGCAACCCCCAAGGTAACGCCTTTGAGCAACACATATGTAGAATATCCTATTGACCGTGACCGAATTTTTACGGTATCCATGGTGACCTATTTTATGGTTGAACTCCATAACGAGAACGGTTTCTTGGCGAGAAAGCTGGGTGGCACGGGGGTGGTTGAGGTCGTTATCACCCAAAACGATCTGGATTCTTTAGGTCAGCTTATTACCTTTAAAAGGGGAGAAAGATACTACTCTTGTCTTGCTAACGGCGGGCAGTACGATCCGAACTCAGGCGCAAGTAGCCGTGAATTTTCTTCGCACAAATATATTGAGGGATTTCAAATTGTCAAAAACAAAAAACAGGAAAATTTCAGCTTTATCGTACACTATGACGGTACGCAGGTGGTTGGCTTTGAATGCGAACCGCAAGGCGATGCATCGCCGACGTCTACCGATTCGGTAACCTTTGTTGAGGACTTTTGCATTGTGCTCTTTACTGAGCAATACATTACCATCGATCAACTCGAACTATACTTTAAGAACGAAAACAAGGAAAATGAGCTGTGAGAAAACGGATCGTTGCTGTCTGGATTATGATAACCATCTTTGCCGTCTTTACCAAACGGGGAGCGGGTGTTTAAAATTTCACCCGTTTTACACAACGATACCCTGTGGGATTTTTGAAAAGTAATACATAATGGTGAAGAGGTATTGCGGCTTTACTCTTTTTGTGCTATACTTAACAAAAAGTAAATTTGAGGAGGATTATATGAAAACAACGGATGTATTATCGATTAAACACGTTTTGGAAACCAGGTATACTACTTCACGCACGAATTTATTATTGGTGGTTGCATTTACTGCGATAAACATTCTGCTTGTACTCACCAAGAGTGATAGCTATTTCCTGTTTTCTGCGTATGTTCCGTATGTACTGGTTACGGCGGGTATGTTTGTGTGTGGCAGATACCCGGCAGAGTATTACGGTGACGAATATGCGGCAATGGAATTCTTTGATACGCCCGTGTTTGTCGTGCTGTTGGTTTTGGCTTTGGTTCTCTTATCCTTTTATTTTGTGAGCTGGATTTTCTCCAAAAACAAGAAAAGCGGTTGGTTTATTTTTGCGTTGGTTATCTTCTCGTTGGATACACTGGTGATGTTTCTCTTTGAGGGATTTGCCCTAGACAGTATTATCGACGTTGCTTTTCACGTGTGGGTAATCGTTTCGCTTTGTCTTGGCATCAACGCCGGTCATAAGCTCAAAAAAATGCCCTTAGAAGAAATGGACGTTTTGGAACCGGAATGCACGGAATTAGATGAAGAAGGTGCGGATAGCTTAGTCCCATAGTTCCCAAAACCTGTTTTGATTTGAGAACGGTTTTGTAGGGGCGCTGGTGCCTTTGGATACCAAGGTGGAAGCGGTATTCTGAAAATAAACTTTGGAAAGAAATATAAGGAAATGATACGATTCGCAAAAGAGAAAGATATTCCCAAAATTGAGGATCTGCTGTTGCAGGTGGATATGGTTCATCATCATGCAAGACCCGATATTTTCAAAGTTGGTAGGAAATATTCAACCGAGGAATTAAAAAGGCTGTTACGGGATGACCAACGACCCATCTTGGTGTCCGTAGACGAAGATGATAACGTCACGGGATACTGCTTTGGCATCTTTCAGCAACACCGAAACGATACAATATTGACGGATATCAAAACGTTATATATCGATGATCTTTGTGTAGATGAAAATCTGCGGGGGAAACGTATCGGCAAGGAGTTGTACGAAGCAGCAGTTCAATTGGCTGCCGATAGTGGATGTTATAACGTAACGTTAAACGTATGGAGCTGTAATCCGTCTGCTTTGCGCTTTTATGAATCCTGTGGTCTTGTTCCGCAGAAAATCGGTATGGAATTATTGTTGTGAAAAAGAAGGCTGACTCATTTTTTAGTGAGTCAGCCTTCTTTTAAAATTATATTACGTTACAGAAATTGTATTGCGGTTAACGGATCTTGAAATAACGGGATTTCGGGTGCGGTAAAAGTAAATACCACGAACAGAACACCGATGAAGCAGATGGTAGCCAAGGCGAGCCACGGTCGGCGGCAAGGCAAGGTGTTCTTTTTAAATAATCGCCATTCCAGAAAGAAAGCGATTGCTGTTGAAACAAAAAAGATGGCGATATTGACCCAGTCGGGTGATCGACCGAAAGCACCGTTGTAGGTATAGAACAAAACCGGAATTAGCACGAGCCCCATCAATATCCCACGCAACTTTATGCACCAAAAGTTTTCGTACTCTTTGAAAAACCGACTTTGGATCAGCGCAAAGATCAACAGCGGGAAATAGAGCAGTTTCATGTGCTCCCATGTGGATTCGTTTATTCCGGAAAAAGGTGCTACAAAGATACTTTGATTTGTCCAGTCGTATAAAAAGTGTAATACGGTGCCGGCCAGTGACGTTAGTGCAAAGCCTGCAAATTGCCAAAGTGATAAATCCCGTTTCATAACTCACCGCCCGTCGCTTTTACTAAAATTTTATGCAGCGATATCTTGTCTTATTCTGCTGGTTTGGTTATGAATTGTAAACAAAACAAGCAATAAAAGGTGTGCGATTCGGCGCACCTTTTATTGCTTGTTTTTCGTGCTTTAACAGTAGAATAATGGCAGTATTCAACGTCTTTAAACAACTTTCAGTAATTGATAAGTCGGTTCACATACTCGTGCATTTCCTGCCTTGAAGTAACAGCATGTGTACCGTTGATGATTTCTTTCTTTTTTCTTCACTCAGCATAGCAAATTTTTGCATAGCTTCCGGATTTTGAGCCAAAGCAAAAGAAAAACCGACAGGCATCTCATCACGTTTCATGATTGTCCCTCCATAAGATGATTTCAATCCTATTGTACCACCTTACGCACACTCTATCCTTTCCAACTTTCACATATTGTATAAAACCGGGGAAAATAATAATAAAAAATTACAAGGAGAGCCATATGACACAAAAAACTGAAAATCTTAATCTCAACAAACCGTATGCGGTGCGTCTTCCTTTTATCCATGAAAACGGGTGTTATGAAATGCGTCTTGAAAGTATCGGCGGTTTAGGGGCGAATCTTTGCGGTAAACTTCTTGGTGAACTGGGTGCTGCGTATTTAGGGCTGAATGCGGCGGTCTTTTCAAGCTACGGCTCTGAAAAGCGGGGTTCCCCTGTGAAATCCTATGTGCGTTTCAGCACACCGGAGCAGGAAATCTTGCACAACAGTCCTGTTGAGGAGCCCCATCTTCTGGTGCTCTTTCATCATGCATTGTCCAAAACTTTGCCCGTAACCGCAGGGGTCAACGAAAACTGCACGTTGGTCGTCAATACAGATTTGGAACCCAAGGAGATTCGGGAAGGGCTTTGTTTATATGCGGGGAATATATACTGCGTAAACGCTTTGGAGCTGGCGCTGGAAAGCAAAGGTAGGATCAATATGGTGATGCTGGGTGCGATTGCGAAAGCATCGGGTTTTATCCCAATAGATGCGGTTAAAGAATTAGTACAGGATACCTTAGGTAAGAAATATCCCGCCATGCTTCAAAGCAATCTAAAAGGTATCGATTTAGGGTATACCTGTACAAAAAACGAGCAGTTTGAATCGGATGGACGCTATGAAAAGGTCGAATACCGTGAACTTCGCAGTAAATGGGGGTACAAAAATGCACCGCTTGGTGGCGCAAACCCTCATTTTGGAAGTACCGTGTCAAATGATTTATCTCCGTCAAGGGAGGGGTATATCCCTCTCTTTCTTCCGGAAAAATGTATTCATTGCGGTCTTTGTGATACGACCTGTCCCGATATGGTTTTTCAATTTCTAAAAGGGGAATACCGAGGCAGGGAAACCATGATGAACCGAGGTCTTGACTACCATCATTGTAAAGGTTGTTTACGGTGTGTTGACGTGTGTCCTACCGGTGCCTTGGTAACGGGTAAGGAAAACGAACACCCTGATAAAAAATGGTTTGTACGCAACAAAGATCTGATAACCGATGATTTGGATTTTGAACCGGCAGGTGCAGACCCCTGGATAACAGGTGAATCGTATTTAGACGAAAAACGAGTAGACGGAGGTCTTATGTAACATGGAAAACACCAAACAAACCCTTTTATTTGAAAGCGGGAATGAGCTTGCCGCCTATGCCGCCAAGCAGATAAATTACCACGTTATGGGATATTATCCCATAACACCGTCTACACAGATAGCCGAATATTTGGACCGTATGGGGGCGGATGGCGAGCATAGCATTGCCTTAATGCCCGCAGAAGGTGAACACAGTGCCGCCGGGATCTGCTACGGTGCTTCTACCGGCGGTGGGAGAGTGTTTAATGCCACTTCTGCAAACGGGCTTTTGTATGCGTTGGAACAGCTACCGGTGCAATCCGGCACACGACTGCCAATGGTGCTGAACGTCGCTTGCCGTACCGTATCGGGACCTCTCTCGATAAAAGGCGACCATAGCGACATTATGTATACGCTCAATACCGGTTGGGTGATTTTGTTTGCCGATTCACCGCAGGAGGTATACGACTGTAATATTTGTGCCATTAAAATTGCCGAGTCGTTAAGACTTCCGGTAATCGTGGCCTTTGATGGGTTCTTTACCAGTCACCAAAAACGAAATTGCTATGTGTTCACTGACGATGAAACGGTACAAGCCTTCATCGGACCGATCCATACCGAAAATACGTTATTAAACCCCGAAAATCCTGTTACCATCGGTTCGTATATGAACGAACCGGATTTGATGAACAATAAATATCAGCTTCATTTGGCGATGGAAAAAGCTCGTACGGTAATTTTGCAAGTGTTTGAGGAATATGAGCAACTATCCGGAAGAAAATTATCCGCCGTGAAATCGTATCAGTCAGACGATGCGGAAGTGTTGATGTTTGTGTTAGGATCTGCATACCTCACGGCCAAGGCGGCGGTGGACAAACTTAGGAGCAGGGGCAATAAGGTCGGTGTTTTTACCATTGGCGCACTTAGGCCCTTTCCTTCTGGGGAAATTGCGGATTTATGTAAAAACGCAAAAACCATCCTCGTAGCCGATCGACAAGACAGCTACGGTGCGGGCGGCGGCAATATGTCGTTGGAGATACGTGCGGCTTTACAGCAAAAAGGATTAACACCACGTGTTGTCAGTCGTATATACGGTCTTGGTGGGCGAGATTTTTTTGAAGAGGACGCCATAGAGCTCTTGGAGGATTGCTACAAAGAAGATATATCCGATTTTGGTTATGTGGGCGTTTATCCCGGGGAACCGAATTTTGAACCGAGACCGTACTTTAAAGCGGTAACGGAGAATGAATCACCTACCCTGATTACGTGTACCGAAGAAAACGGGAAGATAACCGTGCAAGGTGCCACTGTTCGTGATACCACAGCAAGACCCAAGCGCCTTGCTCCCGGTCATGGTGCTTGTCCCGGTTGCGGTATTCCTGTTAATGTTAATCTGCTGCTGCGAGGAATAGAGGGGAATGTCGTACTGCTGTTTCAAACCGGATGCGGCATGGTGGTTACCACAAGTTATCCCAAAACTGCTTTTAAAGTGCCCTACGTTCACAACCTGTTTCAAAATGGGGCTGCAACATTAGCCGGACTTTCGAAAATGTACCATAAGATGCAAGAGCGTGGCGAGATGCCGCAAGGTGATATTACTTTTGTAATGATCAGCGGCGATGGCGGTATGGATATCGGTATGGGTTCGGCTCTCGGCACAGCTCTTCGAAACGACCCGGTTATCCTGTTTGAATATGATAACGGCGGTTATATGAATACAGGCTATCAGTTATCCTATTCCACCCCGATGGGAGCAAAAAGTGCCACCTCACACCTTGGAGAAAAACAAGGGGGAAAAGACTTTTTCCACAAGGATATGCCACGCATTATGGCGGCCACAGGTATGCCTTATGTGGCCACCGCCGCTGAAAGCGAGCCCAATGATTTTATCAAAAAAGCCGCCAAAGCGCAGTACTATGCCAAACATTACGGAACAGCGTATATCAAATGCTTATCGGCATGTCCGCTTAACTGGGGAGACAAGCCCAATACGGAACGTAAGGTAATAGCGGCCGCCGTAAACAGTTGCTATTTTCCCTTGTATGAGGTGGAACGAGGGCACACCGTTCTTTCTTTGGATCCGGAAGCCAAGAATAAGAAAATTCCTGTTTCGGACTGGCTTAGCATGATGGGACGAACCAAACATTTATGTGAAGAAAAGCACAAACAAGTGCTTGACCTCATCCAACAGGAAGTCGATCTTCGATGGAAGCGCCTCAAAGCACTTTCGGAACACCCCGAATTGTAAAAGGAGGAACTTGGTTGAGCAATCGTTTGCAATACGAAACAAGCCCGTATCTTTTACAACACAAAGACAATCCGGTTGATTGGTATCCTTGGTGTGCAGAGGCGTTTGAACGTGCAAAAAAGGAGGATAAACCGATATTTTTGAGTATTGGATACAGTGCTTGTCATTGGTGCCATGTCTTGGCACACGAAAGTTTTGAGGATGATGAAATAGCAGATATTTTAAATCGCCACTTCATTTCTGTTAAAGTGGATAAGGAGGAGCGCCCGGATATTGACAGCGTGTATATGTCGGTGTGTCAAGCGTTTACGGGGAGCGGTGGCTGGCCTACGAGTATTTTCATGACGTCAGAGCAAAAACCGTTTTTTGCCGGTACGTATTTCCCCAAAACAACCCGTGGTGCCATGATCGGTTTTAAACAACTGCTGGTTGCGATTCACAAGGCTTGGAATCATGATAGAACTTCTTTGTTAGAGCAAGCAGACAGAATGATAAAGCATTTGAATACCGTTCAAACGTATACCGAACAAGCGGACACGAATTTGATACACGATGCGGTATCCATATATCGTAAGCTATACGATGAAAAGTATGGCGGCTTTGGTCGTGCGCCGAAATTCCCAACACCGCACAACCTGTGGTTTTTGCTTTCGTATTATGAGCGATACAAGAAAAAAGAGTGTTTGGAAATGGCGGAGAAAACCCTTTTGCAAATGTATCGAGGTGGCATATTTGACCATATCGGTTTTGGATTTTGCCGTTATTCAACCGATAAACGATTTCTGGTCCCGCATTTTGAAAAAATGCTGTACGATAACGCTTTGTTAATATTGGCTTTTTGCAAAGCATATGCGGTGACCGATAACGGCTTATATTTTGAAATCGCCGAGAAAACAGCGGCGTATATTTTGCGTGAAATGACGTCAAAAGACGGCGGATTTTTCAGTGCCCAAGATGCTGACAGCGAGGGGGAAGAGGGGAAATATTATTTGTTTACACCTGCCGAAATTATAGAAGTTTTAGGTAAAACGGACGGTGTAAGATTTAATCAGTATTTTGATATAACGGATAAAGGGAATTTTGAAGGAAAAAACATTCCCAATTTACTAAAAAGTGCCCCGAATGATACAGCGTTTAAGCCCTTTTTTCCCCGCTTGCAACAATTTCGGCAGAAACGACATTCGCTTCATTTGGATGACAAAATTTTGGCATCGTGGAATTCATGGATGATCGCCGCCATGTGTGAACTATATCTGGTGAGCAAAAACGACATGTATCTTCATGCTGCGCAAAAGGCTAATGAATTTATCACGACTCACCTTCGTCAAGACGATACGTTGTATGTAAGCTTTCGAGATTCAAAACGTGGAGTTAATGGCTTTTTAGACGATTACGCAAGTTATATCTTTGCCCAGCTTTCTTTATATCGAGCGACTTTGGATGGGGAGTATCTTAACCATGCAACAAAAATGTGCGATAAGGTGGTTGATGAGTTTTCCGATAAAACGGGCGGCTATTATCTGTATGGTGACCAAGGGGAAGAATTGATATTGCGCCCGAAAGAAACTTACGATGGCGCTGTGCCCAGCGGTAATTCGATTATGGCCTATAACTTTGTAAAGCTATATCTTTTGACTTCCGACGATAAATATAACGCTTTGGCAGAACAACAACTGGATTTTATTTGTGCCGAGGCGCACGCTTATCCTGCAAACCATGCGATGTTTTTACTGGCACTTTTGGAACACAAAGAGCCTTTTATGAAAGTCACGGTTGTAGCCGACGAAAATGTGGATAAAAAAAGTATCGCTTTGGCTTTGCCATCCAATGTCACGATAAAATTTTTCAAAAACCCTGCAAACGGCTATCCTCTTAAAAATGAAAAAACGACATACTACGTATGCCGGGGATACCGTTGTATGCCGCCTACCAACGATTTGAATGAAATAAACAGGGAGGACAAATACTAACGATAGAAAGGAGTATGGATATATGAACAACGATAAAAAAGTTGAGCGAAAGCCAACACCGGAAATTCCGGAAAATGAAAGGCATATTAAACCGGGCGATATTATCGGCAAAATCGAGGTTCATGATACGCGTGAACGCCGAGACGGTCCCGGCGGAAATTAAATAAAAATGCCCTTGCAAATCCATTGCGGTTTGCAAGGGCATTTTGGTGATGCTTAGTCTTCGGATATCGTACGACTTACCTCTTGTGCTTGAACCTCCGGGTCGAAATTGTACATCGGTTCGATGTTTTCGTTCTTCTTGACCCTTCTTAGGTAGTTGCTGGTGATTTTTACAACCAGCGGAGAGAGAGCAAGCACGCCGATCAGGTTGGGAATCATCATAAGACCGTTAAAAGTGTCCGAGATATCCCAAGCAAGGGAAGAGGTGAGGACAGCGCCGAGGATAACCGTACACACGTGAAGAATACGGAAAATGAAGGTTGTTTTGGCACCAAAGAGATACTCCCACGCCTTTGAGCCATAGTGTGACCAACCAAGAACGGTGGTGAATGCGAAGAGGAACATGGCAACGGCAATAAACTTCTCGCCGATATTACCCCAAGAAAACACCGAATTAAAGGCACCTCCAACGAGGGTGGCATCCGAATAGCCCTGTGCAACTTCGCCGGTTAAGACGTTAAATACGCCGCCGTTCAGCCCGCCAGCCGTGAGAATGACCAGCGCTGTCATGGTGCAGACCACCATGGTATCGGCGAACACCTCGAAGATGCCCCACATACCTTGCTTGACAGGTTCTTTAATGTTGGAGTTTGAATGAACCATAACCGAAGAACCAAGACCTGCTTCATTGGAAAAAACACCACGTTTAAAGCCTTGCGTAACGACCTTTTCGATAACAGCACCGATGCCGCCGCCAACAAATGCTTCGGGTTTGAATGCGTTAACAAAGATTGCTTTGAATGCCGGTAAGATGCTCATATAGTTTACACCTATGATGGCGAGAGAGCCGATAACAAACAGTACCACCATAAAGGGCACGATCTTTTCGGCGACGTTTGCAATTCTTTTTAATCCACCGAGTGTAATAAGTGCGGTAAGAATCATAATGATAGCGCCGAGGATGAGGTTGTAAAGAGAAACACTGGTAAAGACTTCGATGGAAGAAAGGGCAGATACGTCGAACGCTTGCGCTACGTTTGTCACGATTTTGTTCACCTGACCCATGCTGCCGATTCCAAAAGAGGCGAGCATGGTGAAGATACAGAAAATAACAGCAAGAACTTTCCCAACGTATTTCATGCCTTTTTTCTTACCAAGACCATCGGCGAGGTAGTACATGGCACCGCCGGCCCACTCGCCGTTTGCGTTCTTGCGGCGATAATAAATACCGAGAACGTTTTCGGAGTAGTTGGTCATCATGCCAAAGAAAGCGGCTACCCACATCCAAAACACCGCACCTGCGCCACCGATGCAGATAGCAGCGGCAACACCGGCAATATTCCCTGTTCCTACCGTTGCGGCAAGTGCGGTGCAAAGAGCTTGAAAGGGAGAAATCGACCCTTTTTCTTTGCTGTGTTTGATAACGTCTTTGTTGAAAAGACTGCCGAGTGTTTGCTTGAACCACATGCCGATATGTGTTACTTGAAAAAACTTGGTGAGTACTGTAACAATGATACCCGTACCGACCAGAAGAAGTAGGCCGAAAGCGCCCCAAACAATACCATTGATTTCGTTGTTTACGCTTTCGACTGTTTGCAAGATTGTGTCCATTGTCCAATGAACCTCCTATATAGAATTTGTCAACCGAATAAAACAAATTCACCGCCACCCAGTCGGATAGCGGTGAAAAAGAAAAACGGTATAACAAAATATTCCGTACAAATCAATCATCTGTCCTTTTGCCTGAGAGATTGTGGTTGACCCCTTGCCCCTTCGGCATCCGCGCAAAGCGGACTTCTCCAGATTGCTATCCGTCAACAGTCTTCGTCATATCGACACCCGAGAGTATTACCCCTTTGGAAAGGCAAAAGCCTTATCTCCTGCTGATTTCATTTAGCTCTATTCAGTTTAACTTGGACAATGGTACTACTTTTTTCTACAAAAGTCAAGGAAATTACAATCTTTTTAAAAAGTCAATAACACTTTATAATGAAAGCTATTACTACCGTCAAAGAAGCACAGTACCGGCTATTTGTAATTTGAAAGAGTATTTTTGAAGGAAAAGCGGCTTAAAACCTCTTTTTTTGTTGATTTTTATTGCTTCTCGTGATACACTAAACTAGTTAGAGTGCGTCGGGAATCAGCAGCGAACTGTTTTGGACTCACGACTTTAAAGAAAAGGCGGGAAAGTATGGGAAACACACCTTTTTTTAGTGTTATTATGCCCGTGTACGGCGTGGAACGATATCTGGAATCCGCTATTCAAAGCGTATTGAATCAAACTCTGACGGATTTTGAACTTTTGCTGGTGGATGACAAATCACCGGATAATTGTCCGAAGATTTGTGATGAGTATGCACAAAGAGATGCCCGTGTTCAAGTGATTCATAAACCGAAAAATCAAGGCTTGGGTATGGCTCGCAATACCGGAATGGCGAAAGCGGCCGGCGAATATATCCTGTTTATGGATTCGGATGATACTATCCAGCAAAATACATTACAGCTTGTGAAAGACTCTTTGACACCCATCGACGAAATTGTGGTGTTCGGTGTCACACGTGTACATGAAAATGCAAATGGGGAAGTTACGTATACGGAAGCATTCCCCTGCACCGCCGCGGTAGGCAACACCGTCCGTCAAAGCGGTGAGATTTTCTTGCAATTGACGCAGGAGCACGTTTTCCCGTATGCATGGAATAAGGCGTATAGCCGCAAGTTCTTGCAAAGTACGGAAACGCTGTTTGAGACAACAAAGCTGATTGAGGATTTTCTCTTCAACATTGAGGTGTTTGCCAAGGCAGAGCATATAAAAGTGATTCCGGATTGTTTGTACAATTACCGCAAGCCCGCACACCAGACGTTGGTCAATACGTATTCGCCGCAATTTTATGACCTTGCCAAACGGAAATTTACTTTGGAACAGGAGTTCTTGCACATTACCGGCAATAATACGTTTGAGGCAAGGCAAATTGTTTTATATTCCCACATTAAGCACATTGTTTCGGTGTTTTTGCGCAACAAATCAAAAGGTGCGCACTTGTCGGGAAAAAAACAACGAGCACTAATTCGATCGATTTTAAACGATGAAACAACGAGAGAAACGCTTGACGAGTTTGTTCCGAAAGGTTTAGTGCAAAAGGTGCTGTGCTTCGTGTTGAAACAAAAAATGGTATTTACTTGTTATGTCATGATCACCCTAGTAGATTTTAAATAAGAAAGCTCAAAAAGGTGCTAATAGGATAGCGGTTAATTTTTAATTGACAACGTTGTTGTTTTTTATTTTCGGAGAGTGTTTTTGATTGCCTGAGAAGGGGGGACGGCATGAAAAGAATATTGGTCTACGGTCTTAAAGAGCCAATAGGTGGTGTTGAGAAAGTTGTACTATCGTACGCAAGTCATTTCCCGTCGGAGGACATCCTATGTGATTACCTTATTTTTGGAAATGACTTTTCGTGTGAATCTGAGATTCAGCGGTGTGGAGGAACGGTTTTCTATCTTCCAAATCGAATTAAACATAGAAAAGCATATACAGAAAAACTTCGCTCAATCTTCGCAGAACAACAGTATGATGCTGTTTGGGCAAATTTTTCCGGTCTTACCAACATTGACATGTTGAAACTGGCTAAACGATTTGGCGTTCCGATCCGTGTTGCACACAGTCATTGTGCCAAATTATATTGGACAGGCCGCTTGATGAGATATCTTGTCCCGTTGTTTCATTATATCAATAAAAGTGTAATTCATCGGTATGCGACTCATTTTTGGGCGTGTTCCGATTTGGCCGGAACCTTTATGTTCCCGTCAGTTACTCATAACAAACTTACGGTTATTCGTAATGCGGTTGATACAGCATGTTTTTTTGCCGATGAAGAAAAACGTTCTGCGATGCGTAAACAACTTGGTATAGAAGATGCTTTTGTGGTGGGTCATATTGCGAGAATGAGTGCCGAAAAGAACCAAAGCTTTATGTTGGATGTGTTTAAAGATCTCCATGATTGCTATGAAAAAGCCCGGTTGCTGTTTGTAGGCGATGGCGAATTGAGATCCCTCTTGATGGACAAAGCAAAGGAACTTGGTATTGCCAACGAGGTCATCTTCACCGGCTTCCAAACGGACGTTGCTGACTATTATCGAGCGAGTGATGTGTTCTTGATGCCCTCCACTTCCGAAGGTCTGGGGCTTAGTTTAATTGAGGCACAGGCGTGTGGTGTTCCATGTGTCGCCTCAGATGCTGTGCCTCGGGAGGCGGATGTGACAGGTTACGTGCGGTTTTTGCATTTGGATGAGCCGATTAAAAAATGGAGTGATACTCTTTTAGAGTTTAAAAACGTGACCATACCGAATGCCGTAACTGCTGTGAACGACGCAGGATACGGTCTCGATGCAGAAGCAAAAAAAGTGGGTGACTTTTTTTGCGGTAAATCTTTTGAAGAAATATAAAATCCATCATATATTGCCGACGGATAATTGGGTGAAAGAAGGAGAACAGGGATGAAGATCGGAATTCTGACATTTCAAAGAGCGATCAGTTACGGCGCAGCTTTACAAGCTACCGCCCTTCGACACGTTCTGGCACAATACGGTCATGAGGTCAGTTTTTTGGATCACCGTTGTCGAGCGATTGACAGCGATAATGCTCTGTTTGATTTTTCCAGACTTTCCGATATCAAATATACGGTCGCTCATTTGATCAATCTTCCGGTAGCGGCGAAACGAAGCCGTATCTTTTCTCGATTTCGTAAGGCCTATATGCCTTTTTCCATGGATGCCCCCCAGCAAATGGATATGGTGGTTGCGGGAAGTGACCAGGTATGGAATTACATGTTGACCGGAAACGATTGGTATTATTTTTTGGATTTCCCGAAAAATAACATCAAAAAGGTTGCCTATGCGGCCAGCTTTGGGATATCGGAAATTGCCAAGCAATACCACCAACCGTTACACGATCTGCTTAATGATTTTGATTTTCTTTCGGTGCGTGAAGAACAAGCAAAAAGCTTGGTGAAAGCCGTCGCAAACAGAGAGTCCAAGGTGGTTCTGGATCCCACCTTGCTTCTTAATCAAGAACAGTGGTGTGCTTTTACACAGCCGCGATCTGAAGATAACCGCTATATTTTTGTTTATACCGTTTTTCAAGATGATGTTTTGTGGGATTTTGCGGAACGATTGTCGAAAAAGACCGGATTGCCTATCAAAACGGTCAGTTACTCTGTGTTACGCCGTCGCAATGCTGATTACGATTATACGGCTGGACCCGCAGAGTGGTTGAATTATTTGATGCAGGCTCAGTACGTGATTACGAACTCTTTTCACGGTGTCGCATTTGCTATTAACTTCCAAAAGAATTTTTATTTTAATCTTCCCAAGGCGGCGGAATCTGTCGGTTCTAGATTGTATAACATCACAAGCCGATATGGGTTCAAGGACAGAAATATCTGTAATGATCCCGATGAAACCATTGACTATACGGTATGCCTTAAAAAGCTGGAAGAGGATCGTCTGGCATCTCGCCAATTTATTGAATCTTTTTTACAAACGGAAGTGAAGTCTTTTGAGTGAGCGCAATGAAAAATTAGCGAAAAATACGGTTCTATTTGCTATTGGAAATCTTGGATCTAAGCTTCTTCAAATTATTTTAGTTCCATTTTATACCCGCGTTATGACGAGTGCGGAGTTTGGAACGGCAGACGTCTTACAAGCCGTCGTTTCATTATTGCTTCCGATTGGTTCTCTAACCATCTACGAAGCCGTTTTCCGCTATGCGATGGAAAAAGAATATAACAAGAATGCCGTGTTCACGGTGGGCGTGTTTATTTCTGCTATCGGAACGTTGATTGTGTGCGGTATAGGTTTGTTTGTTTCCGCGTTGATTGATCCTTTGTATGTGTGGTTAGTGATTGGAAATGCTGTGGCAGGGTTTTTAAGAAGCTTATTATCGCAATACACTCGTTCTGTGGAAAAAACCGCCTTGTTCACGTTGGATAATGTAATGTTAACCGTCTATGTTTTGGTCTTTAATATTACCTTTATTGTTGCGTTTGACATGGGCGTTGTGGGGTATATGTTAGGCTACACCTTAGCCAATGTTCTGTCTTGTGCTTTTTTGTATGTTGCATTGGGAAGCGCTCGCCGTCTTGACGTACGTGCGGTAAACGGTGGTTTAGTGCGTGAAATGTTATGGTTCTCAATTCCGTTGATCCCCAATGCGGTTTGCTGGTGGATTTCGAGCTTTATCGATCGCATTGTTATTACAACGGTGGTAGGGGAGGCGGCCAACGGTATTTATGCGGCGGCGCATAAGATCCCCAGCTTGCTGACCGTGGTTGTTACTATTTTCTTTCAAGCATGGCAAATTTCAGCTAATCAAGAGTTTCGCAGTAAAGATATCCACTCTTTTTACAGCGACATAAATGGTCATATTATTGCAACTGTCACGGCAATTTCATCCGTTCTAATTCTTCTTTGTCGTCCCATCACACAGGTGTTTTTAGGGGAGGAATACCAGGATGCGTGGCGTGTGATGCCTTTGTTATTGCTTGCTATGACGTTTTTTTCTTTTGCACAATTTTTGGGTTCGATCTATTCCGCTAACAAAAAAACAACCATGGCTTTTGTGACAAATCTTATCGGCGTAGTTGTTTGTTTACTTCTCAATCTGTTTTTGGTGGTATACTGTAAAGTTGGAATTTTAGGTTCTGCCATTGCCACCTCGGTTAGCTATTTCGTATTGTGGATCACACGTGTTTTCAGTACGCGAAAAATTATACGGTTGAATCAACGGATCGGCAAGGTCATTCCGGCCATCGTGTTGTTAAGCTCACAGGCGATTTTGGTTACCGCAAATTGGAATGCGTCGTTGACATATGGTATTTCCGCAGTGATTACGATTATCCTGTTGGCAATTTTCATGGAGAATTATCGAGTGCTTGTTCGTTTTTCTTTGCGTTTTGTCGGCAGAATTTTGGGGAGGAAAGTATAATTTGGAGCGAGTTTACCAAACACAGACGAATTGTTGCGGCTGTTCGCTTTGTCGAGAGGTTTGTCCGAAATCGGCCATTTCCATGCAACGTGTTGGAGGGTTCTCTTATCCGGTTATTGATGAGCAATTGTGTGTGGATTGTGGTTTGTGTCGGAAAAGGTGTTCATTTTTATCCCCTTTGAAGGTGTCCGATTTTATCGAGACTGCCTATGCCGCAAAGCATAAGGACACGAGCGTTGTTATGAAGAGCTCCTCCGGTGGCTTGTTTACCGCTTTATCCGATTATATCCTTTCTATTAACGGTACGGTGTACGGAGCAGATTACGATGCGGGTATGAAGGTGGTTCATCGACAAGCAACGACGGCATCCGCACGTGATCGTATGCGTGGCGCAAAATATGTGCAAAGCGATATATCTGATGTGTATAAGAATATCGGCAATGACTTGAAATCCGGCAATCGTGTGTTGTTTACAGGAACCCCGTGTCAGGTTGCAGCGGTACAATCAGCTTTTCCGAAAGCGGAGAATTTATATACAGTTGATATTATCTGTCATGGTGTGCCTAGTGCGGATGTCTGGGAACAGTATGTTTCCTATATCGAGAAACATTACGGCAAGAAACTCGTGTACTATAAGTTTCGTGACAAGACAAAAGGTTGGCGCGGTTATGCCGCTAAATTATATTTTGATGATGGTTCAGAAATTTTGCACAACGATATTACCGGAAGTTTTATCGAACTATTCCGCTATGATGTTTGCCTTCGCCCGTCTTGTACGCAGTGCCCGTATGCATCGCTGGACAGAGTGGGCGATCTAACGATTGGTGATTTCTGGGGTATTGAGGATGTGAAGCCGGATGTCAGCGATAATAAGGGGATCTCTGCTGTCATGGTCAATTCTGAAAAAGGCAAAGCGTTTTTGCAAGCGGTTTCCGATAGTCTATTGCTGTTTCCTTGTTCAAAAGCGGATATCGCACGCCGACAACCTAATCTTTATCATCCGTCTTGTTATTCAAATAAAGCGGAAAGCTTTCAACACGATTTGCAAACCATGTCGTTTGAAGAAATCTTAAAAAAATATACCCGAGTTGGTTTTAAAAGACGAATAGTGGATTTTGTGAAAAAGATCATTAAAAGAGTATGATACAAAAACGAAATTTGATAACAGAATCACGAGAGGAACACATAATGCTTAAAAATGCTTTTTTAGAAAAATTCAAAAATGTATACCTGTGCTGTTTGGTCATGTATGCTTTGTTACGTGAGGTTATTGTTTTACAGAATATTGTTGGAAACCCTTTGTTGACCTACAGTTTTTTTGGCACGGGTTTGTTGCTGATTGCAGTAGATCTTTTTGTTAATAAGAACACATTAAAAGCATCTAATATTGTTTGGTTAATACTTTTTTTGAGCGTATGTATTATCTCCTCGTTTGTTAATATGGAATACGGCATTGTTGAAAATGCGAAAGCTATCGGTTGGATGATGTTGATGCTTTTTTTAATTTATCCAACGGGCGCGCAGAATAAGCAGAAACAAGTGCGTTTAGTTTTTGCAACTTTTTCTATTGTTATGACTGTTTTAGTACTGGTCAGTATTCCTATGTACTTTTTTGATGTTGGCTACACCTATTACAAAGCTAACGGCATTTTTACAGACCAAGGTTTTAGCTTTTTGTACTCTCGTCTCTGGGGCGTTTTTCAAGAAGCAAATTATGCCGCTATTTATGCTGAAGTAGCTGCGTATATGACAATTTATTTAGCGGTAACCTCTAAGAAAAGATGGATAATGGTGACCACTATCTGTCAGGTCGTGCTTATTTTTTCCTTTGTTGTACTTTCCGGTTCTCGGACAGCTAAACTGGTATTACTCATTGCGAGTGCTTGGATAGCTTTCTGTGCAGCCAATCGCTTTTTGTCTTGTTCTTCTTTTAAAAAAGTACTTGCTTGCATCCTGGCACCTTTTCTTGTTATGGCGACCCTTGTTGGAGTGTTACGTGGCTTCACTTGTGTTTTGCCGTATGCAAAAATGGGTGTGCAAATGATTTCTTCCTCGGCGAATACTAAAAGGATTCATAAATTGTATGATTCGCTTTATGAGTGGGGCGGCATCGACATTGTCGAGTCTTCAAAAGATCCTGTTGACAACAATACTCCGCCACTCGTTGATGTGCCCAATGTGAGTCCTTTAGATCGAACCGATCTGGATGATGAAGATATTTCAAACGGGAGATTTAATCGATGGGAAGAGGGATGGCAACTATTTTTGAAAGTCCCCGTTTTTGGCACTTCGCCACGTGGTGCAACTTCCGCCGCAAACCACCTTCTTCCGGATTCCAATCTTGCGGAACACCAGTTTAGTATTTCAAATTCATATTTGGAAGTATTGGTATGTACAGGGTGTACTGGTGCTTTTTTTGCATTTGGTTTTTTGTTATTAAGTGCCGTTCATATTTTGTCGGATTCTTTGAAAAAGAAATTTGAAGGAAATAACTTACTGCTGCACGGAATTGTGTTAACGGCCATTATTTCTGCATTGCTTGAGTCAGACATATTTTTTATATTAACCGCTAATTCTATCAGCTTTTGGTTTGTACTTGGGGTCCTTAACGGTCAACGTAAAGATGACACGAATCGAATATTGCAACATTGGTTTGGTAAATTATTCCATGTTGCTAATAAGGGTTGAATGGCTTCGTAAAACGTCTTGCGCCATGGCAAAAAGCACGCTATTCTTTCGATGGATTATGGCAAGTAGGTGAGAGGCATTGTGACGATCACATTGTTGATGGCGGTAATAGCCAAATTTTTATTGGGTGTTGTTTTAGTGGGCTTATTGCTCTTTTTACCGGCAGGCACCGTTGCATTTTTTAACGGTTGGTTATTGATGGGGATTTTATTTGTACCCATGTTTTTCGCAGGCATCGTCATGATGTTCAAAAATCCCGACTTGCTAAAAAGCCGACTGGATGCAAAAGAAAAGCAACAAGAACAGAGTTTCGTTGTAAAATTAAGTGGTGTGATGTTTCTGACAGGTTTTATGGTTGCCGGACTGGGTTTTCGTTTCAGTTGGTATACCTTGCCCAGAAGTGTCGCACTAATTGCGGCGGCTGTATTTCTCGTTGCCTATATTCTGTATGCAGAGGTGTTGCGGGAAAACGCATATCTTACTCGCACCATCCAAGTACAAGAAAACCAAACGGTGATCGACACCGGATTGTATGGTATTGTCCGACATCCGATGTATAGTGCCACCTTGCTGTTATTTTTATCCATGCCGATCGTGTTAGGTTCTCTGTATTCCTTTTTGATTTTTCTGGCATACCCTTTTCTTATCGCTAAAAGAATCCAATATGAAGAAAAATTCCTCGAACAAGAATTGGATGGATATATACAGTACAAACGAAAGGTTAAATACCGCTTGATCCCGTTTGTTTGGTAATAACTACGCAAGCACGACACGATGTTGAATCGCGTCGTGTTTTTAGCAAAATCGGTTTGGTTAACGTTACTCGGCGTAATGTGCGGAATATCACCGATCCCTTGCGCTGATACTATCCGTGTGGTATAATAGCCAAAGGTGATATACATGACGTTTATTGCAAAAGCATTCCACGAACTTTCGCTTAACGAGCTGTACGAAATACTCAAAGTGCGCTCACAGATATTTATCGTGGAACAAAATATGCACTGTCAGGATATAGACGGTGTTGATTATCGGGCTAAACACTTTTTCCTAGAAGAAAACGGGATGGTTTTGGCATATCTGCGTGCCTATTATACTGATGACAGCAAAAGCGTTGTCAGAATAGGCAGAGTGCTGTCCGTCACACACGGAATAGGTTGGGGCAGAGAGGTTATGCGCAATGCCATAACGGATATCAAGAAACATATGAAATGCCAAACGATATGTCTGGATGCCCAAACACACGCCATCGGCTTTTATGAGAAGTTGGGTTTTATTACCGTTTCGGATGAGTTTTTAGAAGAGGGTGTCCTGCACGTCCGAATGGAGTTGGATATCGGTTAATATATGTTAAGCCGGCATAAGGGGTGACGATGATGGGGAAGATGGAAAAAACTTGGAGTGTTCCAAAAATAGGTCTTCGGAAAGTGAAAAGCCTTATTTCGGTTTGCGTAGCGTTTTTTGTATGGCAAATACTACGCTTTCTCATACCGTTTGGGTTAGAGGTTCATCCGTTATTCGGTTATATTTATGCGATTCTGGAAATACGCGAAACGCCTGAAAAAACAAAACTGTTCTCGTTTTATCGCATAAAAGCGACCTTGGTAGGGCTTGCCATGGGTCTTGTGCTGTTACCGTTATCCGTCTATTTTTCCGAACAGATCCATTCCCAATTTCTACATTCTTTCCTGGACCTATTGCTCATTTTATTTGGCGTTTTGGTGACGCTTTGGCTTGCCCAGCTATGTAAATGCGAGAATTTTTGCGGTGTTGCAGCCATTATCTTTGTTATTTGTTTAGTGCGTGACCGGAATGCCGACGTGAATATTTATTTGTATGCCATACTGCGCACCGTGCAAACGTTTGTGGGTGTATTTGCTGCATGGCTTGTCAATACACACTTTTTCAAAAACAACAAGAAAATGCATATAAGATAGAGGAAACGGTCTATCGAATTGTAGGTTTTCAAACAACGATACAAGAGGTTGAGAGTTTATGAAGCAATTTGACGTAACAGGTATGAGTTGTGCCGCTTGTGCTGCTCGTATTGAAAAGGCTGTATGTGGGCTTAACGGCGTTGAGTCTTGTTCGGTGAATCTGTTGACCAATTCCATGGGTGTTGTTGGAACGGTGAGCGCACAAGAGATTATTAATGCGGTGAAACAAGCCGGTTATGGCGCCAGCGTAAAAGGTGAAAAGATTACGGCGATTCAAGAGGATACAGATATTGTCAAAACAGAAATTGCTCAGATGAAGAAAAGACTGTTCTTTTCACTTGGTTTCCTTGCTTTGCTGATGTATCTTTCAATGGGACACACCATGTTGGGTCTTCCCGTTCCATCTTTTTTGGAGAATAATTACGTAGGTATCGGCCTTTCACAAATGCTTTTGGCCACCAATGTAATGATCATCAACCAAAAATTCTTCATCAATGGTTTTCGAGGATTGCTTCATCGTTCACCAAACATGGATACGTTGGTGGCGCTTGGTTCGGGCGCCTCGTTTTTATACAGCGTATATGTGCTGTTTGCCATGACGCTTGATGCTCAAAATGCCATGCAACATTTGCATGATTTGTATTTTGAATCGGCAGCTATGATCCTATCGCTTATCACGTTGGGTAAGCTGTTAGAAGCATATTCGAAAGGGAAGACAACCGATGCGTTGAAATCGCTTTCAAAACTGGCACCGAAAACCGTTACGGTTTTGAGAGAGAATACGGAAATCTGTATAGAAATTGAACAATTATCTGTGGGAGAAATATTTATAGTACGTCCCGGTGAAAGTATAGCCGCAGACGGTGTGGTTATTGAGGGCGTCAGTGCGGTCAATGAATCGGCACTTACAGGTGAAAGTATGCCGGTCGACAAACACGTTGGTGATAGAGTTTCCGCATCCACCATCAACCAATCGGGTGTGTTAACCTGTCGTGCAGAGCGTGTCGGTGAGGATACGACCCTGTCACAAATCATTCGGATGGTAAGTGACGCATCGGCAACCAAAGCTCCCATTGCCAAAATAGCGGATAAAGTTTCCGGTGTGTTTGTGCCGGCGGTAATGGCGATTGCATTTATTACCATACTGGTATGGCTGATGATGGGCAGCGATTTTGGCTTCGCTCTTGCTAGGGGCATATCCGTACTGGTGATTTCTTGCCCTTGCGCTTTGGGACTTGCAACCCCTGTTGCGATTATGGTTGCCAACGGTATCGGTGCTAAAAACGGGATTCTTTTTAAAACGGCAGAATCGTTAGAAAAGATGGGAAAGACCCGTATTGTGGTGCTGGATAAAACCGGTACGATAACACAAGGACTGCCAAAAGTGACCGACCTGTTACCCGCTGAGGGTGTTGGTGAAAACGAACTTCTCAGCCTTGCTTATGCATTGGAATATCATAGCGAACACCCGCTTGCAAAGGCAGTCCTTGAATACGGTGAGCAAGTTGGAATGATGCCACAGCCCGTAACGGATTTTTGCGTTTTACCCGGAAACGGTCTGTGCGCCTATCAAAATGGTGAGGAAATTTGTGGTGGCAGTTTTACCTTTATCGGTACCAAGATATCACTTGATGATACTATAAAAACAACGGTTGCTGAACTGTCCGATCACGGCAAGACACCGCTTTTGTTCGCAAAGAATAATGAGTTAATTGGTGTGATAGCGGTTGCCGACACGCTGAAAGAAGATAGTGTTTCCTCGATTCATTCACTCAAAAATTTGGGCTGTTATGTGGTTATGTTAACGGGGGATAATGAGCGTACCGCCCAAGCCATCGGCAATACGGTTGGTGTAGATGAGGTGGTGGCAGGTGTCTTGCCCCAAGGAAAGGCAGACGCTATTACACGTCTAAAAGAAAAAGGCGTCGTAGCGATGGTGGGGGATGGTATAAACGATGCGCTTGCCTTAACTCATGCAGACGTTGGTGTAGCGATTGGCGCCGGAACAGATGTGGCAATTGATGCCTCTGAGGTGGTGCTGATGCACAACAAAATCAGCGATGTGGTAGGAGCTATTCGATTAAGCCGAAAAACGCTAAAAACAATATATCAGAACTTGTTTTGGGCTTTTTTTTATAATGTAGTTTGCATCCCGGTTGCAGCAGGTGTGTTTTATGGAATTGGTATTGTGCTCAATCCCATGTTCGGTGCGGCAGCGATGAGCTTATCCAGCGTGTTTGTTGTGACAAATGCGCTGCGGCTGAATTTTTTAGATATTCACAATGCTAAAAAAGATAAACAAATACAAAAATACAAAGAAAAGGAAACAAAAACTATGAAAAAAGTGATGAAAATCGAAGGTATGATGTGTGGCCATTGCGAGGCTAGAGTTAAGAAAATTTTAGAAGCGATGCCGGAAGTGGAAGAGGCTGTTGTTAGCCATATAGAGGGTACAGCAGTCCTTACGTTAAAGAAAGAGATATCCGATGAACAATTACAAAATGTGATTGAAGCACAGGATTACAAAGTGACAGCG
>JAZRZU010000002.1:0-2183 GCA_045601465.1 Acutalibacteraceae bacterium
TGGACACTTTCATTTTTTCAATCATTTTTCAATCTTTTATGGTATAATGGTGTATAAGTGGAGGTGTCGATATGCGACTTTTGCTTGTGGAAGATGAAAAAAGAATGGCGCAGGCTCTATGCGAAATACTGCGTCAAGAAAAATACGAAGTAGATCATTATGCTAACGGGCTTGACGGTTTAGCCGCCATCGAGAGCGATATATACGATATTATTATCCTTGATGTTATGCTCCCCGGAATAAATGGATATGAAATTGCAAAGAAGGCACGGCAGAAGGGTATCCGCACACCGATCCTAATGCTGACGGCAAAAGCAGATCTTGATGACAAAGTAACCGGTCTTGACAGCGGTGCGGATGATTACCTAACAAAGCCATTTATGACTAAGGAACTGTTGGCTCGCCTTCGTGCCCTTAGCAGACGAAATATAAACACAGCAGACGGTACGCTCAGTTACGGAGATATTTTACTTGATACAAATACATCCACACTGTCCTGTACCACCAACAGTCAGAGTGTACGGCTCAGCGAAAAGGAATATCGCATCCTTGAATATTTAATTGCAAACAGTGGGCAAATACTTACCCGTGAGCAGTTGGCGGTGAAGATTTGGGGATTTGAGAGCGAAGCCGAATACAATAACGTGGAAGTATATATGTCTTTTACCCGTAAAAAGCTTAGCTTCGTCGGTGCAAAGACTGAGATCAAAGCTGTGCGTGGTATCGGCTATGAATTGAGGTGTGACGATGTTTAAGAAATCGAAAAAAAAGATCGTTGCCGCCATTATGAGCATTTTAACGCTTTTGTGGGTAGGAACACTGTGTGTGATCTATGTATCCAGTTATTTTGAAGTTGCTACGACAAATCAGGAAATGCTAAAGGAACACGCAGAGCGGTATATGTTGGAAAAGCCTATGGGTGGCGCTTTTGATCCTATGAAGCCCTTCCCTGATAGAGGTCCTCATTTTGATACGAATCAATTCAAGTTGTCTACCTTTTACACGGTTGCTATCTCCTATGATAACAATGTGATAGAGATAAGAAATGACGATGCCGCTGTTTATACTGATGCAGAGCTTGAACGTGCAGCAAGACAGGTTCTTAAAAAATCCGATGCAAACGGTATGATTGATAACTTGGTATATTACAAGATGGACAAGGGTGGCTACACGCTTGTTTCGTTTATGGATAATACCATTATCCGTGAAAGTATGAACACACTGTTCCGCTATACGCTTATCTTTGGCGGAGTAGCCATCATTGCGCTATATTTCCTTGCGGCATATTTGGCAAATAAGATTGTAACACCCCTTGAGGAAAGCTATCAAAAGCAAAAGCAGTTCATTTCGGATGCAGGTCACGAACTGAAAACACCGGTATCGGTGGTCAGTGCCAATGCTGAACTTCTGTCACGGGAGATTGGGGATAATCAATGGCTGCAAAACATTCAGTACGAGAACGAGCGAATGGGCAAGCTGGTCGGACAACTCTTAGAACTTGCCCGAACTGAGAACGTAAAGCCACAGGTGGAATATCTCAATTTAAGCCGTTTGGTTGCCGGTGGCGTGTTACCTTTTGAGAGCGTTGCCTACGAAAACGGACTCACTCTCAATTCGCAGATAACAGATGGCATTATCGCCTTGGGAAACAGCACTCAACTCAGCCAGCTCGTATCCATTCTTGTTGACAATGCTATAAAGCACAGTCATAACGGAAAAGAGGTATCTGTTAGCCTTACTCACACCCGAAGCAATGCTGTTCTCGCAGTTGTCAATGATGGAGATCCAATACCGCAGGAGCAAACGGACAGGTTGTTTGAACGCTTCTACCGAGCAGACGAAGCTCGTAACGGCGAGGACAAGCACTATGGTCTTGGACTTGCGATTGCCAAGGCTATTGTGGAGGCTCATAACGGCAGAATAGAAGTATCCTGCTATGATGGAAAAGTATGCTTTACTGTGCGACTTCCTAAAATGTAAAATAGAATAATCTTCAATCAAACTTCAATCTTCCTCCTGTACAATGATGCTATCAAGGTACAGGAGGATTTGTTTTTATGGGTTTTCAAACGGTGTTCAAACGCTATGAAATCAAATACATAATAACCCTCGAACAAAAAGCAAAAGTGCTTGATGCAATGAAGTCATACATGAAGCTGGATAAGTATGGGCGTACTACGATT
>JAZRZU010000003.1:0-5448 GCA_045601465.1 Acutalibacteraceae bacterium
ACTTCTCACCGGCTATGGATAGATACACTAACTGGCGACCATTTTTGGCATATCGTTCTTCATAATCTTTGGACGGGATATCGATTCCGTGGTTATCTAACAGTTTGCGATTACCAATCAGAACTCGACGACCACTCACCCAACCGGACAAGCCCATATCCTGTTCATACACGAGCGTATCGACATCATGCAACATATCCACTTTGTTTAAAATCATGCGACGAAATACGTGAGAAAGCGGACCACCGGCACGCACCGAAACCGATGCGGCATCCAAAATCGCATCATCAATACGAGTACCCGCAAAAGTTTTGATACCATGCAAGAGCACACTGGTTTCCGGGAATAGATCAATTGCATCAACTGCCAACGCATGGGAAGAACCGTATTTTCTGACCGCATCATATCCGGTTAAAGCCGTCGCTTTGAAACGCATGGAATTTGTTGCGATCGCCATAGCGGAAAACAGGTAAAACAATAATGTTGCCGGTGTGGATACACACAGCATGGCACAAAACACGGTAACAGCAAGCAGCCAAGACGTTACACCATTCACCAAGAAATAGACCAGTGCTGCCACAAACGAAACGCCCAACACCAACGGCAGGTACCAACGCATCAACGAATGTCCGCCATCTGAATCTTCGGTATTTTTTAAATAGTCAGCGGCAAACTCGGTTTTTCTGAAATACGTAACACGTGGTTCCCCAATCGCCACTGCCGGACGTCCGATCTCTTCCGCAAGTGTGCTGTCTTCGATACGTTTTGCCGTTAATTTTTCGCCCCGGAAAGCCACCACGTCAAACATACGGCTTATGCGGTTAGCTTCCAACTTTTGAGAAAGCTGTAACAAAAGCAGGGAAAAACCGGTTACAGCGGTAAACAGCGGTGTACTGCCATCTGCAATGCCGGTAGGGTTCAGGAATTGTAATGCGGTATGTACGACCGTCACCGCCGTCACAAGTGCCACTCCACTTTCAATGGTAACAAAGCCATGGAACAGATTGGAAAAACCAGCGTTAAGCCGTTTACCGCAAGCGGCAACAATAACCAGCAGTAAAAACAAGTGAAACACCAAATAGGTTGCGGGTGCCATGGATACTGCCGGAGTTGCAAGCGAAAGGACCGCCATCAAAAACAAGATAAGTTCCGAAATCGCCGCTACAACCAGAGAGGAGGTGGCTCTTCGGCTTGCTGTTTGTAATTTTTGGCGAAGCGTCGCCAACTGATGATAGGAAACAAACTCTTCTCTTGCGGGTTGTTCCACCGGTTTTTCAACAGGGATATCCGGCGTTACCACTTGCTCGGGCTCGGACAACTGTTCAGCCTGCTGTGCTTCGGCACGCTCAAGTTCTTCCCGCTTTTGTGAAAAATCTTGTATTTTCTCTTGACGGATACGATAGAGCGCCTCGTCCTCCCCTTCTTGTGCTGATTCATCACTATCAAAACCGTCTAACAGCATTTGGGTGACCTGTTCATTGCCGGAGACATCGTCATCCGGCTGGTCTAATACACGAGTTTTCTGTGAAACTGACACTTCACAGGTGTCCGCCATTTCGTCATTGCCAAACACCTTGACCTCGTCTTCTTCGACGGGCAACATAACCAGCGACTCCTGCAAAGCAACGGCTTCCTCGTTTTCTTCACGAGTCACGGTTTTACGAAAAAAACCACGCTTTTTCTTTTCGGCTTTCATTTTTTTAGTTGTCTTTTCAACAGGGAATTCGGATTCTGCTACCACAACGGTTGGAAACTCAGTTGTGTTGATCTTTTCCATCTCCATTGTGTTTTCTGTCTCCGACAAAGGGGAAAACTTTTCGTTTTTCATTACATTCACCCTATCTCTATCATTTCAGGCCGAGTCGCTGACGAGCAACTTCATATACCATAATCCCACACGCAACAGAAGCATTTAAAGAGTTGATTTTACCACGCATCGGCAAAGATACGATCGCATCGCAATGCTCCTTAACCAGTCGGCTGATTCCACGTCCTTCTGAACCGACTACCAGGGCCACACTACCGGTGAAATCCGTTTGGCACCAATTTTCACCATCCATATCCAACCCATATACCCATACGCCACGTTTTTTAAGTAACTTCAACGTTTCCGTTATATTGGAAACACGGACGACCGGCATATATTCCACCGCACCCGCGGATGTTTTATAAACGGTGGAAGTAAGGCCAACCGATCGACGTTTCGGGATAATCACACCGTGACAACCGGCCGCTTCCGCACTACGAAGAATCGCCCCTAAATTATGAGCGTCTTCCAGTTCATCACAAACGATAAAGAACGGCGGTTCACCCGACCACTCAACCCGTTCCCAAAGGTCTTCCAGGGTGGCATATTCTTTACAGGCGGCAAAAGCGATAACACCTTGGTGATTGGGGCCACCAACCGCTGATAATTTGCGCTGATCCGCTTCTTTGATCGGTATTCCACGTTCTCGACACATTCCGCAAATTAAGCCGAGACTGCCACCACGTTCGCCTTTTGCAACCCAAAGGCTATCCAAGGCTCTGCCGGAACGAAGTGCCTCTAATACAGCGTTTCTCCCCACAATACAGTCTTCTCTTAAACGAGCCTCCTGTTGCTCGTTATTCGATTGCAGCATACTGTAAACCTCACAATTCCCCAATATTAGTGTTATTGTATCATATATATTCTAAAAAGGGAATACCCCATTTACGGATATATGAAATATTTTACCTACCGTAAAGCGTGCAGCCTTTACAGAAGATAATCTCGACAAACGGTGTCAATTGTGCTATACTGAAAAAAATAAAGAAACGAGGGGAAACGATTATGAAAATAGCGGTTGTTACCGGTGCTTCTTCCGGTCTGGGTGAAGAATATGTGAAACGAATCGTTCGCCAAATGCCCCAAATCGAGGAAATTTGGGTTATTGCTCGTCGCCTGGAAAAGTTGGAAGCCCTTGCTTTAAAATTCAAAAAACAGCGTATCCGCTGTTTGCCGTTCGACTTGACGCAAAGTGAAAGCTATACGAAATATCGTGAAATATTAGATAAAGAAAAACCGGAAATTTCATTACTAATTAACAATGCCGGTTGCGGAAAGCTTGGGCTTTTAATAGATGCTGTTTGTGAAGAACAAACCCACATGGTGGATTTGAACTGCCGTGCCCTAACCGCTATTACGGTACAATCTTTGCCGTATATGGAACGAGGTTCCGGCATCGTCAACGTGTGCTCTATTGCTTCCTATTCCCCCACTCCCCGCATGACGGTATACAGCGCAACCAAATCGTATGTAGCCGCTTTTTCAAAATCATTAGGTGAAGAATTGCGCCCGCACGGCATAACCGTATTGACCGTCTGTCCGGGTCCCATGGCAACCGACTTCCTGGATACTGCGGATATTACGGGGCGTTCTCGCACATTTGAGACACTTCCGTACTGCCATCCCGAAACGGTTGCACGGCAATCCATCAAACGCTTGCTCAAAGGAAAAACATGGTATACCAATCGATTTATTTATAAAGTATATCGAGTTCTGGGGAAACTACTCCCCCATTCGCTTACCATGAAATTCAGTAAAACCTAAAAAAAGACTGCGACAAATTGTCGCAGTCTTTTTTTGCCCTTCTTGCCGACCGACTTGCGGTTTCCGAGGGCAGGGTTATTTTGAAACGGTTGCGGTCGTTTTTTCCGAAGTCGTCACAATGACCGCTTTCCCTTGGATCAACGTAAGTGGATCAACGAATTTTCCATTGGCTACTACTTCCATATGCAGATGCGGCTCGTCTAATACCTCAGCAGGGATATCCGACACGACACCAATCGTATCTCCCGCCTTGACAGCTTGTCCTTCTTGGATATTTTTCGCTGTCACACCACAGTAACGGGTAACAACCTTAGCATCGTGTGTGATTTCAACCACTTGTCCCCACAACACATCCTGACGAATCGCCGTTATTTTCCCATCCGCCGCAGCTTTTACCACATCCCCGTTTTTACCGACAAAGTCCACACCGTTGTGTGTTACCCAAGATCCCAGTGTTTCAGAATACGCATGCGTAGCGGAGAACGGATGCAACACTTGGTTGGAAACAGGAAACACAAACAACTCCTTTGTATCAGTGGTTGTCGCAGTCGGTGTCGAAGTCGTTTCGGTAGTTCTATCATCCTTTACGTCGGGCGCCGGAATTACCACCTGTTGAACAAAGCTGGTTGTTGTGGTGGTATTATGGGAAGCAGTCGTTTTATTCTCTTTGGACGGTTCGTCCTTGGGAAGCGTGTTAACAAAGGTCGTAACGGCCACCCCGCAAATCGCTACCAAACAAACAGCAAGCGCAATGTAAAAGCCTTTGCCGCCATTTTTCTTTTCATTTTCGGTTTCAAATTCATCTGAATATTTCACGGTCATTCCTCCTTGCTTTGTTCATATTGTTGACCGACGATAGTGGTTTATGCACCGACTAATTGTTATTTTTTCGTCCAAAATAACATTGTTTTGTGAATTTATTTATGATATGGTTTTCAGCATATATTTTAGAATTGAGGAATATCTGTCTATGCGTAAAACAAAAATTGTGTGCACACTGGGGCCCGCCACGGAAAATAAGGATTTGGTGCGTGAAATGATACGAAGCGGGATGAATGTTGCCCGTTTAAATTTTTCCCACAATACTCACGATGACCACAAGCGTCGTCTTGACATGATAAAAGAGCTGCGTCGGGAGATGAATTGTCCGATTGCGACTTTATTGGATACCAAAGGTCCGGAAATCCGACTGGGCAATTTTGAAAAAGGGAGCGTGACTGTAACCGAAGGTCAGTCTTTTATTCTCACGACCGAGGACGTCGTCGGAACCCAATCCATCGCTTCAGTTTCCTACGCTGATTTGCCAAAGAAAGTAAAACCGAACGATATTATTTTAATCAATGATGGTAAAATCCGAATGATCGTAGAAAAAACGGACGACATTCGCATGGATTGCCGTGTGGTATACGGCGGTGTTTTAAGCAATCACAAATCCGTCAACGTCCCCCACGTTCATTTAGAAATCCCTTATTTGAGTGACCGGGATAAGAAAGATTTGCTGTTTGGCATTGCGCAAGACGTGGATTGTGTTGCCGCTTCCTTTACCCGTAGTAAAGATGATCTGATTCTACTGCGGAAATTTTTAGACTATCATGGTGGGCATTCCATCCGTATTATTGCCAAAATCGAGAATATTGAAGGTGTACAGAATTTTGACGAAATTCTTGCCTATTCCGACGGTATCATGGTTGCACGTGGCGACATGGGTGTAGAAATCGAATACGAACGTCTTCCCGGCTTACAAAAACGTTTTATTCGTCGTTGCTACCAATCGGGTAAAATGGTAATCACCGCCACGCAAATGTTGGAATCCATGGTGACCGAACCAACACCAACCCGTGCCGAAATCACCGACGTTGCCAATGCCGTTTTCGACG
>JAZRZU010000004.1:0-5706 GCA_045601465.1 Acutalibacteraceae bacterium
TACCTTTCAGAACACTTTATAACAAAGAAATGAAAAATTTAATTGTTGCAGGTCGTTGTACTTCCGTGAATGAAACCCTATGGGACGTTATGCGAGTCATTCCTTGCTGTGCTGTTACAGGACAAGCCGCAGGTACCGCCGCAGCAATGACAGATGATTTCTCGGCTCTTGATGTTGCAAAACTACAAGAAAAATTAAGAAATAACGGTGTGGTCCTTCACGAAAAAGATATTCTGGAATAATTTTCGATTCAAACAAGCGAGGTGAAATTCACCTCGCTTTTGCTATGTATAAAAATCGGTTAAAACCTAGTTTTGACACCCTTGTGTTCAATAGGGCAAACTGCCGTTGAACCCAGTATTTATGCACCTTTTAAGTGGTTTGCCCTATTATTGCGAATGCAATGAGCAACAAGGTTCTCTCAGCCGCCGAAAACTTGTTTTCGTATGCGGCGTGAGGTTCTTATAACGCATTCCTCTATTCTTCTCACAATTCCATTTGCTTTCCTATATCCATTTTTCCTTTTACCAATATATCGTAGGGCGGGGATTTACTCCCGCCGCTTTTTCGTGCGGGATTTGGCGGCGGCACCAAGGCACCGCCCTACATAATTTTTCAAATTTGGAAACACCGTGTGGCTCTTATTATCGATAATGGTGGGAGAAATATACCGTCTAACTTTACTTTTCGAAAGACATGTGATATACTTTTTAAAAATTAATGGATGTGCTGTATGAAAAACAATTTTTCTTTTTTCCAAAATCGTGAGTGCGAATATTTCCCTTGCCACCAGTTGAACGATAACGATTTCAACTGTTTGTTCTGCTACTGTCCGCTGTATGCGCTTGGCGACAAATGCGGTGGCAATTTTCGGTATATAGAAGGCGGGATAAAAGACTGCTCCGCCTGCGTTTTACCCCACACTAGTGCGGGCTACCGTTACATTATTTCCAAAATTGACGGCATTCTCGACATTGCCAAAAAGAATCAATAGACAAAAACCGCTACATGACGTAGCGGTTTTATAATTTTGAAAGAAAATAGATAACGGCTAAAAGGTCGGCGCATCCACCCGCCGATAAATTCCGAGCAATAAACGCCCGGTCAAGTTGTTGAATTTCAGCAATCGTTGGGAACTGTGTACGTTTCAGCAATTCGCCGGCACTCGTTTTCGCAAAATCAGCGCCGTCCTTTCCCCCACGATTATAAATGGTAGTATCCTCCACTTGGCTGATCAGGTGAACAAGCGCTATCGCACCGGCATCGTTTTTCGAAAAACCATTCTCCAAAGCTTTTAAAAATATCGGCAATCCGATCTGTTTAACCGACCCAAACCCCGAGGCTACCTCTCCTCGAATCCCCAAAAGTTTGTACGTACGGTACACTCTCCCGCCTGCCGTTGCGGTGTCTAACTTGGCAAAATCGTCTTCTACCGCTTTTTTGGTCAAATGGGAACAAAGCGTTAGCAGCTCTTGTATGGTATACTCACACTTTTCGGCAGTCCAAAGTCTTCCCGCCGCACCGCAAAGCACACCCAATGAAAAAATAGCACCTTTGTGAGTATTGATACCACCGGTTGCCTCAAACATCACGTTTTCAGCTTCGATCCCCGCTTTTCTCAAAAACTCAAATGCCTTATCACAAGATAGATCACGGGTTGTAAAACCAATTTCAAAACAACGGCAAAAATACGGCTTTAATGCCATAGCGCTCTTTTCAAAAAGTGTAACATCCATATCGGTATGACTGCCATTATTATTTCGGTCAACCAAACCCGGCTTGGGGGTGGTATACACCTCATCTAACAGGCTTTCAGTTGCGAATCCGCCAAGCCGCTGCGCATCATTTTTCAAAAAATAATCCACCATCCGCTTGTTTGTGACAGTTTGTATTTCCTCTACCGCATGAACCCGTCCCGCCGCACATTCACGGCCCTCTTTACCGCAAACAAAGCAGCCCCGGAGATTATGACGGCTTAATTTTTCACCGTTTGAATCCATGACATCCATATCAAACAGTCGTCCAAGCGGATGATGATCTTCAATGTCGGTCGTGATTTCTTTTACTTGTTTTGCATTTATCGAAACGCAAAACATCGCCTCGCAACCCGTGACCGCCCTTTTGGTTTCGCTATGTACGATATGCCCCTCTAACCGTTGTGTTAAAAGGCGTATACCCTCATAAAAAGCACGTTCTATCAGAGGAGAGGTTTTGACAGGTCCGGCGATATTCATGGTAAAACAAATAAGAGAGGTGTTGTATGACGAAATCAACTGCTTTTGGAGTTCGACCCGTTCTTCACGTGCACGAAGGATCTGCAAGAGCGTAGCTTCCGGCATTTTGTTCACCTCTCTCAAAATTTTTATTTTAACTGTATGGTAAGGTCAGACTGTTTCTCCTGTTGTCGGTCTAGGATTTGTAAATTCTTTTCCGCATTTTTCCCTACGCAGCCGACAAGCAAATACTGATTTTTAAATCGGTCATAGATAAAATGATGAAGCAGATGGAAATTCTCAATTTTCCCTGTGTGGGAAACGTGGATGCGGGGACCTGTGCAGTAATGTTTTCTCCCATCCACCGAAATGTGCGTATTATCCACATAGGTAATTGGCAAATCAGCAGCGATCATTTCCTTGACCCTCTGTTCCAGAGATGGTATATCGAAATCCGGCGCCTTTTCAGGGAACGTGATAACAAACCCGTGCCGCACGTCATCGTGCCCGCAACGCTGCATTTCTTCCGTCGGCATACAAAGTTCACACAAGTCCTCCGCTGTATGGGCCATCAGACGATAGTTGAGCGACTCATAAACCTTTTCACGTATTTCCTGTGGTGCAGGGCCAAAAAGAGTAGGACGAGAGATGAGGATCTGTTCACCCACCCCAATAAGTAAATTTGCATTAAACCCAAGCAAAGGATAAACCAAATCAAAATGCTCCACAATGACCCGCTTGCCGTTGTGCAATGCCTCACTGATAGCATCCGCCAAAACCGCCATGTTGGTAAATCCGTTTTCAAATCGGATGTCCACATGATAGGTATGTGGTTCAAAAAAACCACCGCCTTGGTCAAGAAGCGGCAATGGACGGACATAAACGCCGTCGTCATCGTTGGTCAGTTCAAGCCCCGGAAACATGCCCCGAAGCAGTGCACTCTTACCCGAGCCCGCCTCTCCTATAATACCAATCAGCTTATCAAAGGGCGATAGATACAGCTGTGCCAACTGCATCCCAAGCGTGTACATTCTTTGATGTCCGCGCGGTGCGAAATAACTGCTTAAAATATGGCAACCTTGTCTTTCTTGCATACAAAATTCTCCTTATTGCAAAAAACCTTTTGCTTTCATATAGTCATACGTGGTGGTCGGCACCAACGCTTTTACACCCTCTATGTCCCCTGCGTCTAAAAGCTCTCGAACTCGACTGGCGCTGATCACTTGACCGTCCTGTTGGCGCCTTGTAATTTCAAAAACATCTATTCCGCCAGCCGTTAAGCCACGTTTTAACGCTTCATTATATTGATTTGTCATTGGTGACAACGGTTCGGTGCCGACGAAACGACAGCTTATTGAAAATTTCGGAACAAAATACCTCAAAAATATTTGCACGTCCAAAAAACATTGTACTTCGGCGGCTTTTTCACGTTCTTTGAGGAAATACGTGGGGAAAGTAGCGCTGGATACCAGGTAAGGACCGGTTGGCAATACCGTAACGTTCTCCATATCTTGTGTGCCGATTTTTACCATCTCAAAACGGTCGCTTGCGCCAAAACGGCTTTTATCCTCCGATACGACAAACACATATAAGCGATCGCATTTTTGCGCAGCGGTTTCAACCAAATAACGGTGCCCCAAGGTAAACGGGTTGGCATTCATAACAATGGCACCTACTGTACCTGTGGGCTTTTCGCTGCAAATTTTCGCCAGAAAATCCTGGATGGCATTTTTGCGATTTTCCATCAACAGCACCGTGTCGGTTTTGGCGATTGTATAGAAAAAGAGCGATGTAAACATAGCTTCATTTTCAGGCTTTGTGTATAAAAACAGATGGTTAAGTCCCTCGGAAAATGCGCTTTTTTTCAGTTCGGAAAGTATAACCGAAGTGAGATCTTCCCCCTGCCTTTCTTGCGATATTGCAAGAAGTTTTAGTAAATTCCCGTCACGAGATCCTGTCCCCACAAGACGTTCGTCATCCCAAAGCAGTACGGTCTCCTGGATTTCTTCATCCGGATGAAGGCCGGCACTTCTAAGAAAATCCTGCCACACTTCCTTTTTTTGTTTATCAAACCGTTTCACTAATTCAATATACATCGCATTTTCTCCAAAAAAATTTAATCGTCTGATTTGATTATACCGTATACCGTTCTATAATGTAAAGAGCCAAAACAAATCTTGCTTTTTTAATAATTATATCATATAATACTAAATTGTACTATAACAACTCTTTTCTCAAAGGGGTTTTCAAGATGGAAATAAAAAGAGGCGCTTTTTCAGGCACACTCGAATCCAGTGACGCTTACATAGAAATCCAACCGTCTGATGACGGTATTTCGGTTGAAGTGGAATCGATCGTACTAAAACAATTCGGCCCGCAAATCAAGGCAGCCGTTTTATCGGTTTTAGATGAATTCGAGGTTCAAAATGCCACTGTCAAAGTGCTCGACCGTGGTGCGTTGGAATGTGTGATCCGTGCAAGAGTAGAGAGTGCTATTCTTCGATCAAGGGGGGACAACTGATGCGTCGCAGTATGCTGTTTATGCCGGGCAACACCCCCAATATGCTGATTAACGCTGCATACCTCGGTGCCGATTCGCTTATCTTCGATTTGGAAGATGCGGTATCGCCCGCTGAAAAGGATGCCGCCCGTATACTCGTCAGAAACACCATTCGTTCTATGGATTTTGAAAACCAGGAGATTATCGTCAGGATAAACGCCATTGACACTCCCTTTTGGCAAGCCGATATTGATACTATCTTGCCCGAAAAACCCGACCTTTTACTTTTACCAAAGGCAAACCGCCCCGAAGATATCCTTTCCGTAGCCGAATATATGACGAACGTTGAGAAGAAATTCGGATTAGAGGTTGGAAGCGTGGGCCTTATGCCTCTGATTGAAACAGCGTTAGGTCTGGAAAACTCATTTTTAATTGCCTCCGCTTGCCGGCGTGTAAAAGCAATGCTGTTGGGTGCCGAGGATTTAACCGCCGATCTGCAATGCGTTCGCACAAAAGAAAGCAAGGAAATTGAGTATGCACGAGGCCGTATTGTGGTTGCCGCACGGGCGGCTGGTATCGACGTATACGATACGCCTTTCACCGACGTAAACGATGATACAGGCATCGTGACGGATACCCGTTTTGCCAAAAGCCTTGGTTTTACCGGCAAAGCCTCTATTTCACCCCGTCATATCGAGGTAATCAACAACACGTTCAGCCCCACGCAAGCCGAAGTGGACTATGCGTACGAAGTGATCGATGCCATCGCCCTTGCCAAACAGCAAGGCAAAGGCGCCATCGCTTTGCGGGGTAAGATGATCGACGCCCCCATTGTTGCCCGTGCCGAGCGCACGATTTCTGAGGCAAAAACGTTGGGAATTCGAAGGAGTGGTGAAGATGAATAAAGTCGTACACTCTCTCAGAGAAGCCATCCAACTTGCCAATTTACAAGACGGTATGACCGTTTCTTTTCACCATCACCTGCGAAACGGT
>JAZRZU010000005.1:0-2792 GCA_045601465.1 Acutalibacteraceae bacterium
CCGCTCCCTTTTTTTATAAAAAAGTGGTTGATTTTTCTTTTCTTATATGGTACCATATACAATGAAATCATCACATTATAAGGAGATCATGATATGACAATCAAATTGTACGTGGACGGAATCGAATACACCCCCGGTGAAGAAAGAAAACCGGAAGCCGTTGCCGTTGAAATGTGGTACGACCGCCGCCGCCGGGAATGGGTGCTTTATACGGTTGATGAAAACGGGTATCAGGTCGGTGACACAAGATATGCTTTCACGAAAACCGAAGCGAACGACCTGAAAAAGGAAATGGAAAAGGAACTGTAAATCCATCAACCGTGCCCGGCGGTATATCCGGGCAGAAAGGAAAAATCATGGAACGTAAGACCCACAAACTGATGGACATCAACGACAACGGAAAACATTTGGTGTGCATCTACAACACCGCAGACACCGTCAACCCGTACAGGCTTTATGAAGTGTACTGGCATTACAGTGACCACGGGACACGGGAACGCAGGAAACAGATCGCAAAGTACGCAGATATGAAATCCGTTTTGTTCCACGTCTACACAATGTTCTGACCATCATACCTTTCCGGTGGTATAGGTTAAACCGGAAGAAAGGAAAATCATGAAGTGTGAATCGTGTATTTACGCAGTATGGGAACGGGACGAATTTATCGATTTTTGGTTTCCGACCGGATGTAAACTGAAGGTGCTTTTGAAAGACCGGATCGGATGTAAGTATCACAAAAGCCTTGATATTGACAAGGCAGAAGCCGTTTCCGAAACACTGAAACAGCAGTTGAAGGGGGTATGGCGATGATTGACACCGGAAAACGTATATGGTACAATAGACCTCAGCATGATGGAAAGGAGAATGTACGAATGCCGAGGTCTGATGCATTGAAACGGGCACAGGATCGTTATCAGGGAAAACTGATGCACGTGAAATTTTGGGTAAACCCGGAAACGGAAGGAGCGATTGTTGACAAACTGAAAAGCGTTGACAATCGGGCGAAGTACATTAAAGACCTGATACAACAGGATATTGAGAGAAAGGGCGGCAAATGAGCCGTCCTTTTTTTATTGGAAAAGTTTTTTCAAAAAGTGGTTGATTTCCTGATTGATATATGGTACCATATACGTAGAAAACAGTATACCCGAACCTAAGATGAAGCAGTAGGGGCTTGAAACGATCCAGAGGGACGGGGCAAGAACCGAAAAGTAACAAGGAAGAGGGCACACCAAAAAAAGGAGAACCGAAAATGGAAAAATATGTTGTTTGGGAAGGATTCATGGAAGACCTTGAAAAGAAGGTCGCAACCATCCAGAAGAAATGTGCAAAATACGGATGCGATTTCCATTTTGCGAAAGTCGGGGAAGAATTCCGGGAAGTGGAAGACCCCACACACCGTGATTGGCTGACCAACAAGCCTGCCAAGGTCATCTGCAAATACATCGTTTGCGAAGCCGAAGGAACCGCCCGTATAAATGGATGGGAATTCGTTGCATCTGTGGAACATACCGAAAAAGGGAACATTTTCAGCAAGGCTTTGACCGACATTGAAATCCCGGAACGGTACAGAACATCCGATACCTATTGCGAACACTGCAAAATCAAAAGAATCCGTAAAGGCACCTACATCGTCAGGAATACCGAAAACGGTGAATTCAAGCAGGTCGGACACAACTGCCTGAACGATTTCACCAACGGGATGAGTGCTTCTTTTGCGGCATATATGGCAAGCCTGAAGGCGGTATTTGAAGAAGCCGAAGAACAGCCCGTTGGCGGTTCGTGGGGATGGGGTCAGAGATATTACGGCACAGAAGATTTTCTTCGGTTCACGGCAGAAACCATCCGTCACTTTGGATTTTCCAAAAGTTCTGACGGTACAAGCACGAAAGACCGGGTACGTGATTTCTTTGATGTAGCCAATGGCAACACCCGGTATTGGGATCAGAAAGATATAGACAAGGTAAGGAACCTGATGGAATCCGTTGGTTTTAACGCAGAATCCGAAGAAGCAAAGACCATGACGGACGAAGCCCTGACATGGTTGAACAATCAGGAAGCCACGAACGATTACATGCATAACCTGAAGGTGGTTGCAAGTCTTGATTATACCAATCAGAGCCGTTTCGGGCTTCTGGTCAGTCTTTTCCCCACATGGAACCGGGAACTGGAAGCGGAAGCCAAAAGGAAAGCAGAAGCGGAAGCCGGGAGGGCAAGCGAACACGTTGGGAACATCGGGGACAGGATCACGGTTGAACCCGAAAGCGTGAAATGTATCACTTCATGGGAATCTTGCTACAACGGGTATAGCACAACAACCACTTATGTTTGGAAGATAACCGGAAAAGATGGGAATGTGTACACATGGAAAACATCCACGTGGCTTGATGAAGACCGGGTGCCCGAAGAAATCAAAGGAACCGTGAAAGAGCACAAGATTTTCCGGGACGTAAAACAGACGGAACTTACACGGTGTAAGATCACGAAATCGTGGCAGAAACCGCAGGAAACCGGAAACCATGAAAAACAACCGTATAAAGGATCAGCACAGGAAGGTTTTGATATCTTTTGGGAATACGTTGAAGAATAAATAACCACCCATGCCGAGCCGGGCGGCTAATCCCGGCAGAAAGGAACGGTAATGATCATCAGATTAAAAGACGCACTTGAAAACGGATACGAATTCGCAGATCGGAAATACACTCGGGGATATGTCAGCGTAAAGGAAGACCCGATGAACGCATACGTCTGGACGGCAGATGGATACAGAAAAGGCGAGTTATACGTCCTGA
>JAZRZU010000006.1:0-5234 GCA_045601465.1 Acutalibacteraceae bacterium
AAAGTGAAGCAAGAAAAAATGACGGGCGATGCATAAACCACGCTGCCCTCAGCACTCGCTGACACTTTACGCACCGTAAAACACATTTTGTTTCTAATAAAGCTAAGATCCCGCCCACTTCCGTGAGCGGGATCTTTATAATAATAGAGATATAAATAAACGATTTTTAATATAAACGCAACATTAATGCACCAACGACGGACGAAGTACAGAATAACCAAAAGTAGTGCGCAGGAAATATTCCATTCTGCCTTGTACCGTACGCTCGTCACGTGCAAAGCCGTTCATCAGGTCGTACAGGACACCGTCACCCGCATAGAGATACAGATGTTGCTCCGTATCACTCATCTTGCAGATCAGAACGTCACCAACGACAAACTGTTGCTCTTTGGCGGGCATAACAACGGGGTTACCCTTTCTGCCCTCTGTCGTTCCGTAGCCACCCGAGAGTGCAGGCGCAACCATTTGGCTGTATTTCGTGTCGCTGCGCAAATTCACGCCTTTGAGCACTTTCTCATACAAACCGTTTTTACCATCGTACACAGCATTGAAATCCGTGTGATCAAACACCGTTTTCCAACCAAAAGCCTGTTTGTAAATATCATTCACGATTGCAAAGCCGTTTTCGCCCGCTTTCGGTTGATACTGGTCGATGACACTTTTGAGTTTTGCCAACTCGTCTTGCGATAAGGTGTTATTCACCGTAACAGGCGGGCAGTTCACAGGGACACCGCCAACCAGTCCACTCTGACTACCGATCTTGTCGCCTTTTTGGGCATCCGCTGCCACTTTGACAACGTAAGACACTTTTTTGCGGGTGTTTGCAGGGATGGTAACCTGCCACGACAGGGTATCGCCATCCACCTTATCTGCGCCGCTGATATACTCGGATTTTTCCGGAATCACGTCGCTGACGGCGAGGGTCACTTCTTCATCATTTTGGTTGTACAGTTCAAAGGTATAGGTAATTTCCTCACCGACGTCAGCGGTCAGGGAGATGTTGTGGGACGAAAGCTTCTGCGCCATGATACCACGGAGATTCTTCATGCGGTTTTTGGTTGACTCCGGAATTTCGCCATCAAAAATATCCAGCGGCCGAACGACAACGAACTTCTCCACTCTTTTTCCTACATCAGAGCCAAAGAGATATCCACATGCGCCCTCGGTACAGAAATAATCTCTGAAACGTCTCTGACGCACTGTTGCTTCGTAGTTCTCCGTTTTGGTCTCCGCATTATAGCTTGCGCCGTCTGCATGAATGATGTTTTCATTCCCAACATACAACATCGCATGGGAGGCACCATCACGACGGACAACTAAAATATCACCCGGCTCCAAGAGCTCAAGAATCTCGTTTGTAATTTCCTCTTTTTGTTCTTCGGTATACGAAGCCGCTGTATCGCAGAACATCAAATACTTTTGAATACCTAATTTTTTGCTGTAATCAAAAAAGCTTGACGTGGAAATCAATTTGGTGCTTCCTGTTTGTATATCCCAACCAAATGCCTCACGATATACATCGTAGCAGAAACCTGCACACTGGATCGGACCATAGTTGTCGCTCGTGTGATTTTCAGGACTGTTAACACCAATATAATACTTGCCGACAGCACCTTTCGTGAAGGACACGTATTGGAGCTTGTCGCCACGCAACAAGTAGCTTTGCGCAACGGCAACCACCGCCTGCTGTTCCTCGGTCATCTCCAACTCAGGCAGTTGGTCGGCAACGAAATCATGGTTTGTCATATTTCGCATGAGACGCAATACGGCATATTGGTTGCTCGTGGGCAATGACGCCAGGACTGCCGCCGTATCCACCTCTTTGAGGGGAGCAGACAGATCGACAAACCCATCTTTATCGTAAATATAGTGTGCATACGTATTATCCAGATTGACAAACAGCAAGTCTCCAACATACAACTGTGTTTGCTCAAACACTTTTGTCGGCTTTGATTTGCCGATCTTGGTGTTACCAATCGCCGTTCCGCCGTACGCCACCGTAGCGTTAACCAGTGCTTCTGCCGGTTCATTACCGAATAACACCGGTAACGTCTCCGCCAGGTTTTCCGGCAAGGAGGTCTCCGCCATTATAAAGTCGGAAAACGCATGAAAGTAAATGGCGTTAATTAGCTTATAATCCGTAACCGCCGAGTCCGACAACGTACGAATGGCAGTCGAAAGAACGCTCACAGTATGTTCGCTGTTGTGCGGATCTTTTTTATTACCGCATCCCGTAAGTTGAAGCGAGAGCACCAACGCCACCGCAAGCAACAAGGAAATCAGTCGCACGCTCATTTTCTTTTTCATAAAAACCTCCCCTTCTCATAGTCAAGTATATATAATTGCATATACATATAGTTATAACAGTAGGTATTGAGGAGAAAGCATAAAAAGTAAAGCCGCGTCCACAGAAGTGAACGGGGGTTAGTATTTTAAACTTAACGACACGAATTTCATGTGCCTAAAAGCCGAGAATTACTGCAATTCATTACCACAATACGGGCAATATTTTGAAAACCACGGAAGTTTTGATTGTTTCATCAAATCACCGCCCTTTGGTGTATTATAGCGTAAAAGCGGCAAAGCCGCAACATCTCGTAAAAAAGTAAAATCCCGTTCGTACAAGTTAACGGGATTTTACAGGTAACGTTCAACTATAAACATAAAAACTGATACCGGGACAAGCAATGGCTTTTAAGAAACTGGCTTGTCGAGCCATGGGAACGTTTTCGTTCAGATATCCAAGTGATATGGATTACCGTGCTGGTGTGACAAAATTTTGTAACCGGCGGCGGTAAGCTCCACGACGTACGTGCGATAATTTGTATCAAGGCCAATATCATACGAATCACCCGGCAGGATCTCAACAACAAACCGATACACGTTTTCACGAAGTTCTATTTTAGCACCCGGTACAATATTGCAATACAAACCACCGAAATGTTGGGACATTTCATAACAACCGGTTTCCTTATTATAACAATCTATACTTTCCGGATCGGGAATCGTGTTAAACCGTTCTGTCATGAAATTATCAACAATCTCGTGAGGAATGGCAAACTTACCTGTTTGCGAATCGTAATACGGATATACCAGCGGTGACAGTGTTTTATAATCAAACGAATAGCAGCCGCTGTAATTAAAAAAGCGAAACACATCCTTGTAAGGAACGGTTGCATTTTCATCAAACACCAATAAAGCACAATCCATCTCGTAATCATATGCAATCTTTGTCATGAGAAGTTTAGACAGTGTGTACGATTGTCCATTGATGCGCAGATCCTCGGGCGTTTCGGATGCACCTTGTTTCAGTGCCGTACACGAACAAAAAGACAACAGAAAAACCAATACCACAGCACAACAAAACAGTCTTCTTTTCATCGCTATCCCTCCCTCATAGCCTCGTTGCTAGGAATACAAATTTATGATTATTTTTTAGTGAAAATTAAATTTAATAAACGGTTTAGCAGGATTAGTAATATCCCATATTTCGGTATTAAAACCAGAATTCGCTGGCAATACGTTTGTGAAACCGCAATTTTCTTCTTTCACTGGGTTTTCGGGTGGTATTTCATATAATTGGGTGCAACTATCTGCAAATCCAAATACGTTTGTAAAATGAAATGTACCGTTCGGTTGATAAGAGTCAATTATACCGCCAACCAATGGATGAACGTTATCGTTAAAATTTTTATTGGTATTTATTTTGAAAAAGCAATTACTTACACGGACACTGCCTTGTGAATTGCAAACGCCTCCAAAAGCACCCACGTGTGAGTAATAATTAGAGCTGTGTATAATCTCACTTTGTGCGTAAATATCCGAAAATCTTTCCTCTCCTCTTCCGAGTAAACTTCCGGAAACCGCACCCGCATTTACCGAATCCGAACGTACTTGTAATTTGGTATTGCTTTGCAGACGTTCAAAAGTAAGTTTTGCACCATTGGTTACGAAAATATCGCCCACAATTCCACCTGCAATTAAAGTGTCCGTCTCAACGTTAATAACTCCATTAACAAAGCAATCGGTAATCTTACACTCTCGGGTAGGATAAACACAGGCCGCCAGAATGCCTACTTCCGTAAAGTAGTAGCTTTTATAGGTGTAGGTAATATTGACGTTTTCAAGGCGCAAATTTTTGATTTGAGCATTTCCGACTATGCCGAAAAATCCGCAACTATAATTTGCGTTGTTGCCAGAATCCTCATAGATAAGCTTAGGGGTCAGGTTGGAAATGGTAAAACCCCTACCGTCGAAACAGGACGAAAAGCGATGTGAACCGTTACCAATAGGTGAAAATTCCACACCGGTCATATCAATGTCTGCGCCAAGAGCAAAATGTACTCCACTATTCATTTTACCCTCATTGATTTTTTCGGAAAAATACACCAACTCTGCCGCCGTTTTTATCACATAAGGATTCGTTTGTGTACCGTTACCTTCGGAAAATCCGGAGTCAGTAATCGGTTCAAATCCTACTGTTACGTCAGGAACCGGATTTTGTGATTGAATATTATCATCGTCAACATTTTTATATGAGTTCGTAGTTTTGTTTGTTACGGTAGTTTTAGAAGACACTGTCGCTTTGCTTGTCGAAGTGCTGCTTTTTGTTGGTTGGTTTGTATGATCGCCGTTTTCTGTTGTAGCAACGTCGTTTGTCGTGGTAGTAGCAGTATCACGTGTAGTGGAATCGGTGTTTTTCGTTTCCTCATCACATGCAGTCAACGAAAAAATCAACAAGACACTCAAAAATATAACTACAATTTTTTTCATACAATCACCTCACGCCCAAATTATAGCAAAACCATGGCGAGATTGCAAGCACGTTTCATATCCTTTGTCAAAGGTGAATGTTCCGAAAAACTCAAAATGGAACCGGCTGAAAACCGAGGAATAGCTTATTTTTTTAAAATGATTTCCGCTGAACAATTATCATTCCAACCATCTTCAAAACTATCGGTGCTACCCTCTATAATTATTTTTTGACTTGAATCCCAACCTGCAAACGCCTGATATCCAACAAACCAACAACTTTCAGGTATAACGATTTCTTTAATTGATGTACATCCGCTAAACGCCCATCCTCTAATCGTATCGAGCTTGTTAGATAAATTAATTTGTTTTAAATTTTCACAATTCTTAAATGCATACAAATCAATCCAAGTAATATTATTTCCTAAAACAATTTTCTCAATTTCCGAATTTTCAAATGCCTCATAATCAATTTTTTCAAC
>JAZRZU010000007.1:0-1969 GCA_045601465.1 Acutalibacteraceae bacterium
ATGGGTGTGATGATCACCGTTTCGGAGCCCGATTTGCAGGTGCTGGCCCAGCAGGTACCGTCGGTTCCGAATCTGACACTCATTTTAACGGTGGCTGTCGGTGTGGGCGTGTTTCTGGCGCTGGCCATTGTTCGTGTGAAATTCAAAATACCCCTCTCGTGCTTGCTGATTGTCTTGTATGCGTTGCTGCTGGGGTTGTCGTTCCTTGTGCCGAACGAGTTTTTGGCCGTCGCTTTTGATTCCGGCGGTGTGACCACCGGCCCTATGACGGTTCCGTTTATTATGGCGATGGGTGTTGGTTTGACAACCCTGCGCAGTGACCGAGATTCGGCAAGTGACAGCTTCGGTTTGGTGGCGTTGTCCAGCGTGGGTCCCATCTTGGCGGTGTTGGTACTGGGATGCTTCTTTAAGCCCACCGAGGCGGTCTATACGTTGGGTGAGATGGCGAACGTTGCTACTACTCGTGATTTAGTACGTGTGTTTTTAGCGCAGCTGCCACTGTATGCCGGCGAGGTTGCGATTTCGTTAGCGCCCATTGTAGCGGTGGTTATTTTGTTCCAATGGGTGACCAAGCGGTATCAAAAACGGCAGATCAAGCGTATCGTGGTCGGTATATTCTATACATATGCGGGACTGGTGCTGTTCTTGTGCGGCGTTAACGTCGGGTTTGCGCCGGTTGGTACGTCGGTGGGGATGTCGCTTGCAGATCTTCCGTATAACGGGGTGTTGATTCCTATCGGTATGCTGATCGGGTATTATATTGTCAAAGCAGAACCGGCTATCCAGGTGTTAAATCATCAGGTGGAGGACGTGACCGATGGGGCGATCTCCATTAAAGCCATGAATCGGTGTATGTCCATCGGTGTTGCTGTCAGTATTGGTTTGGCGATGACAAGGGTGCTGGTCGGTATCCCGGTGCAATGGATCATCATTCCCGGATATTTGATTGCGTTGGGTATGTCGTTATTTGTACCCAAGATCTTTGTCGGTATTGCTTTCGACTCGGGTGGTGTTGCCAGCGGGCCCATGACCTCTGCGTTTTTGTTGCCGCTTTCCATCGGCGTTTGTAAAGCGTTGGGCGGTGATTTGATGACCGACGCTTTCGGAGTGGTGGCCTTAGTGGCGCTTACCCCGTTGATTGCGATACAAATTATGGGTCTTATCTATCGATATAAAGTGGAAAAACTCGGCAAACGGGCGATGCTACATCCCGGTCTTACGCCCGACAGCGACGAGATTATCGAGTTTTAAAAAGGGGGTATGGATGTGGAACGGTATCAGTTGCTTATGTTAATTGCCACACCGAAACTGACCGACAGGGCGGCCGATATGTTTCTCAAAAGCGCCCTGCCGATTCAGTATCGGTTGCATGGAGAGGGTACAGCATCCAGCGAGATCATGGATACGCTGGGACTGGGTAGTACCGAAAAGGGAATACTCATCAGTACGGTGCCGGAATCGTTCGGACGCACCATGCTGAGAATGTTGCATACGCAGTTGCGATTGGATGCGGTGAACAGCGGTATTGCTTTTACCGTGCCGCTGACGGCAGCGAATAATCTACTGGTGCGGATGATGCGCCAAACGGCAGAAGATGCCGACAAACAGGAAACAAGGAAGGGTGAGTACACGATGGCGGAGCAGACACATGAGCTGGTAGCGGCGATTGTCAACCGAGGGTTTAGCAACGAGGTCATGCAAGCGGCACGCACAGCCGGCGCCGGCGGCGGTACGGTGGTACACAGCCGCAGTATTGGCAGTGAACAGGCAACTGTCTTTTGGGGACTTTCTGTTCAACAAGAAAAGGAAATCGTGCTCATCCTTGCTGAATCCGATACCAAGACGGCGATTATGAAAGCAATCAGCGAACGTTGCGGCATGCACAGCGAAGCTGCCGGATTGGTGTTATCGTTGCCGATCGATGCGGTGATGGGGTTATAAAATAAGAACGACCGAAGCGATTCCGCTT
>JAZRZU010000008.1:0-9001 GCA_045601465.1 Acutalibacteraceae bacterium
CAATGAAAAAAACAATACAAATTTTATGCGGATGTATTGCGCTGGTATGTTGTATCATATTGGCTGGCATTTTGTACTGGATGTATAAAATACCCGATCAATACCAAGTGGAGGAAGGAAACACACTTTTTGTCAACGATACGGTCAAAACAACGCAGTCCTTTATCCATGATAAGACTGTTGCAAACACTCGAAACGCAAACGTAGGGGATAGCTATCCACTTACTCTTCGTTTATTCGGATTATTTCCAATAAAAAACGTCACGGTTTCGGTTGTGGAAAAAGGAAGTGTTATACTTGGTGGTATTCCATTCGGTATTAAATTGTATGCCGATGGCGTCATGGTCGTATCGTTGTCAGACGTGGATACAGCAATGGGCAGTCGTTCACCTGCGAAAAAAGCCGGTATTAAGGTGGGGGACAGCATCCTTTCCATTAACGGGCAGACGGTATATACCAACGAGGAAGTCGCAGAGGTGGTTCGCAAATCCGGCGGTAAAAAAATGACCTTTCATATTCGTCGCAATCAAATAGAATTTGATATTTCTTTTTGTGCAGAAAAATCAATTCGAGAAAATCACTATAAAGCGGGTATTTGGGTACGTGACAGTTCGGCAGGAATCGGTACCGTGACTTTTTACGATCCATCATCCAATGTATTGGCGGGCCTTGGTCACGCTGTTTGTGACGTGGATACCGGACAGATAATCCCAATTTCTTCGGGTGAAATCGTACCGGCACGTATCTATGGAGTCACCAAAAGCGAGGCGGGTTCCCCGGGTGGTTTACACGGGGGATTTGATGGCGGGACGTTTGGCCCGCTTCTTATTAATTGCGATCGTGGCGTTTACGGACAAATTAATAGCGGAAATATGATAGGGAATCGCATACCGATTATGTTAAAACAAGAGGTAAAAGTAGGTGAAGCACAAATTTACACCACCGTTTCCGGTCAAAAACCGCAGTGGTATACCATCTCCATTACGCAACTGCGGTATCGTGATACAACCGGAACACGCAGTATGGTTGTGGAAATTACTGACCCTGATCTACTCAAAATCACCGGCGGTATTGTGCAAGGAATGAGTGGCACACCCATCGTTCAAAACGGCAAACTTGTCGGTGCCATCACGCACGTTTTTGTCAATGATCCTACCAAGGGCTACGCCATCTTTGCGGAAAATATGTTGGAAACGGCGCAACAGGTATCTAGTGAACAATTAAAAAACGCATCTTAAAACAAAAACATTCCGATAATTATCGGAATGTTTTTTGTTGCATTTTGCCAAACAATGTGCTACACTGATATTGCCAAACTAACTGAATACGGTGTGAAATTGGGTGTATTTTTCTTTTTGTGAGAATAATTACGCTTAATTTTGGTTATACATATATCGTTATGAATTTGATAAAAATGCAAATTCCAACGATGTATGTATGTTGTGCGTTTGCACCCATTTCACATTCGGTTAGTTTGGCGACTATCGGAGTTTGCGTTTTTTGTGCGGTTACTTCGGTAGTCGCACTTTTTTATTTTTAAGGTGATATATGTGAAAATTATTGCGGTAGAAGGCAAAACAAATACCGGTAAAAGTTCGATTATTAAAGAACTTGTTATCGATCTTATTGAGAATCATAAGTTCAACGTTTTGTGGATGAATTATGCTTGGGCAGGACAAAATCCGATAGACGTCATCAAAAAACGTTGGTATACAAAAAGGAAACATAACGTTTCCGATATTCGAATTCTGTTAGAAAAAGACGGTAAAATCCTTTGTGTCGTTTCGGCTGGCGATTCGCTAAACCAAATTACAGATGCTTATCACAGAACCATACGGCATCTTCCTCAGCAAACAGTTGACCTTTTTGTTTGTGCGTGCCATCCCAACAGCCCTGCGAAAAAGAAGTTGGATACTTGGTCGGATTCATCTGTAGTACAAGTAGTAAAAAAGATAGATATACACCATAACGTGCATGACAAACTAAAAGAGACCGTGTTGCACACACTATCATGTAATAAGGAGGCACAAAAATGAAACGATTGATTGCTACTTTTTCAGTTTGTCTTTTGCTTCTTTCTTATTGTCCACTCGGCACTTTACCCGTCGCCGCGGCAACCAGTGGCACGACAGGTGACTGCACTTGGTCGTTAGACGGTACCGTGCTTACCATTTCCGGTACGGGTGAAATGGAAAATTTCTATTACAATGAAAGTTCTCCTTGGGGAAAGTCGGTAACAAAAGTTGTGATTTCCGACGGCGTAACAAGTATTGGGGATGATGCGTTTCGCGGTTGCGATAGTCTTGCTGCTGTCACCATCCCAAACAGTGTAACAAGTATTGGTGAGGGAGCATTTTTTCGATGTAGCAATCTTCGCTCAATCACAATCCCTGATAGCATAACAAACATAGGCAAATATGCGTTTCAAAACTGTTATACTCTGAATGCGGTGCATATTACTGACTTTGCTTCATGGTGTGAAATGGATTTTCCTGATCCTACTTCAAATCCACTATACGAGGCGGGTAATTTGTATTGCAATGGCAAGCTTATTACAGATTTGAAAATTCCAAATGGCGTAAAAAAGATTGGTGCATTTACATTCACGGGGTGTAATGGCATTACCTCTGTCACCATCCCAAACAGTGTAACAAGTATTGGTAGTGGAGCATTTTGGAATTGTTACGGTCCTACCTCCATCACTATCCCAAACAGTGTAACGAGTATTGGGGATCACGCATTTTCCGGTTGCACAAGGCTCACCTCTATCACCATCCCGGACGGTGTAATTAGTATTGAGAATAACGTGTTTAGTGGTTGCAGTAAGCTTACCTCCGTTACTATTCCAAACAGTGTAACAAGCATTAACTCCTACGCGTTTAAGGGTTGCCAGAGCCTTACCTCAATCAGAATTCCGTATGGCGTGGAACATATTGGCGATTGTGCTTTTTCAGATTGTAACAATCTGAAATCCATTGCCATTCCCGATAGTGTGAGAAGTATCGGGGAAAAGGCGTTTTCCGGTTGCTCAATTGATCAATTTTTTTGTATAGAAAATTCCGACGCCCATTTATATGCAGCAGATCAAGGATTTTCGTGCCTGTTTTTACCGCCGGTATCGGCCCCTACAATTGAGAGTGCAATTGGGAATGTAATAATACTGACGCCGATTGAAGGGTATGAATACAGTCTTGATAACGTAGCGTGGCAGGACAACTCTCGTTTCGAAAATCTTCAACCCCTAATCCAATACACCTTTTATCAACGTATAAAAGCAGTTGATTCGTATGTAGCCGGTTATGCCGGTTCAGGTATGGTTATGGCAAAACCTTTTGCCGTTGCGCCAACAGCACCAAGCATTATGGAAGTTACCGACAACTTAGTAACACTAGTACCAACTGTGGGATACCAATACAGTAAGGACGGTATTAAATGGCAGGATAGTCCACAATTTGATGGGTTGTCGCCAAACACTCAGTATCGTTTTTATGCGCGTAAAGCAGAATGTGAAGACGCTTATGCGAGTGTAGCTAGCACTGCGTGTGTGACTACAACAAAAAAACATATATACACTGGTGCTGTTTCTCAACCGAAATTAGCTTTAGCTATGGCTACAACTGTGCAACTTGTTGCTGTCGATGGATATGAATATAGCCTTGACGGAATCGTTTGGCAAGATAGCCCGACGTTCTCCGGGTTGCGCCCTGAAACATCGTATACCTTTTATCAGCGAGTAACGACAACAAACACGACATATGCCAGCGAAAAAAGTGAATCGCTGACGGTTACAACGCTTAAAGGGTATGTTATTTCTTACAATGTAGGTGATGGCAACAACGCCCCACAAAAACAAATCAAAACTCACGGTGTTTCCTTAACACTTACCATGGATACGCCTTCCCGTAGCGGATACCGCTTTTTGGGGTGGTCTTTGTCGTTGATGCGAGATGTTGAATATCGTTCGGGGGATGCGTTTACAATCGACGAAGACTCGATCTTATATGCACAATGGGTAAAACGCTGTACGCCTTGCAAAGGCGAAGGCAAAATATGGTCAAGCAGAACATGTAGTTCCTGCGGCGGTACAGGATATGGGAAAATATCTTGTGGTAGATGCAACGGTAAAGGGACCGTCATGGAATCTTGTACATGCTATAACGGAAAGATCCCCGTCGGCAATACGCTTAAAACATGCTCCGCATGCCACGGTACTGGAAATCTTAGCAACCGTTGCCCTTCATGTGGCGGCTCTGGTTCAAACACGGATTCAACAGGTGTCGTGCCTTGTAATGGTTGCGGAGGTAATGGCATTATTTACAGTACACCGCGAACCTGTGAGGCTTGTAATGGCGTTGGCACCGTAAAAGAACCGGTAGATCCCCCGTTGACACCACCGGTTATTGTACAACTGTTACCGATGCAGTTGCAGATACAAGTGGTAGATTCGTGTGAGTATAGTTGTGATGGAAAAAACTGGCAAGACAGCCCTTCGTTTGAAAGCTTGCGACCTAACACAACCTATACTATTTACCAACGCTTTAAAGAAACGAAAACGCACTATGCTTCTCAAAGCGCTAGTATTACGATAACCACGCCAAAGTTGGATGGACAAACCATTGTAGATCCGATTGTTACAGAAATTACGAGTACCTCTGTGACTTTGAAAATGGTAGACGGTGCGGAATATAGTTTGGGTGGCATCGAGTGGCAAGACAGTTGCTCGTTTGTTGGGCTCTCTCCGAACAAATCATATGTGTTCTATCAACGTTATAAGCAGACAGACATCACCTCCGCAGGAAAGACAAGCAAAGCACTGACGATAAAAACGATAGAGACGAAGATGCTTGCGGAGATTTTGCTGCAAACACTACCGAAGAAAACTGTATACGTGGAGTCTACTAGTCTTGATGATGCAGGAATGGTGCTAAAACTAGTTTACAGCAACGGCACCACAGAAATGATTACGACCGGTTGGATCAGTGAATATGATTTCAGCGTTATGGGAACTCGTCAGGTGAAAGTCAATTACGGCGGAAAAACCTGTACCTATTCCGTTACGGTTGTGAAAAAGTCCTTGACCTCTATTGCTATTCAAACATCACCGAACAAACTGGTGTATCTGGAGGGCGATAGTTTTGATACAACGGGATTGACTCTGCTTGCCTATTACGACAATGGCACACATGACATCATTACCAGCAACTGGGTAGTTACGGGTTATAATAGTACCCCGGGTGCTAAGACGATTACAGTTACTTATGGCGGTAAAACAACCACCTTTACCGTGACAGTTAACGCTAAGACGTTGACCTCCATTGCGGTGACAAAAAAGCCGACTAAGCTGATGTATACTGAAGGGGAAGCGTTTAATAAGAGCGGATTGGTGGTTACTGCTTACTACAACAACGGTACCAACGCCGCGGTTACGGAGTACACGGTGAGCGGGTACAGTTCTACGTCGGGTACCAAAACGATCACGGTCAGCTACGGCGGCAAGACAGCCAACTTTACGGTGACGGTGAATAAAAAGCCGGTGACCAACGGTTGGGTGCTCGAGCATACCAAGTGGGCGTTTTACGTTGGTGGCATGAAGGTAACAAGCCAGTGGCAGAAGGACAGTAAGGGCTGGTGCTATCTCGGCGCGGATGGGTATATGCTCACCAACGAGTGGGTGCGCGATAGCGTTGGCTGGTGTTACGTTGGTAGCGACGGATACTGTGTGACTAATGCGTGGAAGAAAGATTCTGTCGGTTGGTGCTATCTCGATGGAAACGGTCGTATGGCGACTAACCAATGGATCAAGGATAGTGTCGGCTGGTGTTATGTGGGTAGTGACGGCTACTGTGTCACCAACGAGTGGAAGAAGGATTCTGTCGGTTGGTGCTATCTTGATGGAAACGGTCGTATGGCAACCAATGCTTGGGTTCGCGATTCTATTGGCTGGTGCTATGTTGGTGCAGATGGCTATGCAGTGACTAACTGTTGGAAAAAAGACAGTGTTGGTTGGTGTTATCTAAACAGCAACGGTTCTATGACCAAATCCGCGTGGGTGCAAGACGGTGGCAAATGGTATTATCTGGATGCCAATGGCTATATGGTTGCCAATAAAACCGTTACCATCAGCGGCAAGAAATATACCTTTAATGCTTCGGGCGTTTGGATTGCCTGAGAGACAGGGGACGCTGTTCCACATCTTAGGTGGTTGCTCCTATATTGACACACTCGTGAGCGGTACACCCATCGTGCAAAACGGCAAACTCGTCGGCGCCATTACCCACGTGTTTGTCAATGATCCCACCAAGGGCTACGCCATCTTCGCCGAAAACATGATGGAAACAGCACAGAGTGTTTCCCCAATTAAAAAAGCAGGTTAATACAAATCACAACAACACGAGAAAAAGCAAGAGAAACCGACAATGTTTTCTCTTGCTTTTTTATATGCTTATCGTTACAAATAAATAGAAATTTATGGAAAATGACTTTTTTGAGATTCTTTTTTGCCAAATTGGGGGACTTTTTATACAAAAGTAAAAAATATTTTCCAACTACTTGAAATTATTTCCAATATATGGTAATCTAATGTTGCCGGCAAAATAATTTAGGAGGTTTATGTAACTTGGACAAGAAAATCAAGGTACTGTTAGCAGATAATAGCGAAAGCTTCGGGATTCCGTGTGGGAGAACGATGCGAAATCACGGCTTAGAGGTCGATTTGCTGGAAAAAGACGGGAAGGTTATTGTGGAAAGTATTTCGCAAAAACGACCGGATGTTGTCATTATGGATTTCTTTTTACCACATTTAGATGCAATCGGTGTCATGAATAGTGTACGTGCTATGAATTTGCCTCACATGCCGCAATTTATGGTTATATCGAGTTTTGATAATGCGAATCTTGAACGTGAAGCAATCGAGGCAGGTGCTAATTATTATTTTCTCAAACCGTTCGATGCAGATGAAATGGCACTTCGAATTTTAACTTTGTGCGGAAAGGGAACGGCAGAACCTCGGCAACGTCCTTCTTCATCGGCTAATTTAGAAATACGAGTCACGGATATTTTACATCAAATTGGTGTCCCGGCACATATTAAAGGATACCAATATCTACGTGATTCGATTATGATGGCAATTGAAGATGAAGACATCATCAATGCTGTTACCAAACGTTTATATCCCGCAGTTGCGAAAAAACATGGAACAACTTCTTCACGTGTAGAACGTGCGATCCGTCATGCTATCGAAGTCGCCTGGGATCGAGGCGATGTTGATGTGCTGAACTCCTACTTCGGCTATACTATTCATAATGAACGGGGAAAGCCCACAAATTCAGAGTTTGTGGCGATGATATCCGATAAATTCCGCTTGCAATTGAAAATTTCTTGATGGTTAAAGCTGTCATTAACATGCCGTCCTTTGGAAATGTTCAGAGGACGGTTTTGTTTTTTACGTTTATTGTTCGTCCAGCGGTTTCCGCTTTCCTTTTTTAGATAGGATAACCTGTGAAAGCGGGTTTTGTTTCGCTGCATTTTCGATTTGCTCGTTGGAAAGATGCGTATAAATCTCCGTGGTTCCCAAGTTTTCGTGGCCTAAGTAGTTTTGCAACACTCGAAGGTCAACACCGCCTTGATACATCAAGGTCGCAGCAGTATGCCGTAGTTTGTGTGCGGTCATCTTCTGTGCACCTTCTACCTGTGCTAGATAGCCTTTTACAATATAATGTACGCCTTGCAGGCTGATACGTCTTTTTAAACGGCTTAAAAATAATGCCTCTTTATCTTGCACACCGTCAATCGGACGAACTTTTATGTATTGATCAAGTGCCTGTCGGCAGGCATCGTTGAGATATAGCATTCTCTCTTTATTGCCTTTTCCTCGAATACGAAGTGTATGATCCGTATGGTTAATATCCTGCAAATTGATGTTTACGAGCTCTGCACGTCGTAAACCGCAATTTAAAAACAAAACCAAGATACAATAATCTCTCTCGGCAAAATCCCCCGAAACACAATTTAAAAGAGCAACAGATTGTTCGATCGATAAGTATTGCGGTAACGTTTTTTTCGGTTTTGGTGTTTCTAGATTTTTAACAGGATTATGTTCTAAATAGTGTGAGTAATCGGTTAAATAACGAAATAACATCCGTACAGCACTTGTTTTACGTGCACGTGTCTTGTTTGAGTTACTACGCTCGTTGCGCAGATAGTTCATATATTCGTACACGTCAATAGTGGTAATGGATTTGATGAAGTCTAAATCTACATCTAAAATCGATATTTCATCAACCGGAAGGGTAGGGGGGACAATCCCACGCAGTTCCTTCATATAACGAAAAAAGGTGCGTAAATCAATAAAATACTCATTGATGGTAGATTCGGAACGCCCTTTAATGGTTTCCATATATCCTAAATATTCTTTTAAAATTGATGGACACTGCACTAAATATTCCTTACGCACATTCAGCCACCTCTTTCGTGAAACAATGTTTCACACTATGTTGTTTAACACTTCTATAACAGTATATCATACCAACTATACAAAATAAATACTAAAAATCAAATATCGACAGAAAATGTAGGGGCATACCCGCTACGTAAAAAATGGTACGAATCTTTATATTGATTATTTTGAATGTTGAGCTTGTAATCTGTTTATCAAAATTGTACGTTAGACATTGTAATTGTATTTTTATCATCCTTTAATTTTTGGTTCAATGAACACGACATCGATTGAAAAATTTCTATCGGCTACAAAACCCGGCATTACACATATTATTATATAAATAAGGAAGAAGTACAAAGGATTTATCAATACAACCGGTTATTGTTAATTGATAAATATCTTCACTGCAAAACTTGTCTGAATATTTAATGACAAATATGTTATGTAATAAAAATACCCATAATTAAAGGAGTATTTTCCATCTTATAATAGCCTAGCGATGGTATCTCTAACCCCCAAACACACCACAACCCCTCCTCTCAACTATACAAAATATTCATTTTG
>JAZRZU010000009.1:0-4762 GCA_045601465.1 Acutalibacteraceae bacterium
ACAGAAAATTCCAAAATATCGTGTTCTCTGCCAACGGTGGCAAAAAACGAACGGACAAGATCAATGGACATGGGGTTACTTCCTTTCGTTGGGTGTACTTGCACACGCAAATCAAGGCCGCTTTTTGCGTTGTTTTCAGTATACTGTAAAAAGCTCAATTATGCAAGGGCAAAAGTTTACGATAAGTTGCACAAACGCATAAAAATGCATTGACTATTGTAGATAAAGGGAGTAAAATAATAGTAATTCTATATTTTCTTTGGAGGAATGAGTCATGGCAAGAGTGTACAATTTTTCGGCAGGTCCGTCGGTTTTGCCGGAAAGCGTTTTAAAGCGTGCGGCAGATGAAATGTTGGATTACCAGGGTTCCGGTCAATCCGTTATGGAGATGTCACATCGTTCGAAAACGTATGATGCCATCATTAAAGAGTGCGAGGCTCTTTTACGTGAGGTCATGGCGATTCCGGACAACTATAAAGTTTTGTTTTTACAGGGTGGCGCTTCTTCCCAGTTTGCGATGATTCCGCTGAACTTGATGAACAAGAGCGGTAAGGCTGATTTTATTATCACCGGTCAGTGGGCAAACAAGGCTTATCAGGAAGCAGCTCGTTACGGCGAGGCAAAGGTCATCGCCAGTTCAAAAGACAAAACGTTTTCGTATATTCCCGAGTGGGATGAGGCAGACTTTACGCCGGATGCCGATTATTTCCACATTTGCATGAACAACACCATTTATGGAACGAAATTTAACAAGCTGCCGGAAACAGGCAACGTACCGTTGGTCGCCGACATTTCATCCTGCGTCCTGTCTGAGCCCATCGATGTTAAAAAATTCGGTTTGTTATATGCGGGCGCACAGAAAAATATGGCGCCTGCCGGCTTGACGGTGGTTATCGTGCGTGAGGACCTTATCGGGAATGCGCAGGAAATCACCCCTACCATGTTTAATTATCAGATTCATGCCGATAATGATTCGATGTTCAATACACCGCCTTGCTATACCATTTATATTTGCAAGTTGGTGTTGGAATGGGTACGTGACCTTGGCGGTCTTGAAAAGATGAAGGAAATCAACGAGAAGAAAGCTGCTATTTTGTACGACTTCCTCGATTCCTCCAAACTGTTCAAAGGAACGGTGGAAAAGAAAGACCGTTCGCTTATGAACGTGCCGTTTGTTACCGGCAACGAGGAATTGGATGCCAAGTTTGTTAAGGAAGCGACAGCTGCCGGATTTGTAAACTTAAAAGGACACCGTTCGGTTGGCGGTATGCGTGCATCTATCTACAATGCCATGCCGATTGAGGGTGTCGAGAAATTAGTTGCATTTATGAAGGCGTTTGAAGAAGCAAACGCTTAAAGGAGTAAGAAGGTATTATGAATATTTTAACGTTAAACAAGATTGCTGCTTGCGGTACCGACCGCTTGGGGGCCGGCTATACTGTTGGCGATACGGTGGATAACCCGGCAGGTATTTTGGTGCGGTCGGCTTCTATGCATGACATGGAGTTGCCCCAGTCGCTCTTAGCCATCGCTCGTGCCGGTGCGGGTGTGAACAATATCCCGTTAGACCGTTGCAGCGATGCGGGTGTTGTGGTATTCAATACGCCCGGCGCGAATGCCAATGCTGTAAAAGAACTGGTGATTGCCGGCTTGTTGTTATCTTCCCGTAAGGTTGTGCCGGCGATTGATTGGGCCAAAACATTAAAGGGTCAAGGCGCCGAAGTCGGTAAGTTGGTGGAAAAAGGGAAAGGTCAGTTTGCCGGACCTGAAATTTTCGGCAAGAAGCTGGGCGTTATCGGTTTGGGCGCTATCGGTATTTTAGTAGCGAATGCGGCAAAAGCATTGGGCATGGAAGTTTACGGCTATGACCCGTTCTTGTCGGTGGATGCTGCGTGGAATCTGTCACGTTCGATTCACCACGCTACAACGGTTGAGCAGATCTATGCACAGTGTGACTATATCTCGATACACGTACCGCTGAATGATAATACCCGTGGTATGATCGGTAAGGACAGCATTGCTACCATGAAAGACGGCGTGCGCATCTTGAATTTTGCACGTGGTGAATTGGTAGACAGCGACGCTATGCTGGCTGCGTTGGATAGTGGAAAAGTCGCTACTTATGTGGTGGATTTCCCGTCGGATGAAATGCTGTGCGTGGATAACGTGATTGCCATTCCGCACTTGGGTGCTTCTACGCCCGAGAGCGAGGACAATTGCGCCATGATGGCGGCAGACGAGATGAAAGTGTATTTGGAAAAAGGAATCATCCGCAACTCGGTGAACTTCCCGGCGATGGATGTCGAAAAGAGCGGCGACATTCGCATCTGCGTGTTGCATCGCAATATTCCGAATATGCTTGCTCAGATCAGTTCGGTTGTATCGGATGCCGGTGTGAACATTGAAACTATGACCAATCGTTCAAAGAAGGATAATGCCTATACGGTGTTGGATATTATTGGTGACGTTCCGCAGAGCGTGATTGACGGCATCCAGGCAATTGATGGCGTGATTCGTGTGCGCAAAATTTAAAAGTTTTATCGGCGGCATCGATTTTTCGATGCCGCTTATTTTTTGAAGGGAGGATGGCCGATATGTTGCCGGGCAGCGGTGTGTTAGGTGTTTCGGTGCGGGTGATAGCAGCGGTTTTGTGTATATTTATTGTTGTGTGGGGCATTCTGCCTTCCTTTACCGGACGGTTTCATTCCGGTTGCATCACCATGGTGCTGGTTGGGTTCTTAGGATTTGTGTGTTGTGTTTGGTTCCCGCAGATAGCGACGTGGTGTGGAAACGTTTGGCAAACAGGTGCCGGGAAGGCGCTACTTGGCGGAGCAGCCGGGATAGTGGGAGCGTTGGTCGTGCTCTTTTTCTCTCTGTCGGTGTATATGGTACAAGCTTGTATGAAACAGCCCGAGCCGAGTGCCACTGTGATCGTGTTGGGCGCTGCGTTGCGGGGCGATCAACCCAGTTCGTTATTACGGGGCCGATTAGAAGCCGCTTACATGTATTTAGCAGCGCATCCCCAAGCGGTGTGCATCGTGTCGGGTGGACAAGGTGCGGATGAAATCTGTACCGAAGCCAGCGTGATGAAGCGGTATTTGGTGGATCGTGGGATTTCCGCTGACCGTATCCATGAGGAAGACCAGTCTACCAGTACGTTTGAGAATATCCGCCATTCCAAGGTGTTGATCGAACAGTTGGGTTTATCCAACGAGGTGGCGATCGTGACCCAAGAATTTCATCAATTTCGTGCGGCGCAGTTTGTTAAAAGTGCCGGATTAGAGGTTTCGGGTGCCGTTACGGCACACACACCGTGGCATTTGCTGGCGAGTTATTGGATTCGAGATTTTGCCGGGATTTGTCACATGGCATTGTTGGGGACGTAAAGTCGTTGATAGAGTTGTGCAGAATCTAAAAAACGCCAACCGATGATATCGGTTGGCGTTTTGGTTTGTTTGCCTAGGCGGCGGTGAAGGTGACGGTTAAGGGGACGTTGGGTGCGGAGAGTGAAAGCGGCATGCCGGTTTTTGCATCGTACACCAGGGTATAGGAAGAAGACGCATCGCCGCCGGGGATGGATGCGCCTTGTTGCGACGAGGTCAGGGCACACAAGAAAACACTCTCCTGTCTTTCGCAAGACGCAGAACCGTCCCCTGTCTTCCGAACCGTCCCCTGTCTTCCTTCGCAAGACGCAGAACCGTCCCCTGTCTTCGCCCTGTCTTCCAACTTAGTGCAATATTATATATAATTGTAACATATTTTTATATGCGTTACAACGTATAAAGAAAAACGATCGGAAAATCCGACCGTTTCTTTTTGTTCACACCGAATCGAGCCTTGCGTTCCCATATTTCCCTTCGCTTGAAAAATTTTCTTTAAAAACAAAAACATATATGCTATAATATAAAATACATATTAGGCGATAAACTAAATACTTTTAGAATTGGTGTATCAAATGAAATTAACAATATTCCGAGAAATTTTGAACGAGGAATTTATTGAAGTTAACAAAAGTGTTAATGAAACCATACAGTACCTATGTGAACAATCCGGAAAATGCCATACGTCCACTTCAAACGACATACAAATGTATTTTGAATGTGCAAAAAATGGGAAGTTTGTCGTGACAAGTAGTTTTGGACATTCCCGAGAGGGTTTATGTCCCATATATCATGTATATGGTAGGGTTATTTCTGAAAATAATAAGACATTTGTAAAAATAACTTCCGTTTATAAAAAATCAGATATACTATTGCGTAGTCTTTTATTGATTCTAATTGTTTCACTCTTTATTTTAAAAATTTGTATTGAAGCAAGTTTATATATTCTTGCCATTATTGCTTCTTTTTTTGTTCTTTGCATTGTAATCATTGATTATATTAAAACTACATCAATCCGCAAACGTTATGCTTTAGAAATTGTAGAATTAATGGAAAATGAAATCAAGAAGCGTGTACAAAATATAGAGCGTTGGGATGAATGAAGCTTAAAAAGTATATTTGATTGTAGATCAAGTTTAAGAGTATACATATACTTACTGTATAAATCATTTTTAAGGGGAAATTTATTTGAAAAATATAGGTATAAAAATTATAGCGTTTTTGATGATTTTAATATTTGTGTTAACCATGGTGGTCGGATGTAGTAGAAAAAGTGATAACGAAGAAAATAATTTGATAACTGTAGAAGATGCATATAACATATATTACAACACCATTAGAAAATTTGTTCCCGAGCTCATGACCGAATCATCGGAATGTGA
>JAZRZU010000010.1:0-4863 GCA_045601465.1 Acutalibacteraceae bacterium
CCTTTCTGCTTAAAAGCGGAAAGGATTTTTATGTTAAAGCAATGGCAAGCCTATATCGCTAAATATCCGTAATCTCCGAATTTTTGCTTACCCCAAAAATTCAAATTTAAGGAGATTACACAATGGCAAGAAATTATAGACAATCAGATTACGCAAAAAACAAATACAGCAGCAACATAGTGTACGCAGGCTCGGATGAAACAGTGGAAATTACATTGGAACAGTTTCTCAGAGAAAATCCTGGCATGACCGAAGAAGACTTCAAATATTGGAAGAACTGGTCCGATGAAGATTACCATGAGCAGATCAAAAGAGAAACCAATATAAAAAGGCATGAATTTCTCTTTAATGATGCCGATGAAACTGAATTGTTTTGGTTACCATCGGCCGAAGATATTGTTATCGAAAAGCTGGATCGTGTAAACGAAAGAGTTTACACAATGGAAGATGCTGAAGCTGTCCTTTCAAAACTTACCGACATTCAGAGAAGAAGGTATTTACTATACGAAGTATATGGTTTATCAACACCTCAAATTGCCTTAAGTGAAGGTGTTAGTCAATATACAGTTTGGGAGAGTATAGACTCGGCAAAGAAAAGAATAAAAAAATATTTAAGAAATTTTTGAAAAACACCCTGTAGAAAGTTCTATTTTCGGACACTTAGTGAAGGGATAAGAAAAAAGGACTAAATGGCAATTAGTTTTCCTTTCACTAAAACCGAATACCAAAGCATCAAGAACATCACTTTTGCAACGAGCCACTGAGAAATATCTCGACCGGAAGATAGCAACTACCGGAAGGCCACGACTTGCAAGAGGAACAATGGTACTTCTACTAAGTCTCAAGCCGAGCGTTGAAGCGATACCGCCAATATCGTGAGCCGTCGCAGCTAAAGATAGTAGTCGGGCGAGATCCGCACCGAAGGTGAAATTCCTATGAGATGCCGAAAAGCTATCGGCACACTTGATGTTATTCCCAAGTCGCAAGGGACAGGAACAATATTGCGATGGAAAACACACAAAAAGCGGCAACCCCATGTTGCCGCATACTTAAAGGAGAAAAGTAAAATGTTTAGTATTAATGGAACAAAGAACGCTTGGATATTTGGTAGAGATGCATTTGCACTTGAATATGCCAAAGCAGAAGAACAGATAAGAGCGCTCACCAGTGAAGCTGAGAGCGAAGGATATAAGGTAATCGGAACTACAACAATCCGAGAAAGTATAACCAGTAAGAAAGACCAATCGGAAATGCAGAAACTAATGGCGGCAGCTCAAGCGAAGAAAATCGATGCCGTATTCGTTTTTAGCAGTAAGCATATATCTGAAGACTACGATGTGTCCGGCGCCTTCATGGATGCATTAAACAAATGTGACGTTGTCGTCTATGACAACGAAGGCTATGAGTATTCATACGATTGGTACTTCCATAATGTATGCCGTTCAAACCGATTTGCTGAAAAGAGAGGTAACGGCAATGTGTAATACGATTCAACGTGGCGATATCTACTACTGTGATTTCTATCCTGTTGTTGGTAGTGAGCAAAGCGGTTGCCGCCCGGCAATCGTAATTCAAAACAATGTAGGCAATCAGTATAGTCCTACAACAATCGTGGCGCCTATTACAAGCAAGCCAAAGAAATGGATGCCCACTCATGTGCAGCTCAGAAATCGAAAACTGATAAACGGATCCATTGTTTTGTTAGAGCATATCAGGACCATAGATAAAAGCAGACTAAAAACCTTTGTCTGCAAAGCATCGGAATACGAAATGGAAAAAATCGATACCGCAATCGGTGTCAGTTTAGGAACTGCGAAAGGAGATTAATATGTTAGAGTCAACATACAAAACCTATGATGAACTCCCTTTGTATTTGAATGCTAATTCATTATCAAAATTGCTCGGAATATCCCCGGCATCGTGTTATGAGCTGATGCATGAGAAGGGCTTTCCGACTCTTCGAATTGGAAGCCGAATCATTGTTCCGAGAGATAAATTGATTAGTTGGTTAGAGAGCAATACAGATGCTTAAAATTTAATTATATTTGTCGCCATAGTCGCTGGACTTATTCGAAGTTCATTGATATTGTTGTGGTAGACAATTAGACTGGAGGTTCGAATAGATGGCTAAAAGAAGGCCAAAAGGCGATGGAATGGTTCGCAAACGCAAAGACGGTAGATGGGAGAGCCGTATTGTTATAGGACATAAAGCTGACGGAACTCCCATACACAAATCTGCAGTAGCTAAAACTCAAAAAGAGCTTCTGCAAAAAATAAAGGTCATCAAAGAGCAGTACGATGGCGTAGACCTCAGTGAAGAATGCCACATCACACTAAGAGAGTGGTTCAACAAATGGTTGGATGAATATGGTGCTCCTACCTTGCGTAAAAGCACTCTGATGGGATACAAGCAAATGGCAGAGCGTATGTGCGAATACTTAGGCGACAAAGAGGTATCACGAATAACAACCGCAGATATTCAGCGAATGTATAATCACCTAAGAAGCAATGGAAGGATGTTCGCAGATAGTAAAATGGGCAAGGCATTGGCCCCTGCTACTGTAAGAGGATATCACATGTTCCTACACGAAGTGATGGATGCAGCAGAACGAGCCAATCTTGTGCCAAGAAATCCAACATCAGGAACAACAATACCTAAACTCGAAAGAACAGAGAAAACGGTATTGACAGATGACCAACTTGAAACGTTTATGAGTGCTATAGAAAAAGAACCAGTGTGGTTTGACTTCTTCTACCTTGAAATAACGGTAGGAATGCGCATAGGCGAAATATCAACTTTGAAATGGACAGATTTCAGCGTAAAAGATAAAACCTTGCATATCCAAAGAACCGCAACAAGAACCGAGGACGGCTTGGAGGTTGGCGACACGAAAACATCAACAGGAAACCGTATCGTAAGACTGCCGGAAAGTGCATATCAAATGCTCCTTAGAAGGAAATCTGATGCCGTGACCGAATGGATATTCCCAAGCCTAATTGATCCGAGAACTCATGTGAGTCCGTCAAGTGCATATCATAGATTGAAACAGATATTAAAAGAAAACAATCTCCCGTCTATGCGCTTCCACGATCTTCGGCATACCTTCGCAACTCATGCATTGAAAATTGGTGTAGATCCTAAAACACTGTCAGGAATTCTCGGACACACCAACGCTTCATTCACACTTGACACCTATACACATATAACAGTCGATATGAAAAGAAATGCTGCCAATGTGGTGGGTGGCTTTATGTCAAATATAGTAGGAGATGATTTTACACTATGTCAGAACGTAGAAAAAAAGGAATAGGTTCGATATCGCAAAGAAAAGACGGTCGATGGGAAGGCCGTTACATAGTCGGATATAAAGAGGATGGTAAACCCATCAAGAAAAGCGTATTCGGTAAAACAAGAACCGAGTGTAACGAAAAATTGATGGCGTTGAGAAAAGAAACAACTATAATCGCCGGACGATTGCCGACTACTGCCACACCGAGCATGAAGTTCGGTGAATGGATGGATATGTGGTTCAATTGCTATTGCTCACCTGCGATCCGTGAAACAACGAAGGATGGGTATCGAACGCTTATCTATAACCACATAATCCCCGAAATTGGTGATGTGCCACTTAATCAACTGACACAAGCCGACCTTCAAACATTCTATACGAGAATGAAAAAGTGTGGACGAATCAGAAATGTGGATGCACTTGGAGTCGGACTGTCAGACAGAACTATAAGAGGATGTCATCAGCGATGCCGAGCAGCTTTAGATAAAGCGGTGGAAGAACGACTGATCAGCAAGAACCCTGCAATTGGTTGTAAACTACCGCCCAAAAAAGCCGCCGAAATGAAAATCCTAACGCATAATGAAATGTACCGATTGTTGCAACAAGCAAAATATGAAGGCTACTATGAACTCTTCTTACTTGAACTGTCAACCGGAATGCGACGTGGAGAAATCCTTGGGCTACAATGGAAAGATCTTGATGAGAAGACCGGAGAACTCAGGATTGAAAGACAAATTTCTCGCATCAATGGAAAACTAACGGCAGTACCGCCGAAGACAAAGCAGTCGATACGTTCAATCATATTGCCAATGCCATTAGTAGAACTGCTTATGAGATACAAAGAAAGTGTTGAATCAAAATGGTTGTTCCCATCACCTGTAAAAGAAGGAGATGAACCGAGAGATCCACAATCCTTGTATCACAGAACACAGTTACTTCTCGAAAGAGCAGGCTGTAAAAGAGTACGTTTCCATGACCTTCGGCACACCTTCGCAACCATGTCGTTGGAAAGTGGAATGGACGTAAAAACACTATCGGCTATGATAGGTCATATCTCATCAGCAACCACTCTCGACATATACAGCCATATAACTAATGAAATGCAAGTAAACGCAGCAAGAAAAATCGATAATAGCTACGGTAGAGATTATGAGGTATATGAAGAAGAAACCAAAGTGATTGAAGAACCCAAGCCAGTAATAAAACCCTTCGACCCTTACAAGGGTAAGATAAGAAAAAGTGGCACCGGAGGGATATACGAACTAAATGACCACTTATACGAAGGTAGATATACACCGACAAATGCAAACGGTAAAAGAGAAAGCCATAACGTCTACGGCAAGACTCGTGAAGAATGTCAAGAAAAGCTCGATGCGATGATTGTGGAAGTAAGAGCAAGAATTAATGCTGAAAAAGAAGCTATGCGCAGAGCCACCGAAATCGCAAATTGAGCAAAAAGCGGAAAGAGCAACACCGAGAAATTTCGGTGTTGCTCTTTTCGTCTTGCAAAGAAAGTTCGACTGATTTAACCTTTTTATTAAAACGGCCGAATACATAGAGAAGTAATACAATC
>JAZRZU010000011.1:0-1708 GCA_045601465.1 Acutalibacteraceae bacterium
TGACTTGGGGATTGACATTATCGTTGGCAAATTGGAATCCGTCATCGATTTCCAGCCAAACCTGCACGGTATAATGATGACCGTTTTGGAACAGTTCGCCCTTTTCCATAAAACGGGTTTCGGTTACGTCAAACCAATCCACGGTGTCTACCATAAAGTTTTGGTTGCCCACGCTGGGATATAAATCCCGCTCGGCGCCTGCCGCAGGGGGACACAGATCCAGCTTGACGGTGGATACCACCGCAGGGCAGGTGCCCATATCGCAGGTTACATGAATGGTTTGGTCAGAAGCAGAGCCGCTCACATTCGATACGTTTGCTTCTTTATAGTTGCAGAGGGCTTGCAGGGCAGGGGTATCACCATCGACCGCAAAGGCAAAATCTTCCTCTGCTTCTAAAATGATTTGGGCTTCATACTTGTGACCGGCAATAAAGAGGTTGTTGCTGCCCATAGTTTGACCGGTGGTTTTGTCCATCCATTGGAAGTTGGTGGCAGAATACCCGCCCAACGTGGTGGCATCAATGTAAATTTCCTTGGACGGTTTTTGCCCATCCTCCGGTTGATTTAGATGAAAACTGATCTGATCCAGCACGGTGGTTTGGGCCGGTGCCTGGAACAGGAACAAGACTTGGTCGGTGACGGTGTCGCTATGATCACCCACCATGGAGGCTTCAAAGAGATAGTACCATTTGGCGGCTTCTTGGGGACGGGGAATGGTTATGGTCGCCCGACTGTCATATTCGGGCAAATGTTCCCAAGTTTGTCCGTCCGTTGATCGGTACCATTTGATATCGGTGCAAAAACCGGGGTTAAAGATGGTCATAGTGACGGGGTCTATCTGTTTTCGATCCACCATGACCGTACGGGGTGTAGTTAGCAAGCTCTCTATCATAGGATTGTGTTCCAGCACCGTAGGACTGTTAATATAGCGTTTCGCCCAATCTTGCTGCAAGCGCAGGAAGACCAGATTATCAATATAGGGCGAGTCTACGCTATCATGCAATACCACGGGGGTTGAGACCTCGTAGTAAGCCATCCTTTTGCCTGCGGGGTTTTCCATATAAACGGTTTCAGCTATAGACCCCGAGGCAAGGCGGTAAGAATCTGTATTCACACAATAGGTGGGAATAGTACCGCCACCCACGTACACATGTCCCCAACCGTTGTTGCAATAGGAAAATCCGCTGTATTCGTTATCTCCGGTGATGTGGAAGGTGCCGTCGGTCATAAATACAACCGGGAAAAAACTGCCGTAGGAGATGTATCGGTCAAAGGGGGAGATATGAATGCCGTCGTTGGCGAAAAAGGTACCTCCGTTGATGAACATTACAGGCGTTTCATACAAATACGCCCAATGGAGCAATAAAACGCCGCTGCCCGCCTGTCCGCAACCGGTACCGTCAAAATATCCATCTTGAATGATGGTGATGCCCGAATCGGCGGTAATTACACCGCTGAAACTATCGGTGCCGTCGGAAGACAATAGGTAAGTGCCGTTTTCAATGATCACTTGCCCGCCGCTGTTTAGAATAACACCCACTGTTTGCACAGGGGCAGAGGAGTGAAAAATACATTGACCGGTTTGCTCGTCAGAGGAGTCGTAAATGTTAAATTGGGCACCGTACTCTACCACGATCAAGTGGCTGTCCAGAGACATGGTGCTCCGTTTCAGGGTGTGTCCGTTCAAGTCAAGAGACATAGTACCGCC
>JAZRZU010000012.1:0-6638 GCA_045601465.1 Acutalibacteraceae bacterium
ATTCCCCGAAGACGATTGGATTTAAAAAAAGCGGATGTGTTTTGCAAAACACATCCGCTTTTTTATAGCAAGTTTCCCAATATCGAGATTCCCTGTTCAATCTGCTGCGCAGAAGGAACCGAATAGTTTAAACGGAATGACCGAGAACCCGCCGTTTCATCACAGTTAAACGTTCCGCCCGGCACCACGAATACTCCCTGCTCGGCTGCTTGTTTAATAAACATCGGCTGCGACACACGCTCAGGCAGCGTACACCACAAAAACAATCCACCGTCAGGTCGGGTAAAGGTAACGTCCGACGGCATATACCGTGTCAGTGCATCCAGCATCCATCCGCATTTTTTGCGGTACAAATCGCAAATGGTGGCAATATGCGCCTGCAAATCGTATTGCTCCAAAAAGCGAGCGCACAGAATCTGGAAAAACAAATTCGTATGAACGTCCTCCACCTGTTTTGCCACCACCATTTTTTGTAAAAGCGCAGCGTTTCCGCACACATATCCAACCCGCATACCGGCAGACAGGATTTTGGAAAACGTACCGACGTAAACCACCCGTCCATCCGTATCCATGCTCTTGATGGTGGGTAGCTCATCCCCCGCAAACCGCAAATCACCGTACGGGTTGTCCTCCAAAATCACCACGTTATAGCGCCTCGCCAGCGCATAGACCGCCTTGCGTTTTTCAAGCGACATGGTAATACCGGTTGGATTTTGGAACGTGGGGATCAGATACAACAGTTTTGCACGAGGATTTCCCCTCAAAGCACGTTCCAATCCCTCAATCGAAAGGCCATCTGCTTCCAGCTCTACGCCCACCGGCTTTACACCCAACGAACGAAACGCATTAAGCGCCCCGATAAAGCTGGGGTTTTCACAGATCACCACGTCGCCCGCATCACACAACGTTTTACAAAGCAATTCAATGGCTTGTTGGCCGCCACTGGTAATGAAGGTCATGTTTTTCGTTGTATCAATACCGAAACGATTACTCAACCGTTGAGCGACCGCCGTACGCAGCGGCGCAAAGCCTTCGGTCACACCGTATTGCAACGCCACCGCCGCTTGGCTCTTAAATATCTCCTCGGCGATATCCGCCATCTGCTCGGCGGGAAACGATTCCGCTGCCGGGTTGCCGGCAGCAAAGGAAATCGCCCCCGGTTGACCCAGACTTTTAAAGATCTCACGAATGGCCGACGGCTTCATATCACGCATTGCATTTGAAAATTGATATTCCATATTGATCACCGTTTGTCAATATACCATATTCCCTCCATGGTTTCAAGTTTTCGTTGACAAATTCTTAGGAAAAAGTTATACTACTATACAAGGTAACGGGGCATCGTTGCCTCTTTGTTTTTCGGAAAGGAAGCGAACAAAAACATGAGCAAATATTCTACCGATACGCTCTGCGTTCAGGGAGGGTATCAACCCCAAAACGGCGAACCCAGAATTCTGCCGATCTACCAAAGTACCACTTACAAATACGATTCTGCCGACCATCTCGGCAAACTGTTTGATTTAGAGGCGCCCGGCCATATGTATACCCGCATCTCCAACCCCACCGTTGCGGCGGTGGAGGACAAAATCACGGCGCTGGAAGGCGGCGTGGGTGCGATGTGTACCTCCTCCGGTCAAGCGGCATCTTTGATGTCTATTTTCAACATCACCTCGGCGGGACAGAACTTTGTCAGCCTTTCCACCATCTATGGTGGCACCACCAACCTGTTTGCCGTCACCATGAAACGTATGGGCATCGAGGTGCGGTTCTTAACCCCCGATATGACGGATGAACAAGCCGAGGCTTTGTTTGATGAGAATACCCGCTTGGTATTCGGTGAAACCATCGCCAATCCGGCACTGGATGTGTTGGATATTGAAAAATACGCAGCACTCGCCCACCGTCACGGTGTTCCGCTGGTGGTGGATAACACATTTGCGACCCCCGTTCTCTGCCGTCCGTTTGAGTACGGAGCCGATATCGTCATTCATTCCACCACCAAATACATGGATGGCCATGCATCGGTTGTGGGCGGTGTCATTGTGGACAGCGGCAACTTTGATTGGGCGGCATCCGGCAAATACCCCGAACTCACCACCCCCGACGAATCCTATCACGGGGTCGTCTATACCGAGCAGTTTGGCAAAGCCGCTTACATCACCAAAGCCCGTGTGCAGTTAATGCGTGATCTGGGCTCAACACCCCAACCGCTTGCCATGTTTGTATTAAACCTCGGTTTGGAAACGCTGGCACTTCGTATGGAACGGCATTGCAAAAATGCACTGACTGTTGCCAAATATTTGGAAAAACATGAAAAGGTTGCTTGGGTCAATTACCCGGCACTCCCCTCGTCCAACCAATACGAACTGGCTCAAAAATATCTCCCCAACGGTTGTTGCGGGGTTATTTCGTTCGGTGTAAAGGGCGGGCGTGAATCCGCTGTCACCTTCATGGATTCCCTGAAACTCGCCGCTGTGGTAGTACACGTTGCGGATGCCCGTACCTCGGTCCTGCATCCCGCCAGCACGACTCACCGTCAATTAACCGACGAACAGTTAGTTGCCACCGGCATCACACCGGATATGGTGCGTTTCTCGGTCGGTATTGAAAACGTTGACGATATCCTTGCCGATTTAGAGCAAGCACTCGATAAAATCTAAAAAAAGGGGGCGTTTTGCATGCCCATTAAAATTCCCAACAGTCTGCCGGCAACCAAAACGCTGACCGACGAGAATATCTTTGTCATCACCGAGACCCGAGCGCTGACACAGGATATTCGACCGTTGAAGATCTTGTTACTCAACCTGATGCCCAAAAAAATTGTGACCGAAACACAGATGGCACGGTTGCTCGGTAACACTCCCTTACAGGTGGAACTGGAACTCATCCACACCCGTACTCACCGTTCCCGTAACACACCCGAAGAACACATGCTGATGTTTTACAAAACCTTTGATGATGTCAAGGATAACCGCTATGACGGTATGATCATCACAGGGGCTCCGGTAGAACAAATGCCGTTTGAAGAGGTGGAGTACTGGGATGAACTATGCACCATCATGGAATGGAGCAAGACCCACGTCACCAGCACCTTGCATATCTGTTGGGGCGCACAGGCGGGACTATATTACCATTACGGTATCGGAAAACACCCGCTGGATAAAAAATTGTTTGGTGTATTCCCGCACACAGTAGAACATAAACAATCGATTTTATTCCGTGGCTTTGACGAGATCTTTAACGTACCCCAATCCCGCCACACCACCGTTGACCGTACCGAGATCGAAGCGGTATCGGATCTCAAAATTTTGGCTTCGTCCGAATTGGCGGGCGTGTATGCGGTTTCCACTAAAAAAGGCCGTCAGATCTTCATTACGGGACATTCGGAATACGATGCGAACACCTTAAAAGAAGAATACGAACGGGATAAGGCAGCGGGGCTTCCCATTGAGGTACCCTATAACTACTTCCCCGACGATGACCCCACCCGTACCCCACCGGTAACCTGGCGAGGTCATGCGAACCTGTTATTCTCCAACTGGCTCAACTATTTCGTATATCAAACCACACCGTATAACCTCGACCATATTCGATAAACAAAAGAGCGCATGGACAAGTTGTCCATGCGCTTTCTAATTTGTTTAGTTCTTTTCAGGTCCTTGTATATCGTCCAGATCCGTTCTGCCGCTGAAAATATCCGTGTCGGTATCCTCCGGACACACCACCGTTTCTTTCGGTGTATCCGCTGCCGGTTCCGGTTTGCGAAGCACGAAAAAGTACAGCAACGTACCCGCACCGGCGAGTAATACGATACCCACCAACAACAACAATATTAACCACCAAGAAACGCCACCGGCTTTCTGCTCATCGCCAAGGCGGAAACCGATAATGGTATACGGTTCCAATGAATTGGTGGACAGCTCAAACATTCCGTTCTTTACCTCCACTTTTTTCGGGGTCATCAATCCCTCGCCATCCATCACGGTAATGGCCCACGCTTCACAGTCCTTCATGGAAGCAGGCACCGGCAACTGTACTGTATACATCACGTTCGGTGCAACGTTGATAGGCGTAACCTCGCCCTTACGAGACACCATCAATAAGGACAGATCAAAAGTCAATGCCTGACGATCCGTTTCCGCATATTCCGAAAATTCCGACACGCTTGCCAAAGCCTTTTGCAGTAAAAGGGGCGAAACCTGTTCTGTGCTGCGCACATTGAGCATGAGTACGTCGTTGGTACGTCCCACCAGCGCCGTATACTGCTCCTTGGGAAGCAATAAATACGCTTTGCTCATAAACGCATCGGCATCAAACCCAAAAGACTCCAACAAAGCGGTATCGGTGGAAACATTTAATTTAATACTGTCCCCCGCCACCGCCGTCGTTCCCTGGCCCAGCACCGTAGCAGACGCCTCTTTGTTTGCCGTCGTTGCGCCAACCTCTTTTGTGCTCGAAGTCGGCTTTTTCGTGGTGGTGTCAGCTACTGTGGTGGTAGTCCGTGACGTGGGAGTTGTCGTGGTGGCTTCCGATTCGTCAACAGTCGTGGTCGTTACATTTTCTGCAACGGTGGTCGTTGTCTGTGTTTCTCCCACCGTCGTGGTGGTTTCCACCGACGAGGTAGTCGTTTGTAAATTTTCAGTAGTCGTTTCGGCGCTTACGGAACCTATCGTCAACGTCACAAACAACACAACCGCCAACAAGATTGTCACCCATTTTTTCATGGATACGTCCCCCTGTTTCCTTATCGTTTGAAAATACCATATCACAAAATGATGGAAATGTAAATGACCCATCCGAAAATTCAAAATAATTTCGCACTTCCCTCTTGCTTTTTGTGTAAAAATCCTGTATACTAACAATAGATTGTCCCAAATGGGACAATCTCCAAGAAAAAGAGAGGAGGAAACCACCATGACAACCACCCGTCCGTTGTCGGTATTTTCCCTGTTTCGTAATTTGGACGACGACGAGCTTCGGCGCATTTCTTTGAGGTTGGAACCGCCGGTTTGTTACCGTAAAGGTGACCCGGTATATACCGATACACAGTTTCGTCGAGCGATCGGGCTGATTGATCAAGGTACGGTGTTGGTACGTTCCGGAACACATCGTGTGGTTATTAACCGTTTACAAGCGGGGGACCTGTTCGGTGCTGCCGCCTTGTTTAACAACGAGGATGACGCATACGTGACTGAGATCACCGCTGAGACCGATACGGTTGTACGGTTCATTTCACAGGAACTCATGTCCTCTCTACTTTCCGAATTCCCCACCCTTGCAGAAGCGTACATTCGGTTTTTGTCGGGTCGGGTGCGGTTTTTAAATCGGAAATTATCAGCGCTCACCATTGGCGATACAGAAAGCCGCTTGTATCACCACCTGCTTGACCATCAGGATGAGCAGGGAGTCATTCATCTGTCCGGCACCATGACCGAATTGGCAAGCGCCCTCAATATGGGACGTTCCAGTTTATATCGGTCGCTGGACACCCTCTTACAAGAGGGCATCCTTGAAAAGCAAGGAAAATCCTATCGTATTGTATAAGAAAGAAGGAATCCCGTATGAAAAAAAGTATTTGTGTATTGTTGGCCATCTTTTTGATGTTGTCTGTCACTGCCGGTTGTGCAAAAGATCCGGTCGCCAAGACGGCGGTAAACGTGGGTGCTATCCAAGGTCCCACCGGTATTGGTATGACCCATTTAATGGATGCCGACACGAATAATACCGCTACGAACGATTACACATTCACCGTTTGTTCCACGCCGCAAGACGCCGGTAACCAACTGGCTTCGGGTAAGCTGGACATCGCCGCTCTCCCCACCAACTTAGCGGCATCTCTGTACCAAAAAACACAGGGCAAAATCCAGCTGTTAGCGGTTAACACGCTGGGTGTGTTGTACATGTTGGAAAACGGCAACACCGTACAATCCATTGCCGATTTGCGTGGCAAAACCATCTACTCGACCGGCGAGGGCGCCAATCCCGAATACATTTTGCGGTACGTACTGTCCAAAAACGGGATTGACCCCGACAAGGATGTCACCATCAAATTCTTAGCCGAAAACACCGAATTGGTTGCCAAAATGGTAAGCGGTGAAGTGAAGATCGCCATGGTTCCCGAACCGAACGTATCCAATATTACGGTGAAAAACACCAACGTACGTATCGCTGTCAGCATGAACGATGCGTGGGATGCCATTGCAGATCAAAACAGCAAATTGATGATGGGCTGTGTAGCGGTGCGTAAAGAATTCTTGGAAAACAACAAAGCGGCTGTGGATGCTTTCCTGGTGGAATATAAAGCATCCATCGAAAAAGCCACACAAAACGTCGAAAAAACAGCCGAACTTTGCGAAACCTACGGTATCATCCCCAAGGCAGCGCTCGCCAAAAAAGCCATCCCCAACTGCCAGTTGGTGTTTGTTTCGGGTGATGCGATGAAATCGCAGATCAACGGTTACTATCAGGTACTCGCTTCCTATAATCCCAAAGCAATCGGCGGCAAGCTGCCGGATGACGGGTTCTACTATGCGGGATAAAAAAACAGCGATTGTGCGTCTCGTGGGTGTTTCGGCATTTTGGGTAGGACTATGGTGGCTAGCGGCTGTGCTGGTACAACAAGTCGGAGGCCAAGCGGT
>JAZRZU010000013.1:0-27975 GCA_045601465.1 Acutalibacteraceae bacterium
TTTTTTTCGAGAATATACAAGGATTTCTATTGCCCTTTCAGTCGGATTCGTTTATTTTTAAGCTCGCTGTAAAGCATCTTGGCGATATAGTGCGAATTGGCAGAAGCCTTCCCTTTTGCGTTCCCCAAAACTGCCACGCCGAATTTTTGTTTTTTATTGTAAGATAAAAACTCCCATAGGTGTTAAACAATTTTTTATGACCTTTTTGCAAACTATTCCGCACATGTTGAAAATCCCACATATTTATGGTATAATCTATTTGATAAATAAGAATTTGACAAGGAGGTATAAAATGAACAACAAATGCATTGAATGTGGCGGAGAATTGATAGAAGGAACACTTGCAGGAATGTATGTTGCGTGCTTTTATCCAAAGGGCGAAGACAAAAAGCTAAAAGGCAAGAAAAGTAAAACTGTATGCTCCTGCTGCAGAGTTTGTGGATTAATTCAAAACATCAGAGCCATTGAACTTGATAAGATAGTATAAGATACTTAATAAATTCCAATTTACTCGAACAGATAAAAATGCTATGAGCGATTTTGCTCATAGCATTTTTTATTTCCTTATAGGACCGATTTTAAGCGGTGTTTTATTCCGTGTAATTACACCACCCAACCACTTAAAAGCGATTCTGGGCCAATTTAGAGCATTCCAAAGTGCTTAAAAGCATCTTCGATTGCTTTCTCTTTTTCTGGCGGGCAGTGTGGCACTCTGGGGCCATCATTGCCCTTGTTGTAGTTTTCCCTTTTCTCAAAACCGTGTTTCTCTTTTACCTGTGCGATGTTGAGAGAGGTAACATTCAAACCGTATTTATCTTTGACGTAGGCTTTAATCTCTGGATAGGTAGCGGTGGTTCTGGCGGTTTTGGGTAGGTCCTGAACATTCACATCAAAGTAGATATGTTCATCTACCTTTTGCCGACTTAATAATGCTACCGTTTCGACATGCGCTGTGCGGGGGAACATATCCACCGGGGTGACACGGTGTGTCACGTATCCGCAATCGGTAAACCGTTTGAGGTCTCGTGCTAGTGTCGCAGGATCACAGGAAACGTATACCACCCGTTCGGGGTTCATGCGGCTAATGGTATGGATCAACGACTCATCGCACCCTTTTCGAGGCGGGTCGACAATGACCACGTTCGGATGCACTCCCTGTTTTTCCAACTTCACCGCCGCCTCGGCCGCATCCGCCGCCATAAACGTCGCATTCGTAATACCGTTTGCCTCGGCGTTCAGGCGAGCATCGGCAACCGCCGCCTCGACCACCTCAACCCCAATGACCTGCTTGACTCGATGTGCCATGGACAAGCCAATGGTACCGGTCCCGCAATACAGATCCAACAACACATCCGACTCGGTCAATGCCGCCTCTTGCTCGGCAATACGGTATAGCCGTTCCGCTTGATCACGATTGACCTGGTAAAACGATAACGGTGACAACCGAAACGTTAAGTCACACAACGTGTCGGTAATGTACGGTGTGCCGTGTAACGCAAATGACCGTTCTCCCAACACCACGTTGGTATCCTTGGGATTCACGTTCACCATGACCGACGTAAGGTGTGGCAAGGCACCTTTCAAGGCAGAAACCAATGCTGCTGTCTGCGGTAATTTACCGCAGGTTGCCACCAAACATACCATTAACTCGTTGGCGGCTTTTCCTTCACGGATATAGAGATGCCGTAAAACCCCTGTATGCGACCTTTCGTCGTACAGCGAAACCCCCGTCTTGACGATCCAATCCCGCACCACTTGTACGACAGTTTCAAAGCAAGCGGGTTGTAACCAACAATCCGAATGGCTGATAATACGGTGACTGCGAGGGGCATAAAACCCGATCTTCGGGCCATCCTCCCCCGCACCGATGGGATACTGCGCTTTATTACGGTACCGAAACGGGGATTCACACCCGACAATGGGTTCCGGTTTCAAGGATAACCCGCCGATACGGCTCAGCGCATCGGCAACACGGTTCCATTTATACGCAAGCTCCGCCTCATAGGTGACGTGTCCGTAAACACAGCCGCCGCATTTGCCGAAAGCCGGACAGCCTTTTTCAGCCGTGCGGTGCTCAGAAGCAACCAACACCTCCTCGCAGATACCAAAAGCCATGGTTTTTTGCACCTTCACGATGCGGCAACGAATGATATCGCCCACGGCTGTAAACGGAATAAACACCGCCATACCGGTATCCGGTGTACGAGCGATCCCACTCCCCTCGGCGCTCATTGCCGTAACGGTCAATTCCAACACTTGATTTTTGGAAAGCATGGGATCCCCCTTTCGTTTTGTTAAAAATCAAATAACGTCATCTGACTGGTTTCGGGCAGATTTCCCATAGCACCGAGCTGACGGAGCGATTCCACCACCGTCTTGGAAATACCCGAACGGGCTTGTACGTCCTCACAGGAAATGTACTCGCCCTCTTCTTTGGCTTTCATAAGCGCTTCGGCAGCGGCAGCGCCCAAACCTTTGACGGAGGTAAACGGCAACCGCACTTTTCCATCCTCCAACAAGAATTTATACGAATGAGAACGATACAAATCTACCGGCAGGAATTCCACGCCCCGCTGCATCGCCTCATAGATCACGTGCAACGTTTCGGCTTGCGATTGTTCTTTGGCGGTGGTATCCTTTTTGTCTTTCATACGCAAAGTATCCATCAACCGCTTGACGGCATCTTTGCCGGCCTGTACCGGTTCCGCATCAAAATCTTCGCCACGGCCGGTAAAATAAGCCGCATAGTACGCCGCCGGACGGTGTACTTTATACCACGCAACACGCAAAGCCGCAATACAATATGCCGCCGCATGGGCTTTGGGGAACATATACTTAATTTTCATACAAGAATCAATGTACCATTCCGGCACACCATGTTCCCGCATCGCCGCAAAATGTTCCTCGGTGAGTAATTTGGTCGCCTTACCCTTACGCACGATCTCCATGATCTTAAATGCCATCTGAGGTTCTAAACCCTTGTGCATCAAATAGGTCATGATATTATCACGAGTACCGATAACCTCCGAAATGGTACAGGTGCCCGCTTTGATCAATTCCTGCGCATTACCCAGCCACACGTCAGTACCGTGCGACAATCCCGAGATCTGCAACAGATCCGCAAACTTGGTAGGACGGCAATCCAGTAACATCTGCCGCACAAACCCCGTTCCCATTTCGGGAATCGAGAGTGTACCGGTCTCACACTCGATATCCTCCGGTGTTACGCCGAGTGGTTCGGGTGAGGTGAACAATTTATACACTTCGGGGTCAGACATCGGCACGTCCATCACCCGAATTCCGGTATACTCTTCCAAATACTTATAGATGGTGGGAATCACGTGGCCCAGATTATCCAGTTTTAAGATGGTATCGTGGATGGAATGGAAATCGAAGTGAGTCGTGATAATATCGGACTCGGCATCGTCTGCCGGATGCTGAGCAGGGCAAAAATCCTCAATGACGTATTGATTCGGCACAACCACCATGCCGCCGGGATGCTGACCGGTGGTACGTTTAATACCGGTACAACCTGCCGCCAGTCGGGCAACCTCGGCATCGTTGAGCGCCAATGCTCGTTCCTCGGCATATTTTTTCACGTACCCGAATGCCGTTTTTTCCGCAACGGTGGAAATGGTACCGGCTTTAAAGACGTGACTGCTACCAAACAATTCTACCGTGTATTTGTGTGCGTTCGCTTGATATTCGCTGGCAAAGTTTAAGTCAATATCGGGCTGTTTGTCACCCTTAAATCCCAAAAACGTTTCAAACGGAATTTCGTGACCGTCCCGTGCATACGGTGTACCGCATTTCGGACAGTTCTTATCCGGCAGATCAAAACCAGACCCCACCGAACCATCGGTAATAAATTCCGAGTGTTTACAATGCGGACAGCGATAGTGCGGTGGCAAAGGATTAACCTCCGATATGCCCGCCATACTCGCAGCAAACGAAGAACCGACCGATCCTCGCGAACCGACCAAATACCCGTTTTCCACCGAATTTTGTACCAGCTTTTGTGCGATCATGTACATGACCGCAAACCCATTCTGAATGATGGAATTGAGTTCTTTTTCCAAACGTTCCGCCACCAAGGTTGGAACGGGATCGCCGTACAATTCTTTGGCTCGACCCCACGTAATTTCACGCAACTGTTCCTCAGCGCCCTCAATGTGCGGCGGATAATTTCCCGTTGGGATGGGGCGAATTTCGTCGATGCTATCGGCTAAACGATTCGGGTTTTCCACCACGATCTCATACGCCTTTTGGGGAGAAAGATAGGAAAATTCATCCAACATTTCCTGTGTGGTACGCAGGTAAAGCGGTGCTTGTTGGTCAGCGTCATCATACCCTTGTCCCGCTTGCAGAATGCGGCGGTATACCTCATCCTCCGCATCCATAAAATGTACGTCACCGGTAGCGCATACCGGAATGTTTAATGCTTCACCCAACCGCAGTACGGTACGATTCCATTCTCGCAACGTTTCCTCATCGGGGGCTAACGGCGGGTTCATACTGCCGTCACGGTTTTTGGTGGGACGAAGCATAAAGCGATTGTTTCCCAGCGGTTGAACCTCCAAGAAATCGTAAAACCGGGCCGTTTCGCATAACTGTTCAAATGGTTTGCCGGCAACAATCTCTTGAAACAGCTCGCCCGCCTCACAAGCGCTGCCAACCAATAACCCCTCCCGCAATTCCAGCAATTTTTTCTTGCTGATACGGGGACGGCGGTAAAAATTATCCAAATGCGAAAAGGAGATTAATTTATATAAATTTTTAAGACCTACCTGATTCTTGGCAAACAAAACCATGTGGTAAGGCCGTGCTTTGGCGGGGTCTTCCCCCTCTTTGAGCGTATCCTCGTTGACGTAATACGCCTCCACGCCGTATAACACCTTGATCTCTTTGCCCTGGCTTTTCAACTCCTCGGCGGTGTTCATCGCCTCGGGATATGCCTGTGCTACACCGTGGTCGGTGATAGCAATCGCCCGATGCCCCCATTCGGCAGCTCGTTTGATTAACGCTTTGGCATCGGACACCGCATCCATTGCCGACATTTTGGTATGCAGATGTAACTCCACCCGTTTGCGTTCAGCGGTATCCTGTTTTTGATAGCGGCTGACCACTGCCAACGTCTTGGGCGACAACACAGCCCCTTTGGCAAACACGTCAAACTCATACAGGCCGCTGATCAACACACAACAGCCGTTTTTGACCGATTCCATTGCCTCCAATTTCTCTTTATCCCGCTTGGTATCGGTCCAGATAATAACCGCAACGGAGTTGGTGCGGTCGGTAATATAAAAGGTATGCCGAATACGGGTCCCCTCTTTAAACGCACGTGTTTCATAGCCAAACACCTCGCCCCAAACGAGTGCATTGTCGCCCTCTTGCAACCGATTAAGCGGAATGGGCGTGCCCTGCGGAACGGGACCGAACACCGAGCTGGCGGTATCCAAATAAATCGGCAATCCATCTGCCGGCGGCAGGGACGGATCGGTGGGCTTTTGCGGTTTTACAACACCGCCGCTTTTGGCTTTTTGTTCTCGTTTTTTCTCACTCTCCGCCACACGCAGTGCCGCTTCCTTGGCATCTTGCTCAGCCTGACGAAGCAACTGCTCGTACTGCTCGTCCACCCCGTCAATGCCCTCAAATTCTACGGCGATACGCACGCCGAACAACTCAGCAATCAATTCGCACAACAGGCGGTCGGTATGGGTGGAACGCACCACCTCTAACCGTGCACTGTTCAGCGAAATTCGCCACCCGTCCTGTGTCGCCGTGCAGGTGGCGCCGTGGAACGTACCGTTCAAGCTGACACAACGGCGGCGTAAAAAACAGATTACCGTCGAAAAACAATCGACGGATAAACACTCCGCCGGATACAACGGTTGCACCTCAACACTATTTAAACACAAGCCTTTTTGTAAGGCGGTTTCTAATTCTTCAATTTTTTCAAACACACAAAAACGTGCCATGCGAACATGGGCACGTAAGGATAACGCTTGGCGATTTACTTCTAAGGATTCCACGGTCGCGTCTGCAAAAACCTCTTGTAGTAACGGATCCGTTATGTAGGCAGAAAAGACCTGATTCACTTCTGTTTGCTTCATAATGACTCCAACTCTTCCAGCAATGCCGCAACCGCTTTATCTTCCGCAACGGTACGGATCACCTGTCCTTTTTTAAAAAGCGCCACTTTCCCGTCCCCGCCGGCAAGGCCGATATCCGCCTCCCGTGCTTCGCCGGGACCGTTGACAATACATCCCATCACCGCCACGGTAATGGGTTTATGCACACGGCGCAACTGCTGTTCAACCTGGTTTGCCATGCCGATGAGATCCACCCGTGTTCTGCCACAGGTCGGACAGGAGATCAGCGTAGGTTCCTTCTCCCGCAATCCAAGCGATTTCAAAATATCAATGCCGGCTTCTACCTCACGGATCGGATCAGCCGTCAGCGACACCCGTATGGTATCCCCGATACCTTGTAACAAAAGTGAACCGATTCCAACCGACGATTTGATAAGCCCCATCCGTTCGGTACCCGCTTCGGTGACACCCAAATGCAACGGATACTCACAAGCCTCAGCGGTCAGTTCATACGCTTTCACCATCGTATCCACGTGGGAAGATTTAATGGATAGCACAATATCCGTAAAATCAAACTGCTCCAAAAGTCCCGCATGGTATAGAGCGCTGTCCCGCATCGCCTCGGCGCACGGATGCCCGTATTTTGCCAAAATTTCCTTTTCCAAAGAACCGGAATTGACACCAATACGAATCGGGATCTTTTTTGTGCGGCAGGCATCCGCCACCGCCTTGACCCGGCTCGCTTCACCAATGTTGCCAGGGTTAATACGGATTTTATCGATCCCTGCCGCTACCGATTCAAGTGCCAACCGATAATCAAAATGAATATCCGCAACCAGCGGAATATCCACCGTTGTTTTCACCGCATCGATCAACCGCACGGCTTCTTTATCCGGAATCGCAATACGCAAAATATCACAGCCGGCATCACGCAATGCCTTGGCTTGCCGAACCGTGCCGTCAACATCCGTCGACGGCACATTCCCCATGGACTGCACCGCAATGGGAGCTGTACCACCCAGCAAAACACTCCCGACCGAAACTGTTTTACATCTGCGCCGTTGCATCGTCATTCTCCTATCTTAGCATTTTAAACACGTCACTAAACGTAACGACCACAATGAGAGCTAACAACAGTACAAACCCAATGGCGTGTACAATGGCCTCGTATTTTTGAGGGATGGGTTTACGGGTAATCCCCTCCCAGGCAAGAAACCAAAACCGAGAGCCGTCCAAAGCGGGTAACGGCAACAGGTTAAACATCCCGACGTTGACGGTCAACAACACCACCAGCATCAGCACACTGCCAAGCCCCGCCTGCCAATGTGTTTCGTTCATGGCATCCGCAACCGTATCGCCGATAATGTCCACCGTTCCCACCGGACCGGATAATTCGTTAAGACCGTATCGACCGGTCAGCAAGCCGCCCAAACTGCGCCAAACCATAACCGCCACACTGCCCTCGGTCTTAATCGCCTGCGTAACGGTCGACCCGATCGTTTTCGGAATCGCATTTACCTTAAAATCATACAATAAAAAGTAACGACCGCTTTCTTCGTTGTATTGCCGCTCAAAGCTGACCGCCGGTAACGTCACGGTCTGCTCCTGCTCATTGACTGTGCGACGCACCCGCATTTCAAAGATGGCATCATCGCTGTCTTGCAACAAAGACTGTATATCAAAAATCGTAAAGACCCGTTTGCCGTCAATCGAAAGAATGGTATCACCCGGCCGCAATCCGCCCTCAAAGCTGGTGGCGTTTTCCTGTTGCCACGAAACGGTGGTGCCGGCAAAATAGGTGTTTCCATCCGATGAAGGCATGGTACAAACGCCAAAATACACCAACAACAATACAAACCCTAAAAGCAGGTTCATGGTTGCTCCGGCCACCGTCACCAGCATCCGTTGCCATACTTTTTTGCGATAAAAGGCACGGGGATTATCCTCTGTTACTGTCGGTGTAGCAGTCTTAACCGAACCGCCGCCGGCAGCATCTTCGCCCTCCATGGCGCAATACCCGCCAATGGGAAGCAATCGCACGGAATAACGGGTTTCTTTTTTTCCCCAACCGAACAACTTCGGCCCCATACCGATGGCAAATTCATTCACCTGTATGCCACAGAGTTTGGCAACGATAAAGTGACCCCATTCGTGAATGACCACAATAAGACCAAACACCAACACAGCGGCAAGGATACGGACAATGTTTAATAAAACGGTTACGATAATACTCACCCTCGGTCATTAATAAATCGGCGGCAATCCGCATCGATGTGTAAAATATCTTCCACGCTCGAAACGGAAGGCAACGTGCGGTTCAACGTGCTTTCAACCGCCTCGCTGATTGCATAAAACGGGATTTTTTCCTGACGGAACAACGCATTGGCCGCTTCGTTTGCGGCATTCACCGCCGCCGGATAAGCGCCGCCTTTTTGAATAGCCGCACGGCAAAGCTCAATGGCGGGAAACGCCTCGTTATCCGGCTTTGCAAACGAAAGTTTGCCGATCTCAGTAAGATCCAACCGACGAACCGGCGGTTTCCCCCGCAACGGCCAGGTCAACGCATATTGAATTGGAATACGCATATCGGGGACACCGAGCTGCGCCAGCACCGAGTAATCGGTAAATTCAATAAGCGAATGGACGATACTTTCTCGGTGTACCACAATATCTATATTCTCCGGCGCAACATCAAATAACCATTTTGCCTCGATAAGTTCCAAGCCTTTGTTCATCATGGTAGCCGAATCCACCGTGATCTTCGGACCCATGCTCCAATTGGGATGGCGCAGGGCATCTTGCAAGGTGACATGACGCAATTGTTCAGACGTTTTGCCGAAAAACGGACCGCCGGACGCCGTCAAAATCACACGGGAGAGTCCCAGCGGTTCGGAAGACGACGGCGGCGCCCAATCCCCCACCGTCGTACCCTGTAAACATTGAAAAATAGCGGAATGTTCACTGTCCACCGGCAAAATGCGAGCGTTGTGTTCCCGTGCCGCCTGCATGACCAGTTCACCGCCGGCGACCAACGTTTCCTTGTTGGCAAGCGCCACATCATGCCCCGCACGCAAAGCGTGCAGCGTCGGCAACAGACCGACCATGCCCACAACCGAGTTCAGTACAACATCCACATCGGCAAGCTCCGAAAGGGTACACAACCCTTTCATGCCGGACAACACCCGAACGTCCATGTCCCGCACTCGATGACGCAGATCAGCAGCTGCCGTTTCATCATATAAAGCTGCATAAGACGGCCGAAATTCCCGAATCTGCTGTTCTAACGCTTGTACGTTGCTGTGCGCCGCCAGCGCCGTCACCGTGTACCCACGTTGTTTGGCAACGTCCAAGCTTTGTTGACCGATGGATCCGGTGGAGCCGAGGATAACCAAGCGTTTTGCCACGATATATCACACACTCCCTCAAATGGAATAGATAAGCGGGAACTGACGAACAGTCAAGAAAACCGTCGGCAGTACGAACAACAACGAATCAAAACGATCCATCATACCGCCATGACCGGGGAAGAAATTCCCAAAATCCTTCACACCGCAACGACGCTTTAAAACGGAGGCAAACAGATCCCCCACCACCGAAAGCGGTGCGCAGATAAGTGCCAACGCAAAGATTTCACCATACGAAACACAGGCCGTTCCTTTGAGAACCGCCGACTGATAGATCCAACCCGCCAACAAGCTAAAAATCAGCGAGCAAACAATACCACCGATCAACCCTTCCACAGTCTTTTTGGGGGAGATACGGGGACAGAGTTTGTGCTTGCCAAAAAACGTGCCGACAAAGTAGGCACCGGAATCCGCCATCCAGGCCATCAGCAATGCCAATAACACATAGAATAATCCATCACTATCCTGCTCACCGGATACCCGCAGATACGAAAGGCAGGATAAAGACACCGCTACCAAGACCGACAACAAAAACACCATGCCGACCTTATCAATGGAAAGCACTTCATGATACCGCAACGTTAATAACACCAGCACCAACAGATACAATAAGCAAAGAATGAACACGGTGCCGCCGTTCATGCGTCCGAAAAACGGGACAGTTACAGCAAACAGCATCGCCGCAATTTCCAAGCCCCGATGTTGCACCACCTTTGTCACCGTCAACACCTCAAATAGGGCGACGGCGCAGATGAACGAATTGAGCAACGTTAACGCAAGGCTTCCCGGTATAAACAAAATAAGCAAAAACAACGATGCGGCAATGCCTGCGGTAATCAAGCGAGTTTTCATATCCTGTCACTTCCCTTACTTTAAACACCGCCAAAACGACGATGACGACCGGCATACACCGCCAGCGCTTTATCTAAATCTCGGACGGTAAAATCCGGCCAGAGAATATCATCAAACACATACTCGGCATACGCACATTGCCAGATGAGAAAATTCGAAAGGCGGTATTCCCCGCTTGGACGCAAAATGAGATCCACGGGAGGCTGACCGGCCGTATACAAGTGTTGTTCAACACAATCCTCGTCCACCTCGTCGGGCGATAACGTACCGGCCTTTACCTGTTCCGCAATCGTCCGCATAGCAGTAGCCAGCTCCGCACGTCCGCCATAATTGATGGCAATGTTCAAGATCATGCCGGTTTTTTCAGCGGTTGCGGCTTCGGCTTCGGCCATCAATTCCTGGATATCGGGCGCTAAAACCGAACGATCGCCGATAAACCGTGTGCGAATATTTTCTTTTTTGAAATCGGCAAGAGATTCTTTGAGATACTCCCGCAACAAATTCATAATGGCGTCCACTTCTTCTTGCGGACGTTTCCAATTCTCGGTGGAAAAGGTGTAAAAGGTTGCCACCTGAATACCCCGTTTCTCACAATGCTTCGCAATGGTGCGAAACACCCGAGCGCCGGTTACGTGACCGGCTTGACGAGGCAACCCCCGCTTCTTCGCCCAACGTCCGTTACCGTCCATGATGATCCCAATATGAGCAGGCACTACTGCCAATACAGGTTCCTGTTTTTGTTTACCGAAAAAAAGCCCCATATCGCACCCTTCTTTCAACAAAATGACCGGCAGCTGCCTTATCATCCACCGGTCACTCTTGTATTAGATTTCCATGATTTCCTTGTCTTTTTTCGCAGAAAGGGTGTCAATCTCCTTACAGAATGTATCGGTAAGGTTCTGCATCTTTTTCTCCATGTTTTTGAGGTCATCCTCGGTGATCTCGGATTTTTTCTTCATATCTTTGAGCTTTTCCAGCGCATCCCGACGGATCGAACGGATAGCAACTTTGGATTCTTCCGCATACTTGTATACACCCTTTACCAGCTCTTTACGGCGTTCCTCGGTCAGCGGCGGGAAATTTAAGCGCAGCGTTGCGCCGTCGTTTTGCGGATTGATACCCAAATCGGATGTCAAGATCGCTTTTTCAATATCCCGCAGGGAATTCTTATCCCAGGGAGCGATCAAAATGGTACGGGGTTCGGGAACCGAAACCGCTGCCATCTGGTTGATCGGCGTGGGACTGCCGTAATACTCTACCTGAATACGGTCCAGCACCGCCGGACTGGCACGACCGGCACGAATCGAGCTGTACTCGTTCAATAAGGCGTTGATGGTTTTATCCATCTTTTCCTGAGCTTTATCATAAATCGCTTGCATCGTGTTCTCTCCTTTTTATGAATGTACCACCGTACCGATAGGCTCACCGGCAACAGCACGAACAATATTTTCGGGTTGCCCCAAATTAAATACCAAAATGGGGAGATGGTTGTCATTGCACAAACTGGCTGCTGTCGAATCCATGACCTTCAAATCACGATTCAGTACTTCCATGAAAGAGAGCGTATCATACTTAACAGCATTGGGGTTCTTTTTGGGGTCACTGTCATAGACACCATCCACCATACTCGCCTTAAAGATAATATCGGCTTCAATTTCCAATGCACGCAATGCCGATGCCGTATCGGTTGAGAAGAACGGATTACCGGTACCGCAACCGAACACCACCACACGACCTTTTTCCAGATGCCGCACCGCACGGTTGCGGATATACGGCTCTGCAATCTCGTTCATCGCAATAGCGGTCTGCACCCGCACCTCACAGCCAAGCTGCTCCAACGAATCGGCAAGTGCCAATGCGTTGATGGTAGTAGCTAACATACCCATATGGTCTGCCCGTGTGCGGTCCATTTCGCCGCTGGAACGACCACGCCAGAAATTGCCGCCACCCACCACAATGGCGATCTGCGCTCCGGCATCCACACAATCTTTGATTGCTTTACATACACGGGTGACGGTTGTAAAATCCAGACCGTGTCCCTGTTTACCGGACAATGCCTCACCGCTGAGTTTGAGTAATACACGTTTATACTTTGGTTTCATGACGATTCCCCCACTTCCCCTTATAGTCTTATTCAATATTCTACTATAAAGTACGGTTTCTGTAAAGAGTTAGATGCAATTTTCTGTATAAAAAAACGACGGCATCGCCGTCGTTTTGCTATATTCCGTTACTCGGTGGCCGTCGTCCCCGCTGTTGTCTGCTGGGTTGTGGTGGTTACCGACTCGGTCGTGGACGTCGTTGTCACCGAAGTGGAGGTCGTGGACGTCGTACTATCGGTCGTAGCAGAGGAACCCGTTGTACTTCCCGTCGTCGCAGAGGACCCGGAGGTGGTAGGCGCCTTTGTCGGTGCCGGTGTACCTAAATTGACATCCAACTCATTGCCGATACGTTTGACCAACCAAGCCGTCGCAATGTTTCGGCCACGGTGCGCAATTGCCGGATTGGCTCGATTATTGCTGATGGTTTGGCCGTTTAATGCCATAACCGACGATGTACCGCCGTCCAAGTTTGCCGCATTGACAGCACCAAACTCAAACATCATATCCGCCATCATCGCAAAGTTGACGCCGTCCACGCTGCGCTTTGCCGTACCGTCCACCACCAACAGCAATACCACACCATCTGCACGTTGCCCGATCGCCGAACGGGGGTCATACCCACCGGCAAGCCCTTTAAAGGTTACCTTTTCACCATTGACTACGAGTTTGGCAGGCGCTCGCCAGCTCATTCCGTCACGAATCCCCTGCTGGCGAATCTCGTCCTCGGTAAACTCACCGATGACCAGTACGTTGTCCTTGTTAAACCCGATGATGCTGTGATCCTTTTCGTTGGTATACACCGTCGTCACACCGTCTTTGATCACCGTGCCAAGGGGTGTTCCGCCGTTACCGACGCCACCTTTATCCACAAAACCACCGGCATTGATGCCACAAAGCGCATCGTTTTTATCACACATCGACATGACCGTTTGTCCATAACGGCCCAGGTTTTCGGTTACGCCAAGCATTAGCCGAGAGGGGTCTTTGATTTGAATCAGACGAGCCGTGTACTTCCCCTTGGGAGTCTTGCCCGAAAACTTCACAATCTGCACGTCTCCGTCATTATATAGTTCTTCGGCAGGATATTTTGCCGACGTTGAAAATTCGATCTTCTTTTCAGGCGGTTCGGGTGCTACCAGATCGGTATTTACATCCACATCGGAATCCACAGCACCGTTTGCCTTAAACGTCGCCTCAATGGTTTCCTGTGAGAAAAAGAGCGTACACAACCAGGGATTTGAAGTCTGATAGGTCATCAGAATATACTGATCCCGCCATTCCGGGGCAAGCGGTGTATAAAAAACGGCTAACATAAAAGATACCGCCAGCACAACAATACTGCCGATACCAACACCACTCCAACCGAGGATGCGCAACCACAGCGGCCGTTTTGTGGGCGCCATGTGTTTGCCGTGTCGAGGCGCCCTTTTTTTCGGTTTCTTTGCCTCCATCGGCTGAACATCCACATCCGACGAAGCAGATTCTGTTATTTGATCGGTTACGATCGTATCCTCCTTATCCAAGAGGAGAACACCATTTTGATTTTCTTCCATGTAACCCGTCATCCTTTCCTACAATACGACACAAATCGTATCATAACTACGAAAAAAAAGCAAGTAGTGGAATATTCCATCCATTGCAAATGTTTCTTTTCTTTTTTGCAAAACTGTGTTATACTGAACAAAGGGAGTTGACAACATGAATCAAACGTTATTACATATATGCTGTGCGCCTTGCTCTATCCGCTGTATTGAAGCATTGCGCTCTGAGGGCATCGAACCGGTGGGATATTGGTACAACCCCAACATTCATCCGTATACCGAATACCGCAGCCGCAAAACCACGTTGGAGGAATATGCCAAAGCGGTTGCCATGCCGTTGATCGTCAATCCCGAATACGGTCTTCGTCCCTTTTTGCAAGCGGTGGGTGGACAGTTTGACGATCGGTGTGAGACCTGTTACCGTCTGCGCATGGAAAAAACCGCGCAAGAGGCCGCCGAGCGTGGCTTCGACTCCTTTACCACCACCCTGTTGATCAGTCCCTATCAAAACCACGAATTGTTGGTTGAGGTGGCAAAACAAGCAGCCGCCGCCCATGGCGTGACCTTCCTGTATCGGGATTTTCGTCCATATTTCAAAGAAGGTCAGCAAATAGCACGGGACAGCGGGCTGTATATGCAAAAATATTGCGGTTGTATTTTCAGCGAGGAAGAACGCTATCGTCGTCGAAAAAAACCGAAAGCGTCGGTGTAAAAGCACCCGTTTTGCTACACACGGTAAGCGAATATCCCGCTAACGGATAGGTGCGAAACTGCCATTCCGCCTCCGGTATTTGATGCAATCCCAAAAGCCCGATCCCCGTAGCTTTGAGAAAACTTTCCTGCCGTGTCCACCGATCAAAAAACTCACACGGGGATATTGGTTCGGACAAGCCGAAACAACGCTTTGCCAAACGGTCGGTTTGAATGGGGCGAATCTGCTCAACGTCGATGCCCACCGGCGCATCGTCCAGTACGCAAACCGCCCACTCTCCACTGTGGGAGATGGAAAAATGCAGCTGCGGATACTCGGCCAAAAACGGCTTTCCGTGAACGTCCCGTTGGATCTTCACCTCACGTTCGCATAATCCGACAGTACCCAAACAAGCATCCAACGCCAACCCGCCGCACAAACAGCGGGCCCGATCGTCCGCATGACGTTTTGCCTGCGCTTGTTGAAGTCTTGCCGACGATACACGTGTCTTGGCAAACTCCGCATACGAAATCGGTACGGCAAACAGCACCATCGGTACCCCCCCTTTTGTATCAGTATAGCGTGAAAATAAAAATTTGTCCAGTTATTGGAGGTAGCTAACCATGAAACGCATTGCCCGTTTTGAATCGGTATCCGAGAAACAATTTTCCGAAGATTTCAAAGACTGTTTTTGCACCGCCGTTCCACCACTCCCGGCTCTCCCCAAACGAGCAACGGCGGGGTCTGCCGGTTACGACTTTTACCTGCCCTGTGCGATTCGGTTAGAACCGGGTGAAACCGTCAAGATTCCCACGGGTGTACGAGTACGCATCGACGAAGGATGGGTGCTCAAACTCTACCCTCGCAGCGGGCTCGGCTTTAAATTCCGCCTGCAACTCAACAACACCGTCGGCATCATTGACAGTGACTATTACGGCGCCGCTAACGAAGGGCATATTTTAATAAAGCTCACCAACGATTCCCGTGAGGGGAAAACCGTGGAACTGCCCGCCGGCGCCGCCTTTGCGCAAGGTGTGTTTGTCGAGTTCGGCATTACCGAAGACGACGATGCCGATGCCGTGCGAAGCGGTGGTTTCGGCAGTACCGGCCGCTAAATGTCAAAAAATACAACCAAGCGCCTCCATACGGCTTTTGCCGTACGGAGGCGCTTTTCTGTTTCTGTAAGCGTTTAGTCGTTCTCGTCACAACCGGGACGGGCCATAAGCGTTTCAACCGCCTGCGTTGCGGGGTACTGCTCATAACAAATGCGATAGCACGTCTGGGCAATCGGCATTTCGACCCCCATCTTTTCAGCCAACTTGTGTGCCGTTCCGGCGACCAAATACCCTTCCACCGTACCAACACGCTTCACCGCTTCTTCGGGGGATAGACCGCCACCGATCAGCATACCGGCACGGCGGTTACGAGAATGCATACTGCCACACGTCACGATGAGATCCCCCATGCCCGACAAACCGAAAAACGTGGAGGAGTCAGCCCCCATTTTCACGCCCAGTCGAGCAATCTCTGCCAACCCACGGGTCATCAATGCCGCTTTGGTGTTATCGCCCATATCTAACCCGTCACAGATACCCGCGGCAAGCGCCACGACGTTTTTCAAAGCGCCGCCCAGCTCTACCCCGATCACGTCTTCCCGTGTGTAGATACGGAACGTAGGGTTCATCAACATTTCCTGCACAGCCTTTGCCGCCGCTTTATCCCGAGAAGCACTGACCACCAAGGTCGGAATTCCACGGCCGACCTCCTCGGCATGGGAAGGACCGGATAAGGCGACTGCCGATATACCCGGCAGTGCCGCCTCGATCACCTGTGTAAAACGTCGGAATGTGTTTTCCTCTAAGCCCTTGCCGGCATTTGCCACAAGCGTTCCCGGACGCAAATACGGCCGCAACTTTTCAGCTGTTGACGCAATGGCAAAAGACGGAACAGCCAAAATAACCAGATCCGCTTGCGAGGCTTCTTCGATATTAGCAGTCAAACGAATGGACGGGCTCACCGGGATGTCGGGTAATAACTTTTTATGTTGACCGTGACGACGGATAGAACCGATCTCCTCCTCAAACGGAGACCATAACGTAACCGTATGTCCGTGTCGGTTCGCCATCACCGCAAGGGCGGTTCCCCAACCGCCGGCTCCCAAAATAGAAATGGTTGCCATACCCGTTCCTCCTACAACTTGTTTTCGGTGCCATTGGCAATCCGTTTAATGTTTTGACGATGCTTGATAATAACGATCACAGCGACCACCGCAATCGCCGCCATACAAAACGTCACCGTTTCCCAGTCTTGCCGGTACACGTAGGTGCGCATAAAATAGGTAATGATCGGCAAACTGATACCCGCCACGATAGAGCCTAAGGATACCATGCGGGAGCACAAAAACACGATGCAGAAAATACCGAATGCCATCAAGGCGGTTCGCCAATCCAAAATCAACATCATGCCGAAAGTGGTCATAACCCCTTTGCCGCCACGGAACCCAAAAAACACCGGATACAAATGACCGATCACGCAACAAAGCCCTGCCAGATAGGATCCGATAAGCGCTAAATGCTCCTGATTGTGTGTCAAATATACGGAATCTGCCAGCGGAGTCAGTTGTAAGTTGCAAAGCAACAGACCGCCGATATACACCGACAGCATACTCTTGGCAAGATCCCCGATAAAGGTCAAAGCCGCCGGCAGTTTCCCTTGCGAGCGCAAGACGTTGGTCGCACCGGCATTACCGCTGCCAAATGAGCGAATATCCTTGCCGGAGAATAAGCGTGTTACGATAATCGCAAAGCTAATGCTTCCCAACAAGTAGCTGATAACAGCCGTCAACAACAGCGAAAGCCAACAGTTTTGCAAAAAGATCAGCATAGGTTCCTCCTATTTCCCGCTGTTATCACCACGTTCACGAATGATAAAGCGAATTGGTGTTCCTTCCAATCCAAACGTTTCCCGCAGTTGATTTTCCAAATACCGCTGATACGAAAAGTGGAACAGATCGGCACGATTGACAAAAAACACAAACGTAGGCGGACGGGTGGACGGTTGCGTCATATAATAAATTTTCAGACGACGTCCCTTGTCCGTGGGCGGCTGCACACGAGCCGTGGCTTGCGCCAACACGTCGTTGAGCATACCGGTGGAAATACGGGTGGCATTTTGCTCGTTTACATAGGTGATCAATTCCATCAAACGGTCTAACCGCTGACCGGTTTTCGCCGAAATAAACACAAAAGGAGCATACGCCATAAAACTGAAATCATTTTCCAGCTTTTTACGGGTCAGCGCCATCGTGTGGTCGTTTTTCTCCACGGCATCCCATTTATTGACCGCTATGATACAGGCTTTGCCTTTTTCATGAGCCAAACCGGCCACCTTGCTGTCCTGCTCGGTAAACCCTTCCACGCCATCGATTAAAATGACACAAACATCGGCACGCTCTACCGCCATTTCAGCACGCAAAATGCTGTATTTTTCAATCGCATCGTCCACCCGACTGCGGCGGCGCAATCCCGCCGTATCGATGAGCAAAAATTTACCTTGTTTGGTATCAATCTCCGTATCGATTGCATCACGGGTCGTACCCGCAATATTGGAAACGATACTGCGTTCTTCCCCCGCCAACGCATTGATCAACGAGGATTTCCCCGCATTGGGCTTGCCGATCACGGCAACTTTAATACGGTCATCGTCCTCCTCGGCCTCCATTTCGGGCGGCAGATACTCAAATACAGCGTCCAACAGATCGCCCGTACCCGTACCGTGAAGCGAGGAAACGGCGATTGGGTCACCCAGCCCTAAATTATAAAATTCATAAAACTCGGCAGGTGGTGCACCGATACGGTCACATTTATTGACACACAGCACCACCGGCTTGCCGCTTTTTTGCAACATGACCGCCACGTCAGCATCATTGGCAGTCACGCCCGACAACAGATCGGTCACCAAGATGATAACGTCGGCTTGTTCAATGGCGAGTTGTGCCTGACGGCGCATCTGCGATAAGATCACGTCGTCGGAATGTGGCTCAATACCACCGGTATCCGCCAGCATAAAGCTTCTGCCCCGCCAATCACAGGCAGCAAAAATACGGTCACGTGTCACACCCGGTGTATCCTTCACAATGGATAACCGCTGACCAATCAGTTTATTAAATAAGGTCGATTTTCCGACATTCGGACGGCCGACAACCGCAACAATCGGTTTAGACATACCTTCACCTCTCTAACAACGCCGCCAGCAAGGCTTCCCCGTCGGTTGAGATAACTTCAACCGTCACACCAAGCTTGGCAGAAAGCTCCGACGGGGTAACGTCGTCTAAGAAACGGTCCCCCTCATGACGAAGCATACAATCGGGAATCAACACACGGTCACAGGCAATTCCCTGTAACTGGTCGCACAGATCAGCACCGGTAACCAATCCCGCAACGGTAATGGTTTCCCCAAAAAATTGATTTTGAATCGCAACGACCTGTACGTGCAGATTATCAACAACCGCCTCGGCGGATGCGACCAAATCCTTTAACAGGGGAGCTGCTGCCGTACCGGTGGCAACCACCGTTTTCGTACCAACCGCTTTGGCACCCTGACAGTCTTGCAACGCTTGTGCAAACTGCGACCGCAACAAGGCGGTCAAACCAACACCATTTTCCAGTTGCGACATCTCGCCGTAGAATTCCGCTGGGGGGATCTCTCTCCCCGCCTTCACATACCACTCATCTGCAGGATACACCAACCGATTTCCCGTGTTTTTCTCGTGTTCATCGCCGAATCGTTCCACCATCTCAATAACGGTACAACTTTCCTCGGCCGTAAACGGACGAAGAGCAGTTAATCCCTCACGATATTTGGTAAGACCGACCGGCACCACCGCCACGCTCTCCACCGCCGGATACAGAGCCCCTAACTCCTGCATACTGCGGGACAGTTCTTCCCCGTCGTTCCAACCGGGGCACAGCACCAACTGACAGTTCATGTGTATCCCCGCATCGGCAAACCGCCGCAGAATGGCAAGCGATTGTCCTGCAAAACGGTTGTTCATCATCCGACACCGCAGTTCAGGGTTGGTGGTATGTACCGAAACGTTGATAGGGCTGATGTGCATCGAAATGATGCGTTCAATCTCGTGTTCGGAAAGATTGGTCAAGGTCACGTAATTGCCGAACAGAAACGAAAGCCGACTGTCGTCGTCTTTAAAATACAACGTCTCCCGCATGCCGGGCGGCATTTGGTCGATAAAACAAAAAATACAGCCGTTGCGACAGGTATGTTGACGATCCATGAGGTAGGTATCGAACTCCAACCCGATATCGTCTTGTTCGGCTTTACGAATACGCACCGTCCGCTTTTTACCAGCCGCCGTTTGGAGGGCTAAGGTCAACCGTGGTTCAAACAAGAAAAATCGGTAATCCAACACGTCCGCCACTTCATGACCATTCATGGAAAGCAAGACGTCGCCTGCTTTTATCTTCTTTTTCTGCGCAATGCTGCCGTCGGCAACACCACCAACCGTAACCGCCACGACCTGTCCTCCTTCCAAAAAACAACAAAGGGCGCAACCCTACCGGGTCGCACCCTCTATTCTTCCCATGATGTGGGGCATTTACAACCGGTAGGGATTATTCCTCAACCTTGACAATCTGTCTGCCGTTGTAATAGCCGCACGCTCCGCAAAGACGGTGCGGGCGTTTGTATTCGCCGCACTGCGGGCATTTTACCAGTTCGGGAGCCGTAGTCTTCCAAACATTATTACGTCTTGTGTCACGACGTGCCTTGGAGCTTTTTCTCTTGGGTACCGCCATTGTCAGCACCTCCTTAATGTATTCAAAAAAGTTAATCCAGCAACTGCTGTAAAATTGCAAGTCGAGGGTCTGCCGTATCGGGCGAACACCCGCAAGAACCTTCGTTAAGATTCTTACCGCAGGTCATACACAAGCCTCGGCAATCCTCCTTGCACAGCCGTTTGGACGGCTGGTCGAGGATGAGGTCTTCCGCCACCAAATCATCCAGCGGAAGCTGATAGTTGTCGATGAGAACAAAACTATCGTTGTCCTCGTGATTGAGGGAAACTACAAGGATATGCTCCATCACAAGATGTTCCCCACAGCTTATATCACAAGCGCAGCGATCACACGTGCCGTCATACCGATACTGTACATCCGCTTTTAAGGTTACCACACCGGCATGATAGCGGATCTCCCCTTTGACGATGACCGGCTGTTTAAACGGGTATTCCCCGTTCCATTCCAACCCGGAAAAATCCAAGGCACAGTCAATCGGCAGGCAAGATTTCTCTCCCATGAATAGGGATTGCAGTTGAAGAAGCATACTTCACCTCAATTGTCACGCAAGATATTATAGCCGTACAAGCTAAATTTGTCAATATCTTTTTTATGAATTTTACAAAACAAAGACAAAGCGCCGGAAACGGCGCTTTGTTGGATGGGACGTTAGATTTCAGTTGCTAACTCCGCAATTTTCTCCGGAATCTCGCTTGGGTCAGCCGAAACAGACATGACCACGTTGGTATTGGTTTTATCGCTGAGCGCTTTGAGCTTCTCAACAAATGCGAGCAAGCCGCTGACATCACCACCGATTTTCAGCGTGGAATCCACAAAGATATCGGTAATGTCGTAGTTACCGGCACACATACCGGCGACCAGACCGTAAAAACTATCAAACCCACAGATGCCATACTCATCTGCTGCGACCAAACGCACTTTATGGCTGATGTTGTAGGTCAACGTATTATCCTTTTCAATAAAGACGACCTTGCCTTTCGACTGTTCCATTGCCTGGTTGCACATATCGATCAGTCGTTTGGTTTTGCCGGAGCCTTTTTTCCCGAGGATTAAAGTAATCATTAAAATTCCTCCCACTTTATATTAACCGCTTACAGCGGTCAGTGCCTTTATTTCCCTAACCGTTTTTCCAGTTCGGCTTTTTCGCCCTCATATCCGGGCTTGCCGAGCAACGCAAACATATTCTTCTTATACGCCTCGACGCCCGGTTGGTTAAAGGGGTTGACCCCCAACAGATACCCCGAGATCGCACAAGCCTTCTCGAAGAAATAGAGCAGATACCCCAGCTCAAATTCCGAAACTTCCGGAACATGGAGTACCATATTCGGTGTACCGCCGTCGGTATGCGCCAACACCGTGCCCTCAAAAGCTTTTTGGTTAATCTCTGCCATATCCCGACCGGCGAGGAAGTTAAGCCCGTCAACGTTTTCGGTATCTTCCTTCACCGTCACGGTCACAGGAGATTTATCGATGAGTACAACCGTCTCGGTTAAGATGTTCGTACCATCCTGTACAAATTGTCCCAGCGAATGCAGGTCGGTGGAAAAGATCACCGAGGCCGGGAACAATCCCTTACCGTCTTTCCCTTCACTCTCGCCATACAGCTGCTTCCACCACTCGGACATCATCGCATAGCGAGGTTCATAGCTGACCATCAGCTCGATCGCACGGCCCTTGCGCAATAAGATGTTACGCAACGCCGCATATTTGTAACAATCATTCTTCGTTACATCGGTTTCGCACAGCGTTTTCTGCGCATCGGCCGCACCATCCATAAGCGCCGCAATATCACAACCGGCAACCGCAATCGGCAATAAACCGACCGCCGTAAGAACCGAAAAGCGACCGCCCACGTTATCCGGAACGACAAACGTTTCATAGCCCTCACGGTCCGCAAACGCTTTGAGCGTTCCTTTTTCTTTGTCGGTGGTAACGTAGATACGGCGGCGAGCCTCTTGGGCACCTACCGTTTTCTCCAAATACTCACGAAATACCCTGAACGCAATCGCCGGTTCGGTAGTGGTACCGGATTTCGATATCACGTTAACCGATACCCGTCTGCCCTCACACAACTGCAACAGTTCATGCAGCTCTGCCGAGCTGATACTTTTTCCTGCAAAGTACACGTCTGGTGTGTCTTTTTTTAGATTGTTATATAAGGGAGATTTCAAAAACTCGATCACCGCACGAGCGCCGAGATACGAACCGCCGATACCGATCACGATGAAGACATCGGTATCTTTTTTAATACGTTCAGCCGCCGCTTGAATACGGGAAAATTCTTGCTTATCATAATCAGTGGGCAGTGTCAACCACCCTAAAAAATCGTTGCCAAGACCGCTGCCGCTATGAAGCGTCTCATGCGCTGCGGTAATCTGTGCTTGCATGGCCGACAATTCATGGTCACGAACAAAACCGGAGAGATAGCGTGTTTCTAAGGTAGTCGCCATATCCAAAGATGCCTCCGTCTTTTTTTGTTGTTATTATTGTACAATATTTCCGTGATAATTGCAACCAAAACGGCATATTTTTTTTGGATTTTTTGGAAACAAACACCGGTTGGCCTGCCAACCGGTGTCAGGATCACGCACAAATTGCCAAAAACAGTCGCCACAAACAAACACGGAAATTCAACCTCGGGATTTCGGCGGCGGCACGCACCGGATATTCGGCAATCGTTTCACCCGAACGGGATACCGTGACCGTACCCACGATCTGCCCTTTTTCCACGGGTGCTTCGACATTCTCCGCTAACGCAACCGTACAGGTAAGCTCCCGTTCCTCTCCTTTTTTTACCAGCAACGGGGTCAGGTCTTCCACCTCGGTCTGTACCGTTTCTGCCGTACCACGCAACACGGGAATGGGAATGAGCGCATCGGGGTCGACCAACGGTGTATATAACGCATAATTAGCAAACCCGTGGTCCAACATTTTACGAGCACCGCCAAACCGTTCATCGGTGGTACTGCAACCCAGTATCACCGCCACAAAACCGAGCCCCGACCGTTCGGCAGTTGCGGATAAGTTGTGCCCGGCGGTGGAGGTCGTGCCGGTTTTTAGTCCCGTTGCACCGGAATAAAACCGAATCAGTTTGTTGGTATTGACCAGCTGGGATTCTCCGTTACGCAACGTGTCCATCCAGATAGTGGTATACGATTTAATTAACGGGTATTTCATCAACTCCCGTGACATAAGCGCCACGTCGTGCGCCGAAGAATAGGCGGTATCATCCAGTCCACTGCAATCTTTAAACAACGTATCCTGCATGGACAGATCAGCGGCACGGGTATTCATCCGCTGCACAAACTCCTCGATAGACCCCGCCACGTGTTCCGCTAAGGCGGCGCACGCATCGTTGGCGGATACCACAGCTGCGGCCTTAACCAGTTCATGTACCGTCATGACCTCGCCCGGCTCCAACCATATTTGAGAGCCACCCATCGAAGCCGCTACTTCCGAACAGGTAACCGAATCTTGCAGATCGATAAGCCCGTCATCCAGCGCTTCCATCACCAATAATAACGTCATAATTTTGGTAACAGAGGCAATGGGTAACTTCTCATGACTGTTTTTCTCAAACAACACACATCCCGAAGACAATTCCATTAACACGGCGGATTTTCCGCCGACTTCAAGCGCCGCACCGGCAACAGCCGATACCGCCTCGTCCAGTGATTTCGGCACGTCCATCGACATCACCTCTTGTGCCGTTTCACCGGATTCTGTCTCGTAGAATACCGTTTTTGCCGATACCGGCATCCCCAGTAACAAGGCAGCACACCCTACTGCCGCAATCAAACGAATGGACTTCATACACCCTCACTCCTCTTGGTATCCATGTATACCAAACGGACAAGCGGAATATGCACACAAAAAAACGACGCTGCACAAGCAGCGGCGTTTCTATACTCCTTATTTACGGCTGGCCAACAGATTCTTGATCTTTGCGTGCGAGTCGATGATGCGTGTGACCGATACGTCGTGGTTAAGCGAAGCGATGAAATACGCAATGTATTTGGAAACGTCCACTTCGCAGAACCATTCTCTCTTTTTGAGTTCATCGGTGCGATAGGTCAAGTTGGTACCCAACACGCCCGAGATCACGCCGTCTTCGTACGCTTTGTCGAACTTGTCCAACCCGTTGGTAAAGATCGCATAGGTAGCATACGCAAAAATACGGTTGGCTTTGCGTTTTTTCAGCTCATACGCAATATCTAACATGGATTCGCCGGAAGAAATGATATCGTCGGCAATGAAAATATCCTTTCCTTCCACCGAGTCACCTAAGTACTCGTGCGCAACAATGGGGTTGCGTCCGTTGACAACGTGCGCATAATCACGGCGTTTGTAGAACATGCCGAGATCCACACCCAATGTGGACGCATAATACATATTACGGTTGAGTGCGCCCTCGTCCGGGCTGACGATCATCATATGTTCACGGGTAGGCGATAAATCGGGATATTGACGGAACATCGCTTTGAGTACCTGATAAGCAGGAATGACGTTGTCAAAGCCCATCAGCGGCACGGCGTTCTGCACACGGGCATCGTGCGCATCAAACGTAATGATATTGGTAACGCCCATACGTTCCAATTCCTGCAATGCAACCGCACAGTCCAACGACTCCCGATAGTTGCGGCGGTGTTGTCTGCCGCCGAACAGGATCGGCATAATCACGTTGATGCGGTGAGCTTTACCGCCGGCTGCCTGGATGATACGTTTTAAATCTTGGAAATGGTCATCGGGTGACATGCAGTTTTCCTGACCAAAGATGCGATATTTCACGTTATAGTTGCCCACGTCCACCAAAATAAACAAGTCGTCGCCTCGAATACTGGCCTTGATAAGACCTTTGCCGTCGCCGGAAGAAAAACGAGGACATTCGGCGGGAATCAAAAAAGAATCCTGCGGAACGCCGGCCTTTGCCGCCCAATCCGTCAGATAATAGTTGATCTTTGCCGCCAACTCCTCGGTACCCGGCTGCGCAATAATGCTCAGCGGTGCGACCTGGTTCGGTGCAGAAAAAATGGTTTCACTCGTCAGTTTCGGTGCCATGTTCGCCATCCCCTTATATTCGATGTTAGAATATCTTGTGTTTCTATATTACCATATTCTTCGACAAATGGGAACACTATTTTTTAATTTTCAGAAAGATTTTTTATCTTTTTTCAAAAAGCCGTATGGACAACACATGAAAATGCGGGTACAATACCAAAAGGAGGGATGAATATGAGTCAACTCATCGAAAACGAGCAGCAGGAAAACCGTTTGGAACGTGCCTTGCTGGTGTCCATCGACACCGGTGAATTTGACGTGGAACTTTCCCTCAACGAATTGGAAGAATTAGCCGACACGGCGGGCGCCGAGGTGCTCGGCAGATTGGTACAAAAACGGGAATCCCCCGATAAAGCCACCTGCCTAGGACAAGGCCGTCTGGAAGAACTTTCCTTGCTCGCAGAAAATACGCAAGCTGACTTGGTTATTTTTGACTGTGAACTCACCGCAACGCAACAACGCAATTTAGAAGATGCCCTCCCTTGCCGTGTGGTAGATCGCACCATGCTGATCTTGGATATTTTTGCGGGTCGTGCCCGTTCAGCCGAAGGACGCTTGCAAGTAGAGTTGGCGCAACTGCAATATATGTTACCCCGCCTAGCGGGACAAGGCACGGCGCTTTCTCGACTCGGCGGCGGTATCGGCACACGAGGCCCCGGCGAAACCAAATTAGAAAGCGACCGCCGTCATATTCGTCGGCGGATCCAGGCACTGCGAGAATCCTTAAAAGCGGTGGAACAGCAACGGGTGCAACGCCGTGAACGGCGGCGCAAGGACTCCATCCAAACCGTTGCGATCGTCGGCTATACCAATGCCGGCAAATCCACCTTGATGAATCGGTTAACCGATGCGGGTGTGTTGGCGGAAGACCGTTTGTTTGCCACACTAGACCCCACCGCACGGGCGTTGAAGCTGCCCGACGGACGCACCGTATTGCTCATCGATACCGTTGGACTTCTCCGCCGTCTGCCCCACCACTTGGTACAGGCATTCCGTTCCACCTTGGAAGAAGCCGCCGCAGCGGACGTCATCTTAAACCTGTGCGATAGCTCCGCCGAGGATGCAGCGGAACATTTAAGCGTTTGTCGGGAATTGTTAGCCGACCTCGGCTGCGTAGACCGTCCCATCGTCACCGTCTTTAATAAATGCGACCTGCCGGCAGCTTTACCGCTGACCGACCGGGAGGGCGCCGTTTGTATCAGCGCCGCCACCGGGCAGGGCATTGATGACTTGTTGCAAAAACTCACGGAAGTATTGCCGCCGGACAGACGACGTGTTACCCTTTTGCTACCGTTTCGTGAAGGAGCCCTTGCCGAAGCATGCCGCCGTGAAGGCGCTGTGGAACAGGAAACCTACGTTCCGGAAGGCTTGTCCATGACCGTCACGCTCGGCGCACGGTTGCTGGAACTGACCAAACCGTATCAAATCGACCCGCCACCATCAAGGCTATAATTTTTAAAAAAAGCAAAAAAGCGGTTGACAAGCCGCAATCGAAGGTGCTATAATTACCACTGCTGTATGCGAGGATGCTGGAATAGGCAGACAGGCACGTTTGAGGTGCGTGTGTCTTTGACGTGAGGGTTCAAGTCCCTTTCCTCGCACCAGAAAAGGACCCACATTTGTCTATGACAAGTGTGGTTCCTTTTCAACTAAATCCGTCCTTACGGACGGGATAAATCCCACCTCGGTGGGATGAAATCACTTCGTGATGAAATCCGACTTCGTCGGGAGAAAGGACGGATTTAATTTCATCTGCGAAGCAGATTTCATCCGAACAGAGTGAGGATTTCATCGCGCCTTGCGCGATTTCATTGAGAATTATTGTAATCTCTGGTATAATGAGTTTAAAGAGGTGATTTCAATGGCTGAAAATAAACTTGCGGATATGTCAACAGCATTTGCAATTGAAATTTTAAAACTGACAGAAAACATAAAAGGACATTATTCTCTGTCAAATCAACTTGAACGAAGCGGTACAAGTATTGGTGCGAATATCCGTGAAGCAAAATATGCGCACAGCCGTCCCGATTTTATTGCCAAACTGCAGATTGCATTGAAAGAATGTTATGAAACAGAATATTGGATCGAAATCGCCCAAAAAACGAGCATTATCTCTGATGATGTTGCAAAGACTGTTCTGCACGATTGTGGGTCAATTCGCAGAATGCTCATTTCCTCCATCAACACCGCCAAAAACTCGTAAAGGAGCGTCTTGCTATCAAATTCCTTGACTTCATAAAAAACATACCCACTGCAAACGAAATAAAAGGGGCTTCGGTGAATGGTTGGAAAAAATTTACGCCAAACCCATGCCGGGTGCTTTTGTGTTACACGATACGCTATGCGTTGTCGCTTAACAAAACCGTCATCAACCTTACGGATGATAAGGATAAATACACGACCGAAGCGGAATCGCTTCGGT
>JAZRZU010000014.1:0-6317 GCA_045601465.1 Acutalibacteraceae bacterium
TAGCACAAACAGCGTAATACATGACAGACAAGTAAACGTAAAGAGAACGGAAAGACAATACTTCTCCAAGTTGTGCTTCAAGGATTTCCATTGCACAATAGAAATCTCCAAGTGCATCTTCCAGATCGTCGAAGTGAACAATATCATCTTCCACGCAATCGAGCATTGCGAAAAATTCGGCGTAATCATTATTGGGAAGGATGTTGTCATAATAATGAAAATATTCTTCGATGGGCATTTCATCCAGATATGAAGCGGCGTAAACTTCACGGAGGGGGGCGTATTTGGAAAGCATATCACGGACAAAAGATAGGGCTTCTTTACGCTGGCCGTTTTTTATCAATATTTCCAAAGCCTTTAGAGATTCCATAACAGCATGAAAAGTCATTTTCTTTCCTTCTTTCCGTTTTTTTTGATTTATTCGCCGGGTTTTTCGTTTTTCCTGCTGCCGGGGGGGAGTTTCCCCCGGCTGTTCATTCAATCCACGTTTTCAAAATGTTGTAACCATGCGCCGCAAAATGCCGGATTCCTTCTTTTGCTTCTTCTTCTCTTTCATAAAGGCTGTAAATGGTGATTTCCATTTCCTTTCCTTCTATCAGGATCAGGGCTTTTGCTGTGTATCTCTTTGTGGTTTGCTGTCTCAAAGCGTTTATCATGGCTTGCCATTGGTCGATGGATGTATAACCGTATTCCTTAAGTTCAAATTCACGCACACAAGCGTATTCTTTTTTGCTATCAATTTTGATTAGACCATTTAAGACGTCGTTGCATTTATCGGCGGTTAAGCATGACCAATTAACGGGAAATCCGTAAAGCGTACCGAAATCATTACACAACCCAAAAGAATATTTTTTTGAGTTATCGTTCTGAACCAGCATAAACCGCCCATTATCAAACAGAATATTATAGACCTCAAAACAAGTGCCGTTCTTGAAAAACCATTTTCTTTGTTTCATGGTTTTGTTTCCTTTCTGCCGGGCTTTGCCCCCCGGCTGGGCTGGTAGGTCGTTACGGGTGGTAGCGTTCACCTTCGATGTCGTTCAGGTGCCTGCTTCGTTCTTCGTCGTGGCACTCGATGGCTTCGACCATGCTGGGAGCTTCACAGAGGAACATGAAATCTTCGGGGTTCATGTAGTTTTCGCCACGCTCTGCTTGCAGCATGGTTTCTTCGTCGATGATGTGGGGGGTGGAGGTGCAGTAGGTGAAGATGTTGACGTAGTAGTTGTTCATGGTGGTGCTTCCTTTCTTTCCTCGGCGTTAGCTTTTAGAAGTTAGAATCGATCACGTTGTACTCGTTTTTCAGGGTTTCGATTTCCTGTATGATGCAACGAGCATTGAAACCGTTGCGGCACTTGCGCAGTTCGCTTTTCAGCCTGTAGATTTCACTCTTATACCAAGCAAACACTTCGATTTCATTACCATTCATGGCATCGGCGAGCTTTCGGACAAGGCGGGGAGATTGTTTCATTGTCTTGCATCCTTTCGTGTGGGGGCCTCTCGTGCCCTCCTGACACTATGTATTATACACTATCCTTTTTTATTTGTCAACACTTTTTTATAATATTATAAAAAATAATTTTGCACAAAAAACAGGGGGCATTTCTGTCCCCTGTCCTGTCAAAGGTCGTACAATTTTTCGATGAACACGCCGTGCATCTTCGGGTGTAGCAGCTTGACGGTCTGCACAAGCTCATCAATCAGCTTCCACGCCCTGTCGGCTTTTTTGCCGTCAACAGCATCCAGAAATTCCGTGCCGCCTTGTGTTTGGATTATGTTTTCGGCTGGTTCCGGTGCTGCGGTCATGGATCGCATGGTCGGTGGGTCTTGTTCCCTCGGATAGTCACCAAACAGATAGCCCTGAATGATTATCAGATCAGCCAACGCCGTCCGCTTGTTCCCGGTGATCGGGTCTTGCAAGCATTCCTCAATGGCTTTTTGTACATCTCTTTCCGTAATCATTCAACCACTTCCTTTTATGCTCTTTCGAGTGCGGTCATGCACCGTTTGAGTGCTTCACGCTCTGCGGGTTTTTCGGCCTGTTCCATCATTTCTTCCAGCTGCTCCATCATGTATTCCTTGGCACCATCACGGCTGTAACCGCCACGGTAGGAAGAACGATTGCCGCCGCCCTGATTGCCACCACGGGCATAAGACATAGCGTCGTCATAAGAACCACCGGTACGGCTGTACCGCCCCATACTGTCACGCTTGGCATATCGGCCACGGCCACGGGCATAGGAAGAACCGCCACGCTCGGAGTAGCCGCCTTCGTAGGAAGTGCCGTAAATACGACCCTCGCCCATATAGTGGCCGTCCTCGGAATAACCCAGTTCCTCGGTCAGGGTGTCAATCTTCAAGATATTTTTTACGGTGTCGGTCAGCTTGTGCACGGTTTCCAGATCACCGGCAGACATCTTTTGTTTTTGCGCATATTCTTCCAATTCAGCACAGAGCATATCTTTCAGGTCGTGCATATATTTCATGTTGTTTGCTCCTTTCCTCACGCCACCCGGTCAAAGATGATATTGGCATTGGTCACATCAATGTCCGTGGTGTCGCTCACATTTTCAACAGATACGGTCACGCAGCAGCCGCAGGGAATCTCAATGAAGGTCGTGACGGACACATTGAAAAATGCCTCTGCGACGGTGGGCGTGACGGTGGCGGTAGCGTTGCCCAGCGGTTCTCCGTTGATGGTCAGGGCGACGCTGATGGGCTCAACGGTGCCACCCTCTGCAATGGCGATATTGCCATTGAAAGTCACACGGTAAACGGCACGGTAGCCGTTGTTAGAGCCTTTTAGAAAGAAGATGCCGGAAGTGTCCCGGTGCTGAATGTAACCCTTATGGCAAGCACGGCTACCATTGGCAAAGATTACATTTTCGTCCACAGCAATCGTCTGGACGGGAATTGCGCTGTATTCAGCAGCCATTAAAATCATTCCTTTCTATCAAATTGGGCGGCAGGAAGCCCCACCGCCCATGTACACCATCAGCCACTAAAGGCCGACCATTTCCCGGCAGGGAAAAGTTGTTGTTTGATATTAGATTAGAAATTACCGCCGCAGCCGCAGCCGTTGGAAGCATAATTCACGGTACCGCAGCAATTAGTGGGGAAAGTCACAGACTGAGGGGGCTGGACGATGTAAGCGGGTTCGGGGCACTTGTCGCCCAGACGAGCAATCAGATATTCATTCTGCTTAGCCTGAGAGGCGGCAAGGCGCAGAGCCATATTGTCATCCCGAAGCGCCTGAATCTTCTCGTTGCTCATGTAGTCGATGATGCGGTCACCCAGCTTGTCGATGGCCTGAAGGGTGTTGCAGTTGTAGGCCTGAGCGTCAAACCGGGACTGCATATTCATTTTTTCCATGTCGCAGCAGCAGTCAGAAATGCGGCGGTCAAGCTGGTTGGTGTTCATGGCGTTGCCATAAGCCACATCTTTGATTGCACCCTGGATGTCGCAGCAGCAACCGGCAATCTGGCTCTGTACGCCGGAAATCTGCGTCTGAATTGCGTTGGTATTCTGCAAAGCCTGATAGCCCAGAGTGCAGATGGCATTATCAACATTGCGGAAGTTGCCGTTCAGGTTGTTTGTCAGCTGGAAGGTAGCATCACAGATGCCATTGTTGATGCCGTCAAGCTTGCGCTCGATGGTCGCAAAGTCAGTGGCCAGCACATAGTTTTCGCCTACACCACCGCCGCCACCGTTGCCGCCACCAAAGCCGTTGCCAAAACCACGGCCACCAAAGCCGAACAGCAGCAGGACGATCAGCCACCATGCACCATTGCCGTCCCACATGCCATCGCCGCCACGATTGCCATTGCCACACACGGCAGCCAGATCAGCAGGGGACATTTCGGAAGTAGTCAAACTCATATTGTTTCATTTCCTTTCATTTTGTATGCTAAAATGTGCGCACATCTTAAGCCTTTTTTATTTGGGCAAAACTTTGATAAGCTGGTTCGCCATCTGCCCCAATTCATTGTATTGCTCTTGTGTCATTTGACCTGTCTGCAAAAGGTTCATCACCTCTTTTTTGGGGTCTCCAACAAAAGAACTTTTGAAATCATTAAAACGCTGAACAAACATCTGTACCGGGTTCATAGTTGGCTGATTGTTTTTACCTCCAAGCGCATTAAAAAGATTATTCGCCATCTTCATTTCCTCCATTCACAGCCTTTTCTTTTGCCTTTGCCCGGCATTTGCATCCAGCGGCCATTTCAGCCATTCTGCGCTCAAATTCTTCACGGGTAACAAATTCATCTACCGACTGCGCAGGAACGCTCACAGGGGCGTTATTTGCCTGATTAGCCGCTTCTGTGCGCTCCTTATAATCAAAAATGCGAAGAGGCATAGGCATACCGCTTGCATCAGCCGTCTTAAGATAAAACCGGTCGCCCTCGCTGTCCATCAGCATGACTGTCTGGCCGGGGGCAACGATGAAAGACTTTGCACCAGTCTCGCCCTGCACCCAGATCAAGCCGTTTCCGTTTTGCTGTGCCGGGGGCATAGGCTGTTGCTGCTGGCTGTACTGGGGGATCATTTCCTGCTGGTTCTGTTGCATCGGGGAATAATAATTCGGTCTGTAAAACGGTGCATAGTACGCCATGGGTCAACCTTCTTTCTTTTCAAAGTAATAAACGGGTGTTTCTGCAAGGGAGTTCCAACTGTCAAACAAAGTTCCGTCAATGACCGTGGTCAAGTGACTGCCCGTGCCTATCACATAAACGCCTTGCGGATGGTCTTTGCAAAAATCCTCTATTGTGTAGCAATCCGGGCAATCATCTGGAATTGTCCTTCTGTGAAAACCATTTTTTCTTAAAAATGCCGTCGTAACCGAGTTGGCGGACGGCATGTCGCACATCACAGCACCTTGCAGGGACAAAGCGAAAAACACATCATGCCATTCTTTGTCCAGAGCTTTTGTTATTGCTCTGATGGTACAATCTCCCACTTGTTTGCCGTTTGGGTTCGGGTTCCAATAAATCCACATTCCTCAACAGCCCCATTTCTGCCAATATTTTGATTACGCAGTAAACCATCAAAAACGGCAATTCTGACAGCCGCTTATTTCGCCGGATAATCTGCTCAATGCTCACGGTTTACCGCCCTCCTTTTGATTTGAGGATACAAAAAAAGCCGCCCCCCTACAATCAAATAAAGGGACGGCTTCCGTCTGTTTTTTGTATGTCTTTTAGATGTGGCGTATTAGCCTATCAAGGCCACGCTTTACGATGGTTTTGGTCTGCTGCACTGACAAAGAAAATTCCTCTGCCAGCGGTTCAAACCGCACACCGTCCAGCAATCGACGCTTCAGGATTTCCCGGTTTCGCTGGTCAAAAATCCATCTATCAATCAACGCCTCCCAGCCTTGGCGGTCAATTTGGTCATACTCATCCAGTTTTGTCATACGGCACTACCTCCATGCCAATTAAGGCGGCAAGATCAACCTCTTTCCGCATAGTGTCGCCGTCAATGTCAGAAGCTACACAGATAGCATCACACACCGACAGCAAGTCAAGACGCATTTCTGCTACATCCTCCCGGTCAGGGTCGCCCATGTGGGCAAACGCCATCAGGGGGCAGATGTAGGTGTTTCGGGCATCCAAACTTTGCAGGTATTTGGTCGTCTGCCGTGCACGGATGTAATTTTCTTCCTTGCCGACGTATTTGTGTGTAACGAATACAATCATAACGCCACCTCGTCAACGGGTCTTCTTCTTTTTCTTTCGCCCGGTGCCGTTGCAGTCTGGACACTTCACATAGCCGGAATCGCCGCCTGTTTTGCGGACACGCTTTTTAATCGTTGTAGTTCTGATCGTTTGTTTCGCCATACATATCACCGCCTACAAACACATTATTGCCGTTTCCGTCCGCTTCCTGCGTAACTTCTTGATAAGTTTCTTCAATCGTCTCAAACTGGCTCTGATACCACAACCATGCGCCATTCGTACCAACCAGCAGCAAAACCAGCACAATCACCAGCACCCACATCCGGTGGAAGGTTCTTTCGGCTCTGGCTCGTTCTGCCTCCAAAACAATGTACGGCACATGTGCGCCCTGTTCGCTGTTGCATCCGTTACATGTTTTCTGCATATTCTTCACCTCAAAATCAATTCAAAAACAGCCACAACCAAAGCACCGATTGACGATGTAGCCACCGCCCACATAAGCCTCTTGATTATCCCGAAATCATGGGCGATAATGTCGATACGCTTGTCATCATTCGCAAACCGTATGTCGTTTACCTTTTGACGGTCTACGCAATCGGCTTGCAGGACATACCGCCCATCAAAATATTCCTGCGCCGCTTGCAG
>JAZRZU010000015.1:0-13447 GCA_045601465.1 Acutalibacteraceae bacterium
AGTATAAGGGGGCGCCTCCGCCACGGCAGATTTTGGTTGAAACATGAATCCACTATGGCGGACGTCGTTGAGGCACGGCTCCCCCATTGACTGCCAGACGAAACAAAATGTGACGGCAAAACGACAAAAGCCGTGAAACATCGTGAAACATGAAAAAAGAGCCGTGAAACGTTTCACGGCTCCAAGTAAAAGGATGGGGAAAGAATATAAATGGGCTTTACTATTATATCACAGATCCCGGCAAAAAGTGCTTGTACATTGTACAACATCATGTTATACTGAGGTTCAAGGGTATTTATGGAAAAACAAGGAGGTACAACATGAGAGAAAAAATAGACATCTTATTTCGGGATTATGCAGCTTGCGGAGGTTTAGGAATATTCAAAGAATTGATTACCGCTACCCGGCAGTCGATGTGCACGGAAGAAATTACACAGAATGAAGGTTTGTTTGTGATTGCAGCCACTGCAAATTTACCATTATAAGGAGGTGACGGAGTGCAATTTAAGGAGCGCTTGGACGTTTTGAACATTACCGTAACAGAGATCGAGGCGATCGGTTACTCACGGCGGACGGCCTACGCCTGGTTAAAGGGAACCCGGCAGCCAAAGGAGCAGATGCAAAACTTAATTATCGGGTTATTGCTAAAAGGAAGGGAGCAAAAATGAAAGTACGAGTTTATGGCTATTATGCAGGAAAGCTAACAAAAGAAGACTTCTTTAATGTTGAAACGTGGGAGACTTTTGAAAATAACGATTCTCTTGTAGATATCACATTTCAAAATGTTTCAAGTATTGAGAAGCTGGGCGACGGATTAAGAATTGTTTTCAATGCTTGCGAATCGCATTATTTCGACCATAACGATTACGCAACGATTACCATATTCTGATAAAATGTCTGTGCTATCGGACATATACGGGCATTCCCATAAAACAAGCAGAAAAAAATGAAAGAGAGGTAAACAAAATGGGATTTTTTAGCAAATTCAACTACAACGGTAACGGAGTGATTAGAACCGATATTGGCGATACGGATGCTTTTCCGTTTATGCATATTCGCGATTATGAGGGCGCCGTGATTAAGGTATACGGGTTTTTCTTCACCAATGGAAAACATGGAGAGCAGGTTGTTGTAGTAGGAAACGGCGCTAAAATTAACATGCCGGGCTATGCTACGAAAATCTTTCACCGTATCGAAGAGGATTCCGAGGCCGTCGATCGGATTTTAAAAGGTGAAATGGTTCTGAAAGACATCGGCCCGCTGGAAACAAAAAGAGGTAAAACCGTAGGCTTTACCATTGCCGACGCGTCCGAGGTGGAGGACGTGCCCGAAGGAGAATAAAGGCGACCAACGGCGGCGGCTACGGTCGCCGCTTATTTAATGGAGGAATCATTGGAAAAGTATCACATTCGAATCAAAGCAACCTACGACAATATTATTAGTGCTGGATCCTTTGCGGAGGCATCAGAGCAGGCCGAAAACGAGATAGCGCCGGGCTGGATCTCCGAGGAAATCCATGTTTCAAGGGAGGTGGGAGACGATGGCAAAATTTACAATTGATTTAAGCGACCAGCCGAAGGCAGACTGGACAACACGTCATGAGCGCGCGTGGATCCGCGAAGCGACCCGGGCAATAAACAAAGAATATGTTATGTTGGAAGCGTCCGGCGTGGATCTCAAAAAAGATTATCCGCTATTGTATGAGGAACGCAACCGGCTTATTGAATTAGGAACCGGCCGAGAATACCGCGGCGGCATCGGTTTAGGCTTGACATACAAAACGAAAGCGGAGTTAAAGATTCAGGCCAGAGAGTTAAAACGTGCGCTTAATCTATTTGCCGGTGAGCTGCCGTCTGCTGAGGAGGAAAAGAAATACCAACAAGCATATGAATCATTTTCCAAAAACTATGATTTGACCTATTCCGAGTATCGAGAGTTAACCGAAATCATGGGTTCATTAGGCGATCATATTCTAAACAATTTCGGGAACAGTACCGACGTTGTAGCAGCGTACGAGGATGCGCGAAGCGCCGGGAAAAGCAGCAGCGATTTTATGAAAGCGTTAATTGACACGAACCGCGAAGCAAAAGCAGAAGGCCGAACAACGGATCAGATGCTGACGTCATTGCGTGACAAGCTGGAGATATAATGGAGCAATATACGGGGCAATTACAAGGGAAAAAATTCAAGATCCGCAAAAAGCGAAACCATCATGACAAAAAGAAAAACAAAATCTTTTGTGATGATATCTTCACTTTAGACATTGAGACCACCAGCGCGTGGATCAATGAAGACCAGCAGATTATCCGCTATCATCCCGGCAGATCCGGCGATTATTGGAATAATCTGCAAGCGGTTTCACTGTGCTATATTTGGCAATTTGGATATAACGACGTTGTTTATTATGGGCGTGAATTAGCGGATTTTCGCCAAGTGCTGGAGGATTTGCCGCAAGATGCGAAGTGTATCATATGGGTACATAACCTATCATGGGAGTTTCATTTTCTGCAAAACATCTTTTCCGAGATGGAGTTATTCGCCCGGATGCCGCACAAACCCATGAAGATGGTACCAGCGGATTTCCCAAACATAGAATTTCGGTGCAGCTATATGTTAACGAGGCTTTCGCTGGATTCGTGGGGCAAGTCATTAGGCGTTCACAAGCTAACCGGCGCGTTTGATTATAACCGGATCCGAACGCCAAAAACAGAGTTATCCGAAAATATACTTACGTATAGCGAACAGGACTGTATCGTTGTATACCACGGCATAAAGGAGTATCTAAAACGCTACGAAACACCGGACAAAATACCGCTGACGCAAACCGGAACCGTACGGCAGGACGTAAAAAAGCTACTATTGAAGGATCAGGACTACCATAAATGGATCAAAAAACTGGTGCCGCATAGCGCAAAAGAGTATTCAATTCTGCAAGCGGTTTTTGCAGGCGGCTACACCCACGCCAACCGGCTACACGCCGGAATGATCGTAGAAGCAGCTGACAACCCCGACGGAGTGATAGAACACAGAGATTTTGCAAGTCACTACCCTACCATGATGGCGGCATTCAAATATCCTTCGACGCCGTGGGCTTATCTCGGACACCATATGCCCAAAACGGTTGATTATGATAACTTTGCTTACATTTTTCACCTACGATTTACGAGGATCCGGGCGAAAACATACAACACCTATATCCAAGATGTAAAAAGCGTATGCAAGCCGTGCAAATATCGCCGTGAATGTAAGGAGTGCAGCCGCTGCCGCTGGTGCCATCCGCGAAAAGATAACGGCCGCGTGATATCTGCATACCAGCTTGAAATTTGGGTTACTGAGCAGGATTTGTTAACCATTCAAGAAACCTATGAATTCGACAAAATGGGAACGCTGGACGTTTACCGTAGCCGAAAACAATATCTTCCCACGAAATTTGTAGATTACATTCTGCAATTATACGCTAACAAAACAACCTTAAAAGGAGTGACCGAAGAGGAGCAGCCAGGCGCTCCGGATCTATACGCACAGAGCAAACAATATATCAATTCGTTGTTTGGTATGAGCGTAACGGCCTTGTGTATGGCTGACGTGCTTTATAATCAAGAAACGAAACAATGGAACATTGACACACTAACCGATGACGATGTAAACATGACGTTATCGGAACTTCGCAGCTGGAACCCACGGGAACGGCGGTATTTTCTCAACTATAGCTGGGGATGCTGGATCACGGCATACGCGCGGCGGATGTTGTGGCGGTGCTTATTGGAGGCAGGCGACCGAAACGTTTTATATTGTGACACCGACAGCTTGTTTATTATAGGTCGCGGAGACTTTACCAATTATAACAAATGGATTGTGGAGCAGCTGGACAAGGCAATGGAATACCACGGATTCGACCCCGATCGGACGCGTCCGAAGGATCCCCACGGAATACGGCGGCAGCTTGGCATATTTGAAAAAGAAGATGATTGTGAAGCATTTATCACATTAGGCGCAAAACGATATTTGGAGCGGCGCACAGACGGAAAATTATATTTGACCGTATCCGGTGTGAATAAACAAGCGGTTGAATGCTTGGATGATAACATGGAAAACTTCGCTGACGGCTTTATTTTTGATAAGGATCATCCAGCGGTAAAAAAGTCGTTGCATACTTATATCTACGACCAGCCGCCGCTGACGTGGCCGGATGGGTATAAAAGCACTGCAAAGTATGGTATTAACTTGCGTCCGAATGGGTACCATTTACACATGACGGACGAATACAAGCGTTTAATTAATTACACTTATACTTTTGACCCTACCACCCTACCGGATTCGTTTAAAACACACTTACGAGGGAGGTTTACCACGAAATGAAAAAGAGAGAATATTATAAGATAGCAAACCTACTAAAAACCGAAGCGGCGTATATGATCCTTCTGGGCATGCGTGCAAACGGGAAAAGCTATGCTGCAAAAGAAACCGTTTTAAGGGATGCCTACGACAACGGTGTAAATTTTGTTTACCTTCGCCGGTGGAGGGAGGATATCAAGCGCGCCAGCGTCGAAGCGTATTTTGCCGATATGCCGATTGAAAAAATCACGGTGGGTGAATATAATACCGTGATTGCGTGGCAAGGATCCCTTTATTTTGCCGTCATGACCGATGATAACAAGATAGAGCGTGGCAGAAAAATAGGACGGTACTGTGCGCTTAATGAGGCAGTGCGCTACAAGTCGCAGGCGTTTGTAAACTACGGGTGGATCCTATACGAGGAGTTTATCACCGACGAGGTTTATTTATCTGAGGAACCGACCAAGCTGCAACAGTTTATTTCGACCGTGGCGCGCCTGGATTCGATCAAAGTGCTATTGATCGGGAACACCATGAGCCGCGTTTGTCCATATTTTAACGAGTGGCAGCTACAAGGCACACTACGCCAGCGGCCGGGAACGATTGAAATCTATCACATGCATTATCAGGATTTTACCGTAGATATAGCGGTGGAAAATTGCGAAGTGTTGCAACGGGAATCAACGTTGTTCTTTGGTAACGCCGCGAAACAAATTATTTCAGGCGAATGGGACGTGAAAGAGTCGCCACGGCTGCCGGGAAAGCTAAAGGACTACGACGAAATTTACCGGCTGGATGTAAAATATAATATGTTTGCTTTTCATTTATGCTTGCTTACCGATGGATCCGGGCAGCTGATATTATATATTTTCCCGGCAAAGAAGCAGGACAAAGGCATAAGGCTTTTAACCGAAGATTTTATCCCGGATCCGCAGGCCAGCAAACACCTAAACCCGAAAAGTAAAGCAGAGGCGAAAATAAAAGAGTGCTGGATGCAAGGCAATGTCTGCTATTCGGACAACCTGACGGCAGCGGACTTTATCAATCTAAACAAACAGTATGGTATTTTGTAGTGGATAATGTGGAAAGTTTGTTGATAAGTTTGACAATGTGCAAAAACCATGTTACATTTAAGGAGGTACAATAATGAAATTTAACGCAGAAACCTACAACGAAATTTATCACCCGGCACCGGAGGCCGCCAACGTCGCGGCGCACATCGTAAAGGCTAACAAGCTGGATAAGAAACCGGAGGAAAAGCCGGAGGAGACACCGGAGGAGAAAACAGAAGAGGAACCGGCGGAGAATGAAACAAACGCGCCGGAAGGATCCCCGGAGGCTGAGGACGAAACGGGAGGTGAGGAAAGCGGAGGAGATAGCGAACCTACTACTGAATAACGGTGTTGCCGTAGCAGTGATCCTTTATTTCATGTATAGGGATTTCCGATTTTTTGAAACCTTACAAACCACACTACAAACTTTGGTCGATACTGTAAACACGTTGGAAGACACGATCAACACTTTCCACCCGGCTCAGCCGGTACAAAACAGAAAAGGAGTTAAAAAGAAATGAGTATTATCAAACAGATTGCGCCGATTGTGCAGGATTCTGTAAACGATGCATTAGGCGGAGCGGCGACATTTTCAACACCGCTAAACACGTCGGATTTTGTCCGAATGGGTGAAACGTTGGGCGAAAACAATTTATATGATGCGTGGTTTAAAAGCCTTGTGAATCGCATTGTAAAAACGATCTTCGCCGTCCGCCGCTACGATCCGCAGAGCCGCGGCATTTTACGCGACGAGGACGAATTCGGCGCATTCAAACAGAAGGTTCACTACCACCTTGCCGGAGCCGTAGACAACCCGGCGCACAATATCCCGCAGACGGACGCAGACACCGGCGCGGTAACATACAATCAGACAAGCCCGTATGATGTAAGTACAACGCTGGAGGTAACGGCGCTTATTTTCGGTGGGCAGGGCACATGGTCGGTTGAAATCGTTCGTCCTTCGGAACAGATTAAAACCGCGTTTGTAAACGCTGCCGAAATGGCTGCATTTATCGACGGGATTTATGTCTACATCGAAAATTCCCTTTCGTTGGAGATCGAGCGCGTCGAGGCAATGGCAGACAATACCGGTATTGCTTATACTTGGCAGCGCGGCAAGTCACGCAACCTTTTAGCAGAGTATAACGCAACCCTTCCGGGTGGATCTACACCGCTGACGGCTGCCGGGGCGCTTACCAGTGCAGCGTTTCTTCGCTTCGCTGGTTTACAGATCCGCAACACGCTTAAATATATGCGCCGTATGACGACGATTTTTAACGCTGGTGGGCTGCCGAAATTTACACCGGACGACCGCGTCGTTGTGGAAATGCTTACCGATTTTGTGAGCGCCACGGCAACAAATATGGAATCTGACACCTACCATAGAGAATTAGTAGAGCTGCCGGGATACCGGGAAATCGAATATTGGCAAAGCCCGGGCGCTAACTTTGATTTTGCGGACAATTCAAAAATCAGCATTCAGAATGATTCACTTATTTTAGACGCTGAGGATCCGAGCGACGAGGGCGAAGTGACGCAGGGCGGCATTATTGCCTTTATCAAAGATATCGACGCGGTAGCGGCTAACTTTGGTTATCGCCGCTCGTGGGAACACTACAACGAACGCGACGACGTTTACGTTCACGGAGAGCAGGCACGCAAGGGCTACGCCGTAGACCCGAATGAGAACATGGTTGTCTTTTATGTCGCCGACCAGGCAGGCGTCACGCTGACTTTATCCCACGCCAGCAGCACCAACACGGCGACGAAAACCGAGTTTAACAAGGCATACAAGACAACCGTGGCAGCGGATGACGGCTACACCATCAGCGCGGTTAGCGTAACGATGGGCGGCACGGATATTACCGCCACGGCCTACACGGCAGCGACCGGCGTTATTGAGATCCCGAAGGTAACCGGTGACGTTGCTATTTCAGTAACCACCGCAAGCGGCGCGAAGACCGCAAAGAAATAAAGGTACCATACTAACTTTTCCCATATAATACCCGTGCAGGGCGGCGGCTTATGTCGTCGCCCATTTTATAAGGAGAGATAAAAATGTTTTTAAGCGAGAATTTTGACGCGCTAAACAATGCTGAGGTGCGTTTTTTCCAAAAGCGCGGCGGTACCTTCACAAGGTTCTATTCGTTTTGGCGTGACAATCTTTTTGAAAGAGTGATGCGGCTTTTCGTATGGAGAAATACCGACCCGGTACCACCGAAAGAAATAGAGATCCGGCTGCACTTAATCGGACATTGTGGCATTGCGGATTTTCGGCTGGACGGATCGGATCCCGACGGGCAGAACGGATTAACCGCCTTCTTTGGAAATTTCTACGGCGTCGGAAAATACTTTGATGAGAAACCCTTTTATATGTTACGTTGCCCGATTTGGGCAGGATCCGCCAAGATCGGGGAAGAGTGCGAAACGATCAGTAACAACGCGCTCAGAAACCCCACGATTGAAGTAGTAGACCATTATGCATATATGTTAGCACACGCAGAGGTTACGCTATCCGGCGTTTTAATCAATGCCAGGGATGCCGGAGGTGTGCCGGTGGCGACAAGCACAAAGCAGCTTGAAAGTATACAGACCTATCAAAAGAAGGTCTACAACGGCGAAAGCGGTGTTGTCACGGATAATGGAGCGCTTGGCGTAAATTATGCCGGTGTTAGCAGGCAGACAAACCAAAACGCGGTTGACATCGTGGAGGTTCGGCAGAAGCTTCTGAAAAACTTTTATGCAGATATCGGCATCCGGGCCAGCTTTGAAAAGCGAAGCAACAGTGTTGTGTCTGAGGTTGAAGCCGATACGTCCATGCTTTTATTAAACAATTCCGATATGCTGGACAGCCGGCAAAGAGGCGCGGAGCGTGTCAATGCTTTATTTGGCACAAACTGGAGTGTCGAGCTTTCGCCAGAAATACAGTATAATTTAACGGAACCAACCGAAACAACCGGGGCAACCGGGGCGGATGATGCGGAGGTGGCGGAATGATTTATTTTGGATCCCCGAAACGGTCAGTGACGATTGACACACTTTACGCCTATTGTAAACAAAATCAGCAAACATTGTTACCGACCGAAGACTTTGATTTTTGGGAGGGCTACGAAACAAATTACCAGAAATTTGATCGGTATTTTTTCCAAAAATTCCGGGCCTTTAAGGTATTGCAGGAATATGGAGAGAACACGACCATAACAGAAATGCTTTCGGATTGGAAGCAAATAGTTGACGCCCATTTATTCATAAACGCAAAGCGCTATTCGGAATTGTACCGGGTGCAAGTGCTTGCGGCCGATGCTTACGACGTTGTAAATAACTACGACGTGCACGAGGAGTATGAACGCGACAACACCGGCACGCAGAGTATGAACGAGGGGCAACGGTCGGATTCCACGGCCTACGGCGCAAAGCAGGACACAAACCAATTTGGGCAGGTGCAGCGTACGGACGTTTACGGCGCGCGGCAGGACACCAACAACACAACGCTTGGATCCCAAACAAGCAGCAGCACGGAAAAACGCAGCGCGTTTAATAGCGGTCTAACCAACGTTGCCGGTGGTGACATTGAAAACGGATCCCGGCAGGATTCCGCCACCCTTAACACGGGCGCACATACCGACACGCACACGGACGCGGCGCGGACGGATACTATAAACAGTGGGGCGCATACAGACAATATCACCAAGGGCGCTCAGCTTAATCAGCGGACAGACAACCTGAAGGAAGAGAGCACGTTACACCGCTACGGAAATATCGGCGTGCAGACCCCGGCCGACGTGATCGGCGGTCACATTGACTTGTGGACGGCGTTTAAGTTTTATGAGATGATTTTTGATGAAATCGCTTTAAACTACCTTGTTATCGATGTTGACTTTGATTTTACCGCGTCGAATGCTTCCGGCGGTGGAGGCGGTGGGGATGCCGAATTATTAGCGGCGATCCGCGCATTATCGGCGCAGTTAGCAGCGGCTCAGGCTTCTATCAATACCAACATGGATAGTGCAGAAACCGCGATCCGTGGCGATATCAGCACGGCCGCAACGGCGCTTTCCGGTGATATCAACACGGCAAAAACCGCGATCCGCGGAGACCTTGCCGCGCTGGATGCGGAGATTTCAACCGATACCACGGCGATCCGTGGAGACATCGACGCAGCCGAAACCGCGATCCGTGGAGACATTTCCACGCTTTCCACCAAGACAACAAACGACACCGCCGCGATCCGTGGGGATATTTTGGAGGTGACAACAAATGGCTATTGAAACCTATTTTGAGAACATCGCGGACGCGATCCGGGAGAGGGGCGGCACGTCCGCCGCTCTCACACCGGCAGCGATGCCACAAGCGATTTTGGATATTCCGGGCGGCGGTGGGGGTGGTGATATTACAATAAACGGTGTTTTTGCTGATTCCACCCTATACATCGCAACCGTAGAGGAGGTGCTGACATGATAACAAATAACTATCGCAATTTAATAAAAGCATTTTTTGCAGCGGCACCGACAAGCCGCACATATAATCTGCAAGTAAAACGGGCAAATGGACAGACCCGCTATTTAAATTTGCACGTTGTCAATTCGTGGCCGGTGAGAGTGACCGACCAATTTACTACTAACGCAGTAACCGGCGGTGAGGTAGGCGTAGCAGTTGGTAGCGGTACAACACCAGCGACACCGGAAGACTACACGCTGGAAAGTCAGATTACAAGCGGCATCTCTGCATCCATGACGACGGAACGGGGATTAGATAACTCAGGAAATCCTTATACACAATACACTATCACAATCAGCAACACATCCGCGGCAGATGTTACGATTGGGGAAATTGGATGGTTTCAAGCGGTTTCATGTTATAGCCAAAGCGGCAGCACAACACAATCAGTTGATGCGGTGATGTTTGATCGAACCGTTTTATCTTCACCCGTCACTATTTCCGCCGGTGGTTTTAAGGCGCTGCGCTATACACTAACCGCAACGGATCCCAGCTAAAAGGAGGGTGTAATGTCGATTCAAATTACTTTAATACGGTGCACGGCAGAGAAAGAACGCATAAACAAAGAGCCTTATTTTAATGGTTCGTGGGTTTGTTCCGGTAACTTAAAAGACGATACGTCGATCATAAACCCAGTGATCCGTATCAAGAAATCAACACCGCCGCCGAATAACAATTATAATTATATGTATATTCCGGCCTTTAATCGTTATTACTTTATCGAAGATATAACAAACGAATCGGTGGATTTTTGGACGGTTCGCGCGAAGGTGGATGTGTTACAAACCTATCAAACCGATATCTTAAATTCTAAAGTGGTGATCGACAAAACCGAGGAGCCGAACAAGGCAAATTTATATTTTGACGATGGTTCATTTGTCACAGAATCACGGAAATACAACCAGGTGCTGAAATTTCCAAGCGGTTTACCGCAACAGGGCTATAATATTTTGATATGTGCAGGAGGATTATAATATGCCGGTATTAGAATATGCAATAGAAGTTTTGGAGGGTATCGCCGCAACCATTGAAGGCGGCGTGTACAACATTATATCTCACACTCCGGTAAACCCTTTAATGCTGGATGAAACGGCTATTGCCCTTTTGGAATCGCAAGCCGGAACCACTCTCACCCCGTGGGTAAATGATCTCGGCGAGGTGATCGGATACACCGCAAAAGGTGTGGCAAGTGCCGGAAATGGAGCGGCTACCGAAGTATCTACTTTTGTAAACGTCTTAACCAAAGAAACGATTGTTGACGCAGAAATGGCAGCCGGATCTTATATTGATATGGCAACCGGTGAAGTGGCTTCTTTGACGGTAGGAGAAACGGTGACCGAAGTAGCAGCAGGGAGCACCGGCGCCGGTCTTCTTGGAATGAGTGTTCCGGCAGCTGGGGCGGCTATTGCGCCGGCCTTAGGAATTGTTGCCGGTGTAGGACTTTACGCGATCGCACCGGATTTTTGGCAGGCGGTCGCTGATAAACTCATGGAGGCCGGGGAGCTGGTGGGCGGACAAGTCACCGCTATTTTTGGAACAGATAAAAAAACATCTTTCAGTGAGACTACGATCGAAATTTATAAAGATGCTTTTTTGCAGGCCGGTTATTTTAATATTGGTTATCATGACGCACAATATAATAGCGAGGCAACGTTATTAAGTGAATACTACCGTCTCAGCGTACGCGAAAGCCTAAACCGGTTTTGCGAAACCGCCGCGCACGAATATGCGTATGATTATTACCCTGCATTTGAAACAGAAAAAACAATTCAGAGTTTTTATCAGCGTTACCCGGAGGAAATGCTAAACGAATACGACACCATGATTTTTGATTTCCCTGGAGCGTCTTTAGCAGCGGACATTTACCTTGCCAATTCGAGGACAACCGCGCTAAAAGAAGAAGATGATAAATATGAATTGATGCGCGGGAATATTATGCGGCTGATTTACAACCGTATCGCAAACCAAGATAATTTTTATTACAATTTCCAAGGCTCGCAGGAAATAGAGGTTAACCTACAACCGCCGACATTCTACGGGCCTTATTCCACCCAGCTTGCGGCGGATCTCGGAAACCGACAAAGCGCGGCATTGTATGTTTATCCTGCTACTGGTGGAGTGGAAGAAGTGGCCGGATACGCTTTAAACCTTGGAGATTATAATCCGCCGGAAAATGTGCAGGAAGATGCAACGCTGCCGGATGCTAACCCGTTCCCGTCATCTTATCCCGACTGGGAGCCGAACAATAAACGACAGGATGAAGACTATTATCCGATATCAATGCCAACAGATGATACCACGCAGGCGCCAAGCCAGACAGGAGATAACGACAGTGACGAGCAAGAGGACATAATAGCCGACCTCGTTTATAACCCCGATCCTATACCAAAGCCGACGCCTAAACCCGATCCCGATCCGCAGCCGGAGCCGGAGCCGCAGCCGGAGCCGGAGATTCCGACACCGGTTCCCGATCCCATTGACCCGAACCCCGAACCCGATCCGTCTGATCCTTCGCCCACACTACCGATTATAAGCGGAATACACGCAACAAAAATGTGTACGATTTACAATCCGACGGATGCAGAAGTGGACGACCTCGGCTCATTTTTATGGGTGGATAACGTGATTGAGCAAATCCGGCTTATCTTTCAGGATCCTCTGGACGGCATTATATCACTGCATAAAATTTACGCGCCGCCGGTAACAGGAAACCGAAAAGATATTATCCTTGGATACATTGATAGCGGTGTCGATGCCTTAGAGGTTACCAATCAGTTTACAACGGTAACTTGCGGCAGCGTTACCATAAGCGAAAAATACAATAATGTAACCGATTACCCGCCTTATACGCAGGCGCACATTTATCTGCCGTTTATCGGTATAGAGGAAATCGACGTTGCGGAAATTATGGGTGGTACGGTTCGTGTACAATACCGGGTGGATGCTTATACCGGGACTTGTGTTGCTCAGATATTTGTAACACGGTCGCCTGATATGAGCACCGAGCAAATGCTCTATACGTTTTCCGGGAATGCTTCGCAGACGATCCCTTTGACAAGTGCGAATTTCACCGGATTGGTATCTTCGCTGGTGTCAATCGCAGGCGGTGCAGCATTTGGCGGTGCAGGCGGCGCTTTATTAGCAGCGGCCGGAGGTCTTTCATCCCATATGACAAGCGTTGGACATAGCGGCAGCATAAGCGCAAACGCTGGTATTATGGGCCCGCGTGAACCCTATATCATTTTGACACGGCCGCAAGGATACGACGCAAACGGATATAATAGCATTTACGGTTTCCCCACTAACTTAACCCGTTATTTGTCGAATTGCACCGGGTTTACACGCGTAAAAGATGTGTTATATCGTGGGGACGGTACCGAGGCAGAGAAAGCGGAAATTGTAAGCATGTTAAAAAATGGAGTAATTGTATAACATTGTTTTTCTTCCTTTTACTTGGAGCCGTGAAACGTTTCACGGCTCTTTTTTCATGTTTCACGATGTTTCACGGCTTTTGTCGTTTTGCCGTCACATTTTGTTTCGTCTGGCAGTCAATGGGGGAGCCG
>JAZRZU010000016.1:0-2425 GCA_045601465.1 Acutalibacteraceae bacterium
CTTTTGGATACCGAAAAAGAAGAGGAACCGGAGCCTCAAACGTCGGCAAATTCGGTAGGAAACCCGGAATAATGAAAAAAATAAAAATTTTTCGAAAATTAGTGTTGAAATCGTAGACTTGACATGATAAAATTAAAGAAGTATAATGTACAGTACCTCTGTAAACGAGAAAAGCTGTTGCGAAATAAAAGGTAGGAGGATGTTCCATGAACTTTGAATACGATGATGAAGTCTTGGATACCGGTGTTCAAATAAAGGTGATCGGTGTCGGCGGCGGTGGCGGTAATGCGCTTAACCGTATGGTGACTGCCGGTGTGAAAGGCGTCGAATTTGTGGCGATCAATACCGACCATCAAGCCTTGTTGCGCTCTCAGGCGACAATAAAACTGCAAATAGGTGAAAAACTGACACGTGGAATGGGTGCCGGTGCAAATCCTGAAAAAGGTCAGCGTGCCGCTGAGGAAAGCCGTGACGAGATTACGGCTGCTTTGAAAGGCACCGATATGGTATTTATCACCGCCGGTATGGGCGGCGGTACCGGTACCGGTGCGGCTCCCGTCGTTGCGGAGATCGCCCGTGATATGGGTATCTTAACGGTTGGTATCGTTACCAAACCGTTTGCATTTGAAGGCCGCCGCCGTATGGAGCAGGCGGAAAACGGTATTGCTGTTTTGCGTGAGCATGTGGACAGCTTGGTGGTTATTCCCAACGAGCGTTTGAAGCTGGTCAGCGAGCAACGCATTACCTTGGCGAATGCATTCCAGGCGGCGGACAGCGTTCTGCGTCAGGGCGTACAGTCCATTTCCGAATTGATCACAGCCGAAGCAGTTATCAACCTTGACTTTGCTGACGTTACGGCGATCATGAAAGATGCCGGTTATGCTCATATGGGTATCGGCCGTGCGGAGGGTAAGGACAAGGCCGAGGCAGCAGCTCGTGAAGCTATCGCCAGCCCGTTGCTTGAAACCACCATTAACGGTGCTCGTGGCTTGATCATCAACGTTACCGCTTCCCCGGATATCCCGTTGGAAGATGTGGACATTGCGTGTAATCTTATCTCCGAGGCTGCACATCCGGACGTCAACACCATTTGGGGTCTGACCTTTGATGAGAACCTGGAAGATGAGCTGTGCATTACGTTGGTCGCCACCGGCTTCTCGGCGGATGGTTCGTATATCCCGCCCACGGAAGATGGAAAAGGCGGTACGGATTCCAGCGACTACGATGATGAGGATCTCCTCAACATGTTTCGCAAAAGACCGCAATAATTGCAGATAATTGAAAGCGGCGGAAAGCAAAAGCTTCCCGCCGCTTTTTTGTAAAAAGGGGTGACAGGATGCATCGGGAGTTGTTATCGCCGTTTCGTGCGGCGGTGGACACGTATGCCATGATACAAAAAGATGACCACGTAGCAGTAGGCGTATCCGGTGGGAAAGACAGCATGGTTCTATTAGCCTTGCTTGCAGGGTTGCGCCGATTTTATCCGCAGCCGTTTACCTTGACAGCAATTACGCTGGACCCCGGTTTTGATGGAGAGGAGACCGATTATTCGGTGGTCGAAACCTATTGCCGACAGTTAGAGGTGCCATATGTCCTCAAACGAACGAAATTGTGGGAAGCCGTAAAGGGGAAACTTAGTGACGAACCTCCTTGCAGTCTATGCGCACGGCTTCGTCGGGGTACGTTGCATCGGGTGGCAAAAGAGCAAGGGTGTAACGTCGTGGCGTTGGGTCACCATCAAAACGATGCCGCCGAAACGGTATTGATGAACCTGTTGTCGGGGGCAACGTTTGGATGTTTTGCTCCGAAAACCTATCTCGATCGAAGTGACCTTACCTTGATTCGCCCCATGATTTTTTTGACCGAGCAAGAAATTGCAGCCTATGTTCAACGAGAACAACTGCCGGTTGTGGCCTCTCGCTGTCCGGTGGATGGGGATACCCACCGTGCCGACGTAAAAGCACTGCTCAAACAGGTGTCAGACACCTATGGGGATGTGAACCGAAAAATTACCGATGCGTTGCAAAAAGCCGGCCTGAACGGCTGGTAACAAAACGGGGAAAAAGACGATCAACGGTATGCCAATAGCCGATCTTACGGATCACAACCGTCTTAAAGGTGTAAAGCGGGCGAAATATTTGTTATTCGGGATTTATTTCGTTGAAAAAAGACCGATGCTTTTAAAAAGCATCGGTCTTTTTCTGAAGACTAACCCTAATTTTGATACAAATGCACCCCCTTTTGAGGTTAGGGGGTGCACGGCCTCTTTAGGGGGTGCATTTTTAGTTAGGGGGTGCATTTCATAATCCAAACTGCATCTTAACTTTATGCAATTTTTCGGAATGCTTCGGATTTCGTAGATCTTTCTCTACCCGGTGAGAGTAGTAACGTTCCCAGTATGGAATGTTTGAGGCTTTTGCAATAC
>JAZRZU010000017.1:0-14393 GCA_045601465.1 Acutalibacteraceae bacterium
ATTATTTCGGGTGGGATTTTTTACGGATTAAAATAGGCCAGTAATTTTTCCATTCTCATCGACGTCGATTCTCTCTGCCGCCGGTGATTTTGGGAGTCCCGGCATGGTGAGGATGTCCCCTGTCAGGACAACTAAGAAACCCGCACCGGCAGATACTTTGACATTTTTGATAGTAACAGTAAAGTTATCCGGTGCGCCGAGTTTAGTCGGATCGTCCGAAAAACTATACTGTGTTTTGGCAATACATACCGGACAGGAATCGAATCCCAATTCGGTGAGTTGCAGAATTTGTTTTTTGGCGGCGGGTAAAATCGCAATATCTTTTCCGCCATACACTTTCTGTACGACACTACGGATCTTTTCCTCAATGGAGGTATCGAGCTCGTATGAGAAAGTGAAATCACCTTTTTCCTCCTCGCAAAGTCTGACTACTTCACGAGCAAGCGCCTCACCGCCTTTTCCGCCTTCTGCCCAAACGGTTGAAAGTACGGTGTTAACACCCAATTCTTTACATTTGGAAATGATGAAATCAATTTCCGCATCCGTATCGGTCGGAAAACGGTTTACAGCGACGACACAAGGTAATTTATACACATTTTTAATGTTCGATACGTGACGCAATAGGTTCGGGATACCTTTTTCCAGTGCCGCCAAATCTTCCGTTCCCAGTTCGGATTTTGCTAAGCCACCATGCATTTTAAGAGCCCGAACGGTTGCCACGATTACAACGGCATCGGGTGTGAGTCCCGCCATACGGCATTTAATATCCAAAAACTTTTCCGCACCAAGATCGGCACCGAAACCGGCTTCGGTAATGGTATAGTCCCCCATCTTCATAGCCATACGGGTAGCGATGACCGAGTTACAGCCATGCGCAATATTAGCAAAAGGACCACCATGTACAAATGCCGGAGTGCCTTCCAACGTTTGCACCAAATTGGGTTTCAAGGCATCCTTTAATAGGGCCGTCATAGCGCCGGCTGCTTTTAGCTGACCGCAAGTGACCGGCTTATCGTCATAGGTATAGCCGACAATAATGCGGGATAACCGTTCTTTCAAATCGGAAATGGAAGACGACAAGCACAAAACAGCCATAATTTCGCTGGCTACCGTGATATCAAAACCATCCTCACGGGGAACGCCATTCGCTTTACCGCCCATACCGTCAACCACAAATCGCAGTTGACGGTCATTCATGTCTACGCAACGTTTCCACGTGATTTTACGGACATCAATCCCTAATGCATTTCCTTGTTGGATATGGTTATCCAACATAGCGGCAAGCAAGTTGTTCGCTGCACCGATTGCATGGAAATCACCGGTGAAGTGCAGATTGATATCTTCCATCGGCACGACCTGCGCATAGCCGCCGCCTGCGGCTCCACCCTTAACACCAAACACCGGACCCAAAGACGGTTCACGCAACGCTACGGTAACATCTTTGCCGATTCGCTTCATACCGTCGGCAAGTCCGATCGTAGTAGTGGTTTTGCCTTCCCCGGCCGGTGTGGGGGTAATGGCGGTTACTAGCACCAATTTCCCATCAGGACGGGTTGAATTTTCCAACAAACCAAGATTGATTTTTGCCTTGTAATTTCCGTACTGTTCAATGTATTCGTCATCAATATGCGCTATTTGGGCAATTTCACGAATGTGACGCATCTCACAAGCTTGCGCAATTTCGATGTCGGTTTTATAGGTCATATTACAGCACCTCCGGAAAAGCTCTGAAATATTCAACAGCTGCTTCAAACATGCGAAGATCATAATTGCCGGGAACGTTGCGATACAAACCGTTACCAATACGTTCACTATGCCCCATCTTACCGAATACACGTCCGTCGGGTGAAGTAATACCCTCGATGGCATACAGAGAATCGTTGGGATTGCACCGAATATCTGCAGTAGCATTGCCATCCAAATCAACATACTGCGTTGCGATCTGACCGTTTTTCTCCAGTTCAAGGATCAACGATTCATCCGCTAAGAACCGACCCTCACCATGCGAGATCGGTACGTTGATGATATCCCCTACTTCCACCTTAGACAACCAAGGAGATTTATTGGAAGCGATGCGAGTGCGTACAATACGGGACTGGTGACGGGCAATTGTGTTGAAAGTCAAGGTTGGGCAGGAAGCATCGGTATCGATGATCTTACCATACGGAACCAATCCTAATTTGATAAGCGCTTGGAAACCGTTACAAATACCGCACATTAAACCGTCACGGTTGTCTAACAAATCCGTAACGCCCTCTTTAATAGCGGCATTACGGAAAAATGCCGTAATGAACTTGCCGCTTCCATCCGGTTCATCACCGCCCGAGAATCCGCCCGGGATAAAGACCATTTGGGCATCTTTCAAGCATGCGGCAAATTCCTCAACGCTTCTGCGGATACCGTCAGCAGAAAGGTTATTGATAACAATGATCTTCGGATCGGCACCCGCATCACGCATGGCACGTGCGGAATCATACTCACAGTTTGTACCCGGGAATGCCGGAATCAATACTTTGGGTTTGGCAACATGGAATCCTGCAATCAGGACAAAATCATGTGACTGACTGAAATTCGGGATATCTTTCTTACCTTGTTCAATATTGCAACTGTATACACTTTCCAGCTTGGTTTCGTATATGTCACAAACCGTTGCCATATCCAAAGAGTCGCCGTTATGGGTTAACTTGCCGTCGTTTGTAACCGTACCGACGACCGTGCCGATCTCAACATCGCCATCCACCTCTAACAGGAAGGATCCATACTTATAGCCAAAAATATCGGTCAAGGTAAGTGCCTTGTCAAACGCAAAGCCCAAGGCATTTCCCATCGCCATTTTCAAAACTGCCTCAGCAATACCACCGAGTGTGGGGGTATAACAAGCATATACTTTTCCTGCCCGTTGCAGTTCGGTAACACGGTTAAACGTGTCAATCAGTGAAGCGGTAACCGGGAGTTTGTTCTCGTCAAATGTAGGTGTTAACAAGATAAGCTTATGGCCCGCCTCTTTGAATTCCGGCGAAATAACATCGTTTACCTTGCCGGTGGTAACAGCAAAGGAAACCAATGTCGGCGGTACATCCAAGTCTTCAAACGTACCACTCATCGAGTCTTTACCGCCGATAGCACCGATACCGAGTTGCTTTTGTGCAGCAAAAGCGCCAAGCAACGCAGCGAGCGGTTTCCCCCATCGTTTTCCATCTTTACCCGGATGTTCAAAATACTCTTGGAAGGTGAGATAAACATCTTCAAAGGAAGCACCGGTTGCAATCAATTTACATACCGATTCCACAACCGCTAAGTAAGCACCATGGTACGGGCTTTGTTCGGTGATAAACGGATTGTATCCCCAAGACATAAACGAAACGTCATCGGTATGTTTTTCTTCCATGGAGATTTTATGAACCATGGCTTGAATGGGTGTCAACTGATGTTTTCCGCCAAACGGCATGAGAACGGTACCGGCACCAATGGTAGAATCGAAACGCTCCGATAAACCACGCTTTGAACAGATATTAAGGTCATCTGCTAACTCTTTATAAAGCTCGGCAAAGTTACCCGTCACTGTTTTTTCTTGTAAAGCAGGAGCAGCAGGCGTAATGGTGACATGCTTTTCAGCGCCGTTGGAATTTAAAAATTCACGGCTGATGTTGACGATGGTATTGCCGTTCCAGTTCATAATCAAACGAGGTTCAGCAATCACGACCGCAACCGGACAAGCATTGAGGTTTTCGCTCTGTGCAAGAGCCAAGAAAGCATCGACATTCTCTTTCTCAACCACAACCGCCATACGTTCTTGCGATTCGCTGATAGCAAGTTCCGTACCGTCCAGACCTTCATATTTCTTCGGTACGGCATTCAAATTGATCTCTAAACCATCTGCTAATTCGCCGATCGCAACTGACACACCGCCGGCACCAAAGTCATTACAACGTTTAATCATGCGAGTCGCCTCGCCATTACGGAACAAACGCTGTAATTTACGTTCTTCCGGCGCATTTCCTTTTTGCACCTCTGCGCCACAGGTTTCCAACGATTTGGAGGTGTGGGATTTGGAAGACCCGGTTGCACCACCGCAACCATCCCGACCGGTTGCACCGCCGAGCAGAATGACAATATCGCCCGGAGCGGGACATTCACGACGTACGTTTTCCGCCGGTGTAGCCGCAATAACCGCACCGATCTCCATACGTTTTGCCGCATAGCCATCGTGATAAATTTCATCAACGATACCGGTAGCAAGGCCAATTTGGTTACCGTAAGACGAATAACCGGCTGCCGCTGTTGTCACAATTTTGCGTTGCGGTAATTTACCGGGAATGGTTTCACTAACGGGTTTCAACGGATCCGCTGCACCAGTGACACGCATAGCGGCATAGACGTAGCTGCGTCCGCTCAACGGGTCACGGATAGCACCGCCGATACAGGTTGCCGCACCACCAAACGGTTCAATTTCGGTGGGGTGGTTATGCGTTTCGTTTTTAAAGAGCAATAACCAAGGTTCTTTTTTACCGTCCGCTTCCACCTCGATTTTTACGGTGCAAGCATTAATCTCTTCGGATTCATCCAGTTTTTCCAACTTGCCTTCTTTTTTCAGATACCGCACAGCTAAGGTGGCAATATCCATTAAGCAAACCGGCTTCGTTCTGCCAAGTTCTTTACGGGTCTCTAAATAATCTTCATACGTTTTCTGTAACAAGGCATCTTCAAAAACCACGTTGTCTATGGTGGTAAGGAAGGTCGTATGACGGCAATGGTCAGACCAGTAGGTGTCGATCATGCGGATCTCGGTGATGGTCGGATCACGTTTCTCACTGCGGAAATATGCCTGACAGAAGGCAATATCATCGGCATCCATTGCTAAGGCGTAATCGTTCACAAATGCCTCTAAACCGGACTTATCTAAATCAATAAAGCCGGTTAACGTTTTAACCGTAGTAGGAATTTCATATTCCAAATGCAAGGTTTCGGGTTTCTCCAAACTTGCTTCACGAGCTTCCACAGGGTTAATGACATACTTTTTGATTTCCGCAATATCATTTTTCGATAAATCGCCGTACAGTACATACACCTTGGCAGTCCGTACAAGCGGACGATCTCCGGTGGAAATGATTTGAATACATTGGGCGGCGGAATCAGCACGTTGGTCAAACTGTCCCGGCAAATATTCAACGGCAAACACAAGGCCGCCGTCAGCAGACAGTGTATCGCTCACCATGTCCAGCTGCGGTTCGGAAAACACCGTCTGTTTCGCATAGGAAAACAGTTCTTCGGTAATGTTTTCCGCATCGTAACGGTTAATAACACGCACGTCGGTCAAAGCCGTGATACCCAGTAACGTTCTGGCATCATTGAGTAACGCTTTGGCTTCACTTGCCAATTCTTTTTTCTTCTCAACAAATACACGATATACCATTTTAACGTTCCCCCCTTGCCTGCAAGGCGCGAGCACCGATATCGGAGCGATAGTATTGGTTCTCAAAATGAATTTCTTTTACAAGTTTATAGGCAGATTCAATCGCTTGTTCAAGCGAATCTCCAATCGCTGTGGCACCCAGTACGCGGCCTCCATCAGTCAGCAGTTGACCGTCGACAAGCTTTGCACCGGCGACATATACCTGGTCAGCGATCTTTTCAGGAATGGTTAACGCATATCCTTTTTGATAAGAAGCCGGATATCCATCAGAAGCCATGACAACGCAGCAAGCGTGTTGATTGCCGAATTTCACCTCAGTTTCCGCAAGGCGGCCATCGGTTACGGCTTGCATGACCGTCAATAAATCGCTTTCTAAAAGCGGTAATACGACCTGTGTTTCCGGGTCGCCGAACCGGCAATTATATTCAATGACTTTTGGGCCCTTTTCGGTCAACATAAGACCAAAATACAAGCACCCTTTAAAGGTACGACCTTCCGCTTTCATCGCACGAATGGTGGGCAAGAAAATCTCTTGCATACATTGTTCTGCCAAAGCTTCGGTGTAATACGGGTTGGGCGCTATCGTGCCCATTCCGCCGGTGTTAAGTCCGGTGTCATGATCCCCTGCACGCTTATGGTCCATAGAAGAAATCATGGGTACAACAGTGTCACCGTCCGTAAAGGATAAAACACTTACCTCAGGGCCGGTTAAAAACTCTTCAATGACAACCTGGTCGCCGCTTTTGCCAAACACTTTATCTTCCATCATGGAACGAACCGCTTTACGGGCCTCATCACGTGTCATGGCAATGATAACACCTTTACCAAGTGCTAATCCATCTGCCTTGATAACGGTAGGAATTGGTGCTGTATCCAGGTATGCCAATGCATCTTCCATGTTGTTAAACACTTCATAAGCGGCAGTCGGAATACCGTATTTCTTCATTAGGTTTTTCGAAAATACTTTACTACCCTCAATAATAGCCGCTTTTGCATCGGGACCAAAGCAAGGAATCCCTTTCTCCTGCAATGCATCGACTGCGCCCAGCACCAACGGATCATCCGGCGCAACAATCGCATAATCGATGTTGTGCTCAACGGCAAAGTTTACGATGCCATCGATATCTTTTGCACCGATGGGGACCAACGTTGCATCGTTTGCCATACCACCGTTTCCGGGCAACGCATAAATCTCACTTACCGACGGGTTTTCCTTGATTTTTTTGATAATAGCATGTTCGCGACCACCGCCGCCGACAACCATAATTTTCATAGTGCACCTCTTAATTAATGGTGGAACAACCGCATACCGGTAAAGGATAAGGTCATGTTGTACTTATCGCAACAAGAAATCACAACGTCATCCCGAATCGAGCCACCCGGTTCGGCGATATATTTGACACCGCTGCGATAAGCACGCTCGATATTGTCGTCGAACGGGAAAAATGCATCACTTCCAAGCGCTACGCCGTCAATAGAGTCCAAGAACTCCCTGGCTTCGGCATCGGTAAGCGGCGACGGCTGTTCGGTGAAATATTTCTGCCAGTTGCCGTCGGCACAAACGTCTTCTTCGTTTTTATTAATATAGCCGTCAATGACATTGTCACGATCCGGACGACGTATATCCGCTTTAAACGGAAGATTTAACACTTTTTCATGTTGACGCAAGAACCACGTATCTGCTTTCGTACCGGCAAGACGAGTACAATGAATACGAGATTGTTGGCCGGCACCGACACCGATGGCTTGTCCATCAACCGCATAGCAGACCGAGTTGGACTGGGTATATTTTAAAGTGATCAAAGCAACGATCAAATCACGAACAGCGTGTTCCGGCAAGTCTTTATTTGCCGACACCATATTGGAAAGAAGTTCACGGTTAATTTTAAAATTATTGCGACCCTGTTCAAAGGTGATACCGTAAACTTGTTTGGTTTCTTGCTGGGCAGGCACATAGTCGGGATCAATTTGCACGATATTATAAGCGCCTTTACGTTTCGATTTTAAGATTTCAAGTGCTTCGGGTTCATAACCGGGTGCAATGATACCGTCGGATACTTCACGGGCGATCATACGAGCGGTGGTAACATCACATACGTCACTGAGTGCTACCCAATCACCAAATGAACACATACGGTCGGTACCACGGGCACGGGCATAAGCACAGGCCAAGGGAGAATCATCCAATCCCTCAATATCATCCACAAAGCACGCTTTTTTGAGTGTATCCGATAACGGAATTCCTACCGCCGCAGAAGTCGGGCTAACGTGTTTAAAGGAGGTAACAGCCGGCAGGCCAAGAGCCTCTTTCAATTCTTTAACAAGTTGCCATGAGTTAAAGGCATCTAAAAAGTTAATGTATCCGGGTCTGCCACACAAGATCTGAATCGGTAATTCAGAGCCGTCTTGCATATAAATGCGTGCCGGTTTTTGGTTGGGGTTGCAACCATATTTCAGTTCGAATTCTTTCATGATGCGAAAACTCCTTACTTGTTTTTGTTTATGATGATATCGGTCGATTTGTCACCGTTCAACGGAACGACACGCACAAACAGCGACACCTTATTATCTTCATTCAAATTGTTCCACACGAGTTCTGCTAATTCTTCGGCAGTATTTGGCAAGGATACTTCTTCCGGTTCGCCATCGAAAGACGGGATCGGATCACCGTCACATTTGTAAGTATGGATAAAATGACCAATACCATTTTCAGGGGAATCGTAGTTGAAGAAAAACCGACGACAGCTCTCCCCTCTGCCGTTTGCACTTTTGAGAATGGATAGTTTATAAGAAAAAGCGTTTTCATCAAAAGAATAGTTTAAAACGCCAGAAATACGCGGGGTAAAGTTCGGAGCATCGGGTTCAAATTCTCTTGTATTCAAGGCGCTTTCGAACCCGAATTCATGCTTACAATCATCAATATGATCAAAGATCGTATTGGTCTGATCGCCGTTTGTGATGATGTCAACCGTTCCGTTCTTTGCCGTTAGATAGGGGTTATAGATGATCAAACTGGGGTCGGACAATTTACTTTCATCGAATGCTTTTGTACGCATGCCACCCTCAAACCGCTCAAAAATACGGTTGCGGCTGTTAACACTGCGTCCCATAATAAAATACGCAATCATGGCATTTTTGCCATCCGCAGATTTACCGATCACGATTCCACGACCCGGATAGGTGTTTTCACTTAAAAGTGTTTTTAAATCATATAAAGCCATTGATTAGTTCTCCTCCCCCTGGATTAAAGCAGCAGAAACTTGTTCCACCGCTTTGGGTAATATTTTCCATTCCGCTTGTTGCATCACACGTTTTTGTAAGGATTCTGCCGTGTCGTTCGGTCGGATCGCTACCGCCTTTTGCAAAATGATTTCCCCACCGTCGGGAATTTCATTCACAAAATGAACGGTCGCACCCGTTACCTTGACACCATACGATAACGCTGCTTCATGTACACGCAAACCGTAAAATCCTTTTCCGCAAAAAGACGGAATCAGCGACGGGTGAACGTTAATGATGCGCTTCGGATAAGCAGCCGTAAACTTTTCGCTCAAAATCGACATAAAACCGGCTAAAACGATAATATCGATAGCGTATTGAGAAAGCGTATCCATAATTTTTTGTTCAAAGTTCTCCTGTGAACCGCAATCCTTTTTACAAATGACACGTGTGTCTATGTTTGCTTTTGCCGCCCGTTGCAAAGCATATGCCGACTCATTATTGGAAATAACGAGTTGAATCGACCCGCTTGTGAGAGAACCCGCTGTCTGTGCATCAATCAATGCTTGCAAATTCGTTCCGCCGCCTGATACCAATACGGCAATACGTGCTTGTTTATTCATGGAGCAATCTCCTTAAATGATGGTGATTTTTTCATCACTTTTCACAATTTTGCCAATGACGTACGGTTCTTCGCCATTGTCTTTTAGGATGGCTAATGCCACATCCACATCCTCAGGTGCAACGACAATGCTCATACCGACACCCATGTTAAAGGTGTTGAACATATCCCGTTCATCAATCCCACCGGTTTTGGCTAACAAATCAAAGATGGGCAACACTTTGACGCTATCACGGACAATTTCCGCACCAAGGCCATCGGGAATACTACGCGGAATATTTTCATAGAAGCCGCCACCCGTAATATGGGAAATGCCTTTCACCTTGACTTGCTCTAACAACGCCAAAATCGGTTTGACATAAATCTTAGTGGGAGTCAGCAAAGTTTCACCCAACGATTTTCCGCCAAGTGCGTCCAACGGAGAGGTCAGATCGCAATTTTCAACGTCAAACACTTTACGAACCAAAGAAAAACCGTTAGAATGCACACCGCTTGAAGGCAGAGCAATCACAACATCGCCTTCTTGCATTGTGTTGTTATCCAGAATTTTCTTTTTATCCACAATACCAACTGCAAAGCCGGCAAGATCATAGTCATTTTCCGGCATAAGACCAGGATGTTCAGCCGTTTCGCCGCCGATCAAAGCAGCGCCGGATTGCACGCAGCCTTCGGCTACGCCTTTTACGATATCCGCAATTTTTTCGGGGACATTTTTGCCACAGGCAATGTAGTCAAGGAAAAACAACGGTTTGGCGCCCACACAAATAATGTCATTGACACACATGGCAACCGCATCAATACCAATCGTATCGTGCTTGTCCAATAACATGGCAATTTTTACTTTGGTACCGCAGCCATCCGTACCGCTGACAAGAACCGGTTCTTCCATACCGGTAGGTAAACCAAAGCAACCACCAAACCCGCCAACATCATCCAGGCATCCTTCGTTACGGGTTCTGGCAATATGCTTTTTCATCAGTTCAACAGCTTTGTATCCGGCGGTAATATCCACACCGGCCGCTGCGTAGGAATCCGACTTTGAGATGTTCATCATGATTATTCCTTTCCGTTCCAGCAATAGGTACACAGTTCACATTCCGGCAAACCAATTGCGTTGATTATATTTTCTAGTGATTGGAATTCAAGAGAAGCAAAGTTAAAACGATCGCACAGTGCTTTACGTAACTTCTTACCACGCTCGGTAGTACTGTCTCCGTATTCATCTAAGAAGTTTAATCCTTCTTCCCCTTCCAGCTCGACAATAATGCGACGAGCGATAAGGTCCATGTCCGAAGTTGAACGGGAGAAATTTAGATATTTACACCCATACAAAATCGGCGGGCACGCAGAGCGCATATGCACCTCTTTTGCACCGTTTTCATACAAGAACTCCACCGTTTCCTTGATTTGCGTACCACGTACAATGGAGTCATCCACAAACAGCAACCGTTGGTCCGTAATCAAATCATGAACCGGGATCTGCTTCATTTTCGCAACCCTATCCCGTTCCGCTTGACGAGAGGACATAAAACTACGGGACCACGTGGGGGTATACTTGATAAAAGCACGGGCATAGTGATTTCCGGTAGTGTTGGCATATCCGATGGCATGTGGGATACCGCTATCCGGCATACCGCACACATAGTCGATTTCACCTACATTGTCGTTTCGTTTATCGTTTTCAGCCAGCAAAGCGCCGTTTCGATACCGCATCGCCTCTACATTGATCCCCTCATAGGAGGCGGTAGAGTAGCCGTAATACGACCATAAGAAAGAACAAACACGCTTTTTCTTACCGGGTTCTTTCAGCACCGTCATAGTGGACGGGGTCAGTTCAACAATTTCGCCGGGACCAAGTTCACGCACAATTTCGAAATCCAACTTTGTCGCCGCAAAAGACTCAAAGGTAACACAATAGCCATTCTCGTTTTTCCCGACCAAAATCGGTAAACGGCCAACCTTGTCCCGTGCTGCGATAATACTGCCGGAATTCGTGAGAATAACGATGGTGGTGGTACCGTCAATCACTTCTTGTGCAAAGCGGATGCCTTCCACAAAAGAATCTTTTAAGCTGATAAGAGAGGCTAATAATTCGGTGGAGTTTACACGGCCTCCTGTCATGGCATCAAAATGGTCATCTCGTTGTACGTGTTGCTCAATCAACTCATCGGCATTATTGATAATACCGGTGGTGCAGATTGCAAAGGTACCGAGTTTTGAACGAATCAACAGTGGTTGAGGGTCACTGTCGCTGATACAACCGATGGCGGCTGTACCTTGCATTTCGTCCAGCACGTGTTCGAACTTGGTTCGAAAGGGTGAGTTTTCAATGTTGTGAATTTGCCGCTGCAATCCGATTTCGGTATTATAGGCCGCCAATCCGGCTCGACGTGTACCGAGATGTGAATGATAGTCCACACCAAAGTACACGTCCAATAAACATTCATTGGTTGAGGTGATTCCGAAAAATCCTCCCATAGTGTCCTCCTTAATAAGACGATAGAAAACCCAAATACGCCCCGTATAGGACGTATCTGGAGAAAAGGTTAATTAAAGAACAGTTTCGAAAGCGTCATCGGATCGATATACTCTCCGTTTTTGTATACACGCATATTGCCGGAGGCGATTTCATCGATCAACATAACATTACCGTCGGCGTCATAACCGAACTCAAATTTAATATCATAAAGAACCAAGCCTTTTTCTTTCAGGTCATCAGCGACAATTTGGGTAATTTTCTGCGTCATGGCTTTCATATCGTCATACTGTTCAGACGTCATAACACCCAAATCCACTAAACCGTCTTTGGTGATCAGCGGATCGCCTTTTTCGTCGTTTTTCAGCGTCATTTCCACATAAGCAGGCAGATCGGCGCCTTCTTCAATGTAATCGCTGTAACGACGATAGAAGCTACCGACCGCCTTATGACGGCAAATAACTTCAAGGCCTTTACCGAACACTTTTGCCGGTAAAACTTCCATGGTGGTATCTTCGAGCGATGCATCAACATAGTGAGTTTTGATGCCGGCTGCGTTGACTTTTTCGAAGAAATAGATGGACATACGCAGGTTGACATCGCCCACACCGTCAATCGTCAGACCCACAGCATTTTCGCCGGGATCAAAAACGCCGTCTTTACCGGTACAATCATCTTTGAATTTCAAAAGATAGTTTCCGTTATCCAGCGCAAATACATCTTTGGTTTTTCCGACATAGACCTGTTTCATAATAAAAGCCCCTTTTTATAATAATTTTTATAAATCACTTACATTACAGCGATGCCGCAATCGTAGCATCTTTTTCCAAAACTTTTTTTGCGTCATTTGCACGTTTTGCATTGAGTTGCTCTGCTAACGTAGCATCCTCAACCGCCAAAATCTGCGCCGCCAACAAAGCGGCATTGGCACCGCCGCCGATTGCTACGGTTGCTACCGGAATACCGGTCGGCATCTGTACGGTAGAAAGCAAAGCGTCCATGCCATCCAACACGGAGGATTTACACGGTACGCCAATGACCGGCAAGGTCGTGTTTGCAGCAACGGCACCCGCAAGATGCGCCGCCATTCCGGCAAAACAGATTAAAGCGCCAAAGCCGTTATCACGAGCAGATACGGTAAAATCCCGTGCCTCTACCGGTGTGCGGTGTGCGGAATAGATATGTGCTTCATACGGGATTTTCAGTTCTTTGAGTACCGAAATAGCTTTTTCGACAACCGGCAAATCACTGTCACTACCCATGATGAGTCCGACTTTTTTCACGATAAATCACTCCTTAAAAATTAAAAAGGGCACAACAAGCTTACCACAAAAATAAGCTCGCGTGCCCAGACGGTCGGCAGACAAAAACAGCGCCATACATCCTTTGTTCCTCTGTGGTTCTCCACACTATCCGTCAGTTGCAAAGAATGCTTATTTTTACTCGCAAAGTATACCATAATCCACGATTTCTGTCAAGGTGAGTCGGTCGTTTTTTGACAAGATTTTTACTTTTCCGCAAGAGCTTCGCAGTAGACGCAACGATACGTCCCGTGCTCTTGGTCCACGCACTTAAACAGGTGGACGACCTCTTGCTCAACAGCTGTGATGCACCTGGGATTTCGGCAAACAAATTCATCCGTCACATTTGCAAAAGCCTCATGTTCTCCATCCGCTTCCGACAACAATTTCAGTATGAGCGCCATGCGCATATATTTGCCGTTCAAAACCTGCTTAAAATAGCAAGCACGAGGATCGGCATCCACCGCAACACTGATCTCATTCACACGCGGCAACGGATGCAACACACACATTTCGGAAGGTGCTCTTTCCATCAACTCGGTCGTAAGGATGTACTTATCTTTTAAGCGATTATACTGTTCAATATCGTCAAATCGTTCACGTTGAATACGTGTCATATACAAAATATCCAAATCCTGGATTGCGGTTTCCAACGATTCGGTTTCGGTATAGGAAAGGGTATTCATATAGGCAGATTTAACGTAATCCGGTAACCGCAGTTCATCAGGCGAAATCAGAACAAATCGTATTCCGGAATAACGAGATAACGCCGCTATCAGTGAATGAACCGTTCTGCCATATTTTAAGTCGCCGCAAAAGCCAACGGTCAAGCCGTTGAATGTTCCTTTTTCACGGTAAATCGTCAACAGATCCGCCAATGTTTGGGTGGGGTGGCAGTGACCACCATCCCCGGCGTTGATAACCGGAATAGACGCATGGCGAGATGCCGCAAACGGCGCTCCCTCAAACGGGTGGCGCATTGCCATGATATCTGCATAACAGCTGATGACCTTAGCGGTATCCGCAATACTTTCCCCTTTTGTGGCAGAACTGCTGCCCGCATCCGAGAAGCCGATAACGTTGCCGCCGAGTTCCATCATAGCCGCTTCAAAGCTTAAACGAGTTCTGGTAGAAGGCTCAAAAAATAAGGTGGCAAGCTTTTTACCTTTACACTTTTTTGCGTATTTGTCGGGGTGTTCGATGATATCACAGGCGGTGTTTAACAATTCCTCTATCTCGTTAATGCTGAAATCTAATATATCAATTAAACTCCGCACTTTATTTTCCCTCCGTAATCCAACTTTCGTCGGACGGATTGTTGCGGAAAGCAATAAGGCGCTTCACATCTTCCGGTTTAATATA
>JAZRZU010000018.1:0-20056 GCA_045601465.1 Acutalibacteraceae bacterium
CGAGTTCGAGCCTCGTAAGCCGCTCCAAAAAAGCACACTTTTGTCTGACGGACAAAAGTGTGCTTTTTCACTAAGATCATATCGGTTGGTTGAAAACAGACGTTAAGTATGCTACAATAGCGGCGAACAAATCGAGGTGAATGAAATGGTTATTCTCATTGCAGGCGCATCGCATACCGGAAAAACAGCGTTAGCGCAAAAACTACTGGAAAAATACCATTACCCCTATCTATCCATCGATCATTTAAAGATGGGACTGATTCGTAGCGGGAACACGGAACTTACTCCCACGGATGATGAGAATTTAACGGTGTACTTGTGGCCGATCGTCCGTGAAATGACAAAAACCGCCATCGAAAACCATCAAAGCCTTATTATCGAAGGGTGCTATATACCATTTAATTGGGCAGAGGATTTTGAAAAAGAATACCGGGACAACATCCGATATTGTTGTCTTGTGATGAGCAAAGACTACATAACAAAGCACTTTGACGACATCAAACGGTACGCAAACATTATCGAACAACGTACAAACGATGATTGTACGTTGGAACAGATATTGGAAGATAACGCAAAAACGTTAGAACTTGCTCAAATGCACAAGATCAATTATTTGCTTATTGATGACCGCTATGACATGGAACGGTTTATTCGTAAGACGCTGAAATAAAAGCTTTAACTTGTATAATTTTCGAGTAAAGTGACAAGCATGTCTTCGTTCTCGATGATAATACCGTCTCGCAGTCGTTGTTGTTCCTCGCTCGGCAGACTGGCGATCGCTACCTCATATACTTCAATCGGTTGTGTTGCATCCCCTTCAAACAGGGCAATTTTCCCCTCCCACTCCCGTAATTGTTGTTGAATCGGCGGTTGGGACGGCTGGCTTTTGGGATCGATGTTATCGGGCAACAGCACGCTCACCCACATGGCAGTGCCGATCAAAATTAATACCGCAATTATCACCGGCAACATGCGTTTTCTCTCGTCTTGACGTTGTTCTTTTGTCATGCATATCATCTCCTGATGATAGTGTGAAACGGAAAACACTTTGCTATACATGATTTGCGATTTTGATATTTGACAAATGAAGCGTGGTACACTAATATAGTAAGTAGTTCTCTACAAGGAGGAATTTTATGACCTTCCGCAAACCAAAATGGTTGGACAAAATATTGCAAAAGCTATCCACCAAAACAGGAAAACGAATTTTGGCTTTGGTCGGCAAAGCGTTGCTGACGATGGGCCTTATCCTTGTGCTTACCGGCTGTATCGTCGCTTGTGTGCTGACGGTATACGTCGCTACGAATTTTACCGGTCAATCCAATCTGCCGGACGTGGATTCCATTAACAAAAACCAAACCAGCATCATCATGACGCTTAACGAGCAGACTGGTAAATACGAAGAATTTCAGCGGCTCAGCGGCATTAAACGGATCTGGACACCATTAAGTGAAATACCCGTTAACATGCAAAACGCTATCGTTGCGATTGAGGACGAACGGTTTCATACCCATTACGGCGTAGACTGGAAACGTACGATTTCCGCCTTTGCCAATCTTGTTTTGCACTTTAACCAAACAGAATATGGCGGCTCTACGTTGACCCAACAGCTTATCAAAGTTATGACGGGTAACAACGACCATTCGATTCAGCGCAAAGTTACCGAAATTTTATCGGCTGTGGAAATGGAAAAATATTATTCCAAGGATGAAATTTTACAAGCTTATCTCAACATGATGCCGCTTGCCAACAACATTACCGGCGTGGGTGCGGGCGCTAACTATTTCTTTGGCGTAGAAGCCGAAGAACTCACGTTAGCACAATGCGCTGCCATTGCAGCCATGACCAATAACCCCGTTAAATACAACCCTTATCGCAAACCTGAAAATTTGCGTTCTCGCCAGCGTGTGGTCCTGTATAAAATGTACGAGCTGGATTTTATTACCGCCGACGAATATAAACAAGCGCTCGGTGAAGAGTTATATTTTAAAAGCAGCGCCAAAACTTCCAACGTAAACGACTGGTATACCGATATGTTGGTAGACGACGTGACGTATTCCTTGATGGAAAAATACGGCTATACCGAGTCACAAGCCCGAAACATGGTATACTACGGTGGTTTGACCATCTATTCCTGCGAGAACCCGAAGCTACAAGCCATGGCGGAAAAAATTTATGCGGACGACGCAAACTATCCCGCCATGCTCATCAGCGATACCGTTCAGCCCCAAGCCGCCATTTATGTCATGGATTATACCGGTAAAACTGTTGCCGTTGTCGGCGGACGTGGTGAAAAGAAAGCCGATCGTATTTTAAACCGTGCTGTTTCGTCCATCCGGCAACCGGGTTCTTCCATGAAACCGCTTTCAGTATATGCCCCGGCAATTCAGCTCAACTTAATCAATTATTCCTCGCAGATAGCGGATTGCTATATTACGTTAAAAGACGGGACGTTATGGCCGAAAAACTATAATCAAAAAGAACCGACCGACAGCGGTTTTACCACCGTAGATATTGCGGTGCAAACCTCGATGAACACCGTAGCGGCTCAAATCATGCAACAACTCACCCCGCAACGTGCGTTCTCGTTTTTGTCCGGTCCCTTAAATATGACGTCGTTGGTTACCTCGGACAGCAAAGGCAATACCGACATCGATTTTGCGCCCATGTCACTCGGTGGTCTGACAAAAGGAGCTTATCCTCGTGAAATGGCAGCTGCCTACCAAATGTTTGGCAACGGCGGATACTATAACGAACCCTATTCTTTCACCAAGGTTATGCAGAATGACACCATTATTTTGCAACACAGCGCTTCCCCCGTCCGTGTATTGGACGAGGATTCTGCCTATGTTATGAACCGCTTGCTGCAAACGGTTGTACGTGGAACCAATGGTGCCACCGCCGGTGCATTAAAAAAATACTGGGGCGATTGGGAAGTCTTTGCCAAGACCGGTACTACCCAGCAGAATAACGACGTGTGGCTGGTCGCCGGCACACCAAAATATGTTGCCGCCAGCTGGTTTGGGTATGATAAGAATCAACAGTTGACCAACAAGCAAACCTCAGCCGCACGAAATTTGTGGAACAAAACCATGTTGGCACTCCACGAAGGTGAAACGCCAATGAGCTTTACCAACAAAGGCTCCACCGTGGAAAAGCTGTTCTGTACCGAAAGCGGTTTGCTTGCCACCGAAAAATGTAAAAAAACCCGCATCGGTGTGTATAAACCGAATTTCCTCCCCGACCTGTGTGACAAACACGATTCAACAACCGTAGGCGGAACCATCATTTTGGACACGACCACCCCGGGCGGTACAACCACACCAACTACCGTAAACTAACCTTTCTCAACTCCCCTTATCTCGTGTGATAAGGGGAGTTGCAAAATAATCGCATTTTTCCGCATTTTTCTCTTGATTTTCTTAATCCGCTGTGATATAGTTGTATCCGTTCGTGATACTACTGTATTTGGGTGGTGGACAAATATGAACCAAAGCCCTGACCCGAACCAATGGATACTGGTTCGGGCAGATGCCTTGCCGGAGGTTTACCGAAAGGTTCTGGAAGTGCAGCAACGGCTTGCTTCCGGCCAGTATGTTTCGGTCAGCGAGGCAACACGGGAAAGCGGACTTTCCCGCAGTGCTTTTTATAAGTACAAAGACGCTGTTGCTCCGCATTTCGGTGAAGATATCAAAGCGGAATATATGACAGTAGAATTGGTATTACAGGATTGTCCCGGTGTATTATCCAATTTATTATCGGCATTTGCTGCTGCCGGCACAAACATCGTCACCGTCAACCAGACATCCCCTGCGGATGGAAAAGCGCACATTTCCATTTGTGCGAAAATCGACGGAACATCATTTTCAATGAGTCGGTTTGCAACCGAACTGTCGAATATTCCGGGCGTCCAACGTATTCGTTCCATTCGACATTCTTCAACAGAGGAACAGAAAGGTAAAGGAAACAAAACATGATTTCAGTAGCTATTTTAGGACATGGTGTAGTCGGATCGGGTGTCGCAGAGATTCTGTTACACGGTGCCGAAACGGTGGAAAAAAATGCCGGCCAGTCCATCCTGTTAAAGCGTATTTTAGATTTGCGTAGTTTTCCGGAACTGCCGTACGCAGATCGGTTTACGACGGAGTTTGATACCATCCTGCAAGATAAGGATATCCAAATCGTTGTCGAGACAATGGGTGGGTTACATCCGGCATATGATTTTGTAAAAGCTTGTTTGTTAAACGGCAAAAGCGTGGTCACCTCAAATAAAGAGCTGGTGGCTGCAAAAGGCGACGAACTGCTAGCCCTTGCCCGTGAACGCAACTTGAACTTCCTGTTTGAAGCCAGTGTGGGCGGCGGCATTCCGATTTTACGTCCCCTTCACCAATGCTTGGCCGCAAATGAGATCGAGGAAATCTCCGGTATTCTCAACGGCACCACCAACTTTATGCTCACCCGCATGGCAATGGATAATATGGACTTTGACACGGCGTTGGGTCTTGCCCAACAGCTCGGTTACGCTGAACGTAATCCCTCAGCTGACGTGGATGGCCATGACGCATGCCGTAAAATTTGTATTTTGGCGGCACTTGCCTACGGCACGCACGTATATCCTGAACAGGTATACACCGAAGGCATTTCGGCCATTACCCCAATTGATATTCAATATGCTTCTACGCTCAACTGCGTAATCAAACTCATCGGAAAAGTAAAAAAACAGGGCGGTAAAATCGCCTGTATGGTATCCCCTCGGTTGGTTCCGAAGGACCATTTACTGGCCAATGTCAGCGGTGTATTTAATGCTATCGCCGTACGAGGAAATGCGGTAGGCGATGTGTTGTTCTACGGACAAGGCGCAGGAAAAGATGCGACGGCATCCGCTGTTGTAGCGGATGTGATCGATGAAGTGCACCACATGCAAACCCGCAAACCGTTGTTCTGGGAGGCATCCGACCCCAATCTTTTGTTGCCCCACGACCAAGCAAAGAGCGCTGTTCTGTTGCGCTTCGATGCCAACAACAAACCCGCTTTGCTTGCCGCTGTACAAGAGGTCTTTGGTGAGGTTTCGGTGGTATCCCGTCCGGGAGCTCCCTGCTATGAGCTGGCGGTGCTGACAACCGTTATGAGTGAAGAAAAAATCAATGAAGGCTTGGCAAAACTCGGACATCAACCGGTTTCCCGTTTACGCCTGTTATAATCAGAGGAGGAAAAACGATGCTGATCGTTAAAAAATTCGGCGGCAGTTCGGTCGCCGACGCAGAAAAGGTACTGCGTGTTGCAGGTTTGGTAACACAAGCCTACCGTGAGGGCAACGATGTTGTGGTGGTCGTATCCGCACAGGGTGATACCACCGATGACTTGATTGCCAAGGCTCAGGAGATCCATCCAAAAGCCAGCAAACGTGAGATGGATATGTTAATGGCGGCGGGAGAACAAATTTCAATTTCGTTACTCTCGATGGCATGCGAAAAGTTAGGGTGCCCTGCCGTATCCTTGTTGGGATGGCAAGCCGGTTTTTCCACCGACTCAAAATATTCTGCGGCACGCATCAAAGCGGTAAATACCGAACGTATCCGTGCAGAGCTGGATAAAAAGAAAATCGTCATCGTTGCCGGGTTCCAAGGGCTTAACAAATACGATGATATTACCACCCTCGGAAGAGGCGGCTCCGACACCAGCGCTGTTGCCATCGCTGCTGCCATGAACGCTGACCTGTGTCAAATTTACACCGATGTGGAAGGCGTTTACACCGCTGATCCCCGTAAAATCCCCAGTGCTAAAAAACTGGACGAAATCACTTACGACGAAATGTTGGAACTTGCCACGCTAGGCGCACAGGTACTTAACAATCGCTCGGTCGAAATGGCTAAAAAATATAACATTGAACTGGAAGTTCGTTCCAGCCTTAAAGATGTTCCCGGTACCAAAGTCAAGGAGGTAACCCAAATGGAAAAAATGTTAATCAAGAGTGTCGCAAAAGACACCGATGTTGCCCGTGTCATGATCGTAGGAATCCCGGACGAACCCGGCATTGCCTTTAAATTGTTCTCTCGTGTTGCGCAAGCCCATGTGAATGTGGATATCATTCTGCAATCGGTAGGTCGTGACGGCACAAAAGACATCACCTTTACCGTTCCTGCCGGCGAGGGCGAAAGAACTGTCGAGGTTCTTCAAGAGTATTGTCAACATTTAAATGCGAAGAAATTATACTGCGACACCGACATTGCGAAAATTTCAATCGTCGGCGCCGGTATGGAAACCCACGAAGGGGTTGCTTCTCGTATGTTCGGTGCCTTGTCCGAAGCCAACATTAACATTCAAACCATCTCCACCAGTGAGATCAAAATTTCCGTATTGGTTGACCGTGATGAAGCGGACCGTGCCGTTGCGGCAGTACACCACGAATTTTTTGACAAAGATTGATTTGTTGCATAAAAAAGCCGCCATCTGGCGGCTTTTTTTCAAAACCAGGAGGTGACGTTTTGCTCGGGCTATACCTACATATCCCATTTTGTATGTCCAAATGCCCATACTGCGATTTTTATTCATTGGTAGGATGTGGCGATGATGAAAAAAATCGCTATCTTACGACGCTGACCGCTATGCTATACAAATGGGCAGAAACGCTAAATATGCCCGCCGATACAATCTATCTCGGCGGCGGTACCCCCACGCTGCTCGGTGCAAAACGATTGGAACAGTTAATCACCAATGCACGCACCGCCTTTTGCGTTCCTGACCATGCCGAGATCACTTTGGAGGCTAATCCGGGCGATGACCTTCATGAGGTGTTGTCTGCCTTTCGTTTTGTCGGCGGTAATCGTCTGTCACTCGGTGTCCAAGCCGTTGACGATGAAAAACTGCAACTGCTCGGCAGACGGCACAGCGTTCAACAGGCGGAGCAGACGGCACGGCTTGCGCATCGTCTGGGACTGGATAATCTGTCATTCGACCTGATGCTCGCCACGTCCGAGCAGACTATTTCCGACGTACAACAAGCAGCACGGCGCTTTGCTGACTGGGGTGCTACACATATATCGGCATACTTATTAAAAATCGAACCCAACACACCCTATGCGCTGTCTTGCCCGCCTTTACCAGACGACGACCAAGCCGCCACACTCTATTTGGAAGCGGTACAAAGCTTTGCCAAACACGGTTACGCACAATATGAAATTTCAAATTTTGCAAAGCCCGGGTATGAAAGCCGTCATAACCTCAAATACTGGAACAGCGACCCGTATATTGGTATTGGGCCTTCTGCCCATTCGTTTGTTGATGGACGGCGTTTTTTCTATCCACGCTCTCTATCCGCCTTTTACGATGGCCAAGACCCGCTTGCCGAAACCACCTCCGACATCGACATTCCGGAAAATTCTCCTGCCGAATATGCGATGCTGCGCTTACGGCTGACAGAAGGCTTAACCGAACACGGATTTTTCTCTCGTTTCGGGCAACCCATCCCTACGGAATGGCGAAAACGAGCCGCCCGGATACCACCCCATCTGTTGATTGCGGATGAGAAAGGCATGCGGCTGACAGCTGCCGGTTTTTTAGTGTCTGACGTGATTCTATCCCGTCTTTTGTAATAAAACCCCGCTTACAGCCCAATGCCGTTGCCGCTTGTCGGCTTCAAAAAATCAGCAAAATGCTTGACAAGGTAAAAAAAACATGATAGTATCATGATACCGATAGAGGTGCATCGCATCAAAAGTACCTACCACGAAACAGCCTGCCAAAGGTATGATAGGGAAAGGGGTGCGTTGCCGAAGGTGGAGTGTGGCATCCTCCATTCTGGCAACCGGAACGAATACTCCTGTTGCTGTCGCAGAAATGCGGAGCGCTATCCGGCAAAAAGTATACTCCCCCTATCTTGTTTTATCGAGTTGGGTGTTTTTTGCAGGATGGTTGCTGTTCGGCTAACCATCTTTTTTACGTTAAAGGAGTTAAGACACCATGAAAAACACAATTTTTACCGGTGCGGCAACCGCCATTGTTACACCATTTGTCAACGGAGAAGTAGACTTTGTTCAATTTGGCAAACATATCGACTGGCAAATTGAACAGGGCATCGATGCCATCGTAGTCGCCGGCACGACCGGTGAAGCCTCGACGTTGACCGACGAGGAGCACAAAGAGGTCATTCGGTATTGCGTGGAACGTGTCGGCGGCCGTGTCCCGGTCATTGCCGGTACCGGCTCCAATGACACCGCTTATGCCATCGCCCTGTCGCAGTATGCTTGCGAGGTGGGTGTGGATGCCCTGCTTCTGATCACACCGTACTATAATAAGGCCACGCAAAAAGGGATGATCCAGTCTTTTCGCATGATCGCAGACGCTGCGACCAAGCCGTGTATCTTATATAACGTACCCAGTCGCACAGGCTGCAACCTGTTGCCCGAATCGGTAGCAGAACTTGCCAAACATCCCAACATCGTCGCCGTTAAAGAAGCTTGCGGTAACATTTCGCAAGTCGCCAAATTATTGGCTTTGTGCGGCGATGAGATCGATGTGTATTCCGGCAACGACGACCAGATCGTACCTATCCTCTCACTCGGAGGAAAAGGCGTGATCTCGGTATTGTCTAATATTCTGCCGGCTGAAACCGCTAAAATGTGCGAATTATACCGCAACGGTCGGGTGGAAGAGTCTGCCGCACTTCAACTTCGGTATTTGGATTTAATCGACGCTTTGTTCTGTGAAGTCAATCCCATTCCGGCAAAAGCCGCTGTTTCAGCAATGGGATTCTGCGAAAACTCGCTGCGTTTACCGCTGACTCCGATGGAATCGGCACATGAAGAAACCCTGCTTTCACTCATGCGCAAGCACCAGATTATTCAATAAGGGGGTTCTCACCATGAAACTCGCCATTTACGGATACGGCAATCTCGGAAAAGGGGTGGAATGTGCGGCTCAGCAAAATCCGGACATGACGCTCGTGGGTGTTTTCACACGGCGTGACCCCGCAACGGTCAAAACGCTCTTTGACACGCCTGTGTATGCCGCTGATGACCTATTGCAATACAAACATGAGATCGATGTATTGATTCTCTGTGGCGGCAGTGCTACCGACCTACCGGAAATGACCCCGTCGCTGGCGCAACATTTCCACGTAGTGGATAGCTTTGACACGCACGCCACCATTCCCACCCATTTTGAAAACACGGATAAAGCCGCTGCCGCCGCCGGCAAAGTAGCGCTCATTTCCTGCGGTTGGGATCCCGGTCTTTTCTCGCTCAATCGTGTGTATGCGAGTGCCGTTTTGCCCGAAGGACGTGACTATACGTTCTGGGGGCGAGGCGTCAGCCAAGGGCATTCGGATGCCATTCGCCGAATCGACGGTGTGCTGGATGCCCGTCAATATACCATCCCGGTAGAGGAAAATTTAACGAAAGTTCGAAACGGTGAAACGCCCGAACTCACCGTGCGTCAAAAACACCGTCGGGATTGTTATGTAGTAGTCGAAGCCGGCGCCGATACAGCGGCTATTGAACGTCAAATCAAGGAAATGCCACATTATTTTGCCGACTATGACACCACCGTCACTTTCATTACCCAAGAAGAACTGAATCGTGACCACAGTGGGATCCCTCATGGCGGGTTTGTCATCCGCACCGGCAAAACCGGCGTTGGCGCTTCTCACAACCACACCATCGAATATCGGCTGTCGTTAGACTCCAACCCGGAATTTACAGCCAGCGTTTTGGTTGCCTATGCCCGTGCCGTATATCGTATGGCACAGCGTGGAGTCACCGGTTGTAAAACCGTACTGGACATTGCGCCTGCTGACTTATCCCCTCTTTCACCCGAACAACTAAGGGCCACTATACTGTAATAGGACTGTCTATCATGGAAATGCTAAACGAAAATCTTTTATGTGAAAATATTGCCGTATCAAATTGCGGCCACTTGACCTTTGGCGGCATGGATACCGTTACGCTTGCGGAACAATACGGCACCCCTCTCTACTTAATGGACGAGGACCACATTCGTGGGCGTTGCCGTCAGTACCGAGAAGCTGTCAATACCGCTTTTGGGCAAAATGCGCACGTTTTGTATGCTTCAAAAGCCGCTTCTTTCAAGCGTATTTACGAGATCATGAAAGAAGAACAGATGGGTATTGATATCGTATCGATTGGGGAGATGTATACAGCGCTCAAAGCAGGCTATCCCTTATCAAACGCTTATTTTCATTCCAGTAACAAGACCGATGCGGATATCACCTTTGCCATCGAAAACGGTGTCGGTTACTTTGTGGCAGATAGCGAAGATGAGTTGTTGGCCATCGACCAAGAAGCCCAAAAGCATCGTATTTGCCAACCGATTTTACTGCGCATCACCCCCGGCATTGACCCCCATACGTTTGCACAGGTCGCCACCGGAAAGATCGATTCCAAGTTCGGCTTCGGGATTGAAACAGGTGCAGCAGAAGCAGCCATACAAAAAGCCTTGTCATTACCGCATCTGCGTCTGGTGGGCTTACATTGTCATGTTGGGTCACAGGTATTTGATTCATCGGTCTTTCTGCAAACAGCGGATGTCATGCTGGACTTTATGGCAGCCATGCATACCCGTCTGGGTCTTACTTGCGAGCAGTTGGGACTCGGCGGTGGGTTCGGCGTACGCTATCTGCCGAACGACCCTACCTTGGATATCTCCGGCTGCATTGCTGAAATCGGTGCGTTTATGAAGCAAAAGGCGGCAACGCTCAATATGACGTTGCCCCACATCTTTTTTGAACCGGGACGCAGTATTGTAGCGGATGCCGGCATGACGTTATATACGGTCGGTAGCGTAAAATGCATTCCCGATTTTGTCAACTACGTGTCGGTCGACGGCGGCATGACGGATAATCCTCGGTACGCCTTGTATAAAGCACCCTACACGCTGTTACAAGCAAATGCAATGAATACGCCGCACGATATGACTGCTACCGTGGTAGGACGGTGTTGTGAAAGCGGCGATATTGTACAACCGAATGTAAAGCTTCCGTCCTCGATTCGCCGTGGCGATACGGTTGCCGTTTTGACTACCGGCGCGTATCATTACTCCATGGCATCCAACTATAATCGCCTTCCCCGCCCCCCGATCGTGATGTTGCAAAACGGCAGATCCTACGTTGCCGTGCGTCGTGAAACATTAGACGATTTGATAGCGTGTGACCAATAAAAAGTACGGCGTTGCAGGTTTCAGCCTGCAACGCCGTACTTTTTTGTTATAATCAGGTCGTATAGTTATCAAAATATCCCTGTACCAAAACCACCGGTGTTCCTTTGTCACCCGAACCACTCGTCAAATCACACAAAGAACCGATAAGATCGGTTAGCTGACGGGGGGTGGTACCCTGAGATGCCATGTTCCCCACTAAATTGCCGTCTTTTTCCCGAATACTCTTGGAAATGGCTTCTTTGAGCGCTTCACCGGACAGGTTTTTATAATCGTTATCCGCTAAATATTTGAGTTTTAATTCATTCGGTGTACCCACCAGTCCGTCGGTAAAGGCAGGCGAAACAACCGGGTCTGCCAATTCCCAAATCTTACCTTGCGGGTCTTTGAAGGCGCCGTCACCGTACACCATAACTTCGACGTGCTTACCGGTAGCCTTTGCAATACGTGCTTGGATATCCAGCACCAATTCTTTGCACTCCCGAGGGAATAATTTGACCGTTTCCTCGGTAGACTTATTAGAACCGAGCAAACCATATTTTTCGTTACAACCGCTTCCGTTTACGGGAGCATTGAGAATCTCATCCAATCCGCAAACAACCTTGGCACCGGCTGCTTTTAAAATGCGTTTTGTACGGGCTCTGGTATGAATATCACAGGTGAGTACACAATCGGTGTAATCAAGAATGGCTTTTGCTTGGTTGGCAAATACGATCTCCACCTCAGCACCGCACTCACGCACCAAATCACCGTAATACTCGACGTAATCGACACCGGTGAACTCGTGTTTGTTGACACCAAATAACTCCCGATATTTTTCCAAAGTGAGAACATCGGAATACGGATTTACACCGACTTCATCGATTTTATCCAGGCTGATCAACTCATTACCCACTTCATCAGACGGATAGCTGAGCATCAGCACAACCTTCTTAGCGCCCTTTGCAATACCACGCAAGCAGATCGCAAAACGGTTACGTGATAAGATGGGAAAAATAACACCGATGGTGCCACCGCCCAGTTTCGCACGCACATCCTCGGCAATGGCATCGACCGAAGCGTAATTGCCTTGCGCACGTGCCACGATGGACTCGGTAATGGAAATGACATCACGCTCACGAATTTCAAAGCCCTCAGACTCTGCCGCCATGAGAACGCTGTCTGCTACAATAGCCGCCAGATCGTCGCCTTGCCGAATGATCGGGCAACGAATCCCACGAGATACCGTACCAACTCTTCTTTCCTTTTCCATACCATTTTCCTCTTCCCTATTCGAAATTCTTAACCGCTATTTACTATACCTCATTTTTTCCAAAAAATCAAGAAAAACAATGTTCATCCACCAAATTTTTTAATGTTTTCTTGCGAACCTTTTTCTGCTGTGTTATACTGGGTACTATCTTCAAAGAAACGCAGGGATAAATTGTGAACAACAACCACTATTCCATCACGCTTCCACACCATCGGGCGGCTTTAAAAGACGGCTTGCGAGACGGTATTCCGGTTGGTCTGGGCTATTTTGCGGTGTCCTTTTCGTTAGGTGTCGCCGTACGCAGCGCAGGGCTTAGCTGGTTTCAAGGCTTTTTGGCAAGCCTGTTATGCAACACCTCAACCGGTGAATATGCGGTTTTCTCCTTGCTGTCTGTCGGCACAACAATGTTGGAAGTGGCATTAGTGACACTGATCATCAACGCACGGTATCTGCTGATGAGCTGTGCGATGAGTCAGCGATTGGATCCGCAAATGCCGTTTTGGCATCGCTTTTTCATGGCATACGACCTGTCGGATGAATTATTTGGACTTGCCATCGCTCGGCCGGGCAAACTAAACCCGTATTACACCTACGGTGCCACCCTGACAGCGGCTCCCGGGTGGGCAATCGGCACAGCGCTCGGCACCATCGCCGGCGGCTCTCTCCCTTCGTTTTTAGTCAGTGCGCTCAGCGTTGCGTTATACGGGATGTTTTTGGCGGTCATTATCCCACCGGCACGAAAAAACAAAACGATTGTCGGGTTAATTGGCATCTGTTTTGTCATTAGTTATGCCTCTCGTTATCTGCCGCTTATTCGGGATCTGTCCGACGGTATGCGCATCATCGTACTCACCGTGGTCATCGTCTCGGCAGCCGCCTTACTCTTTCCCCACAAAGAAGAGGAGGTGGCATCATGACCGTATACGTATATATCGGCATCATGGCACTGGTCACCTACGCTGTACGTGTTCTGCCAATGACCTTAATTCGACGTCCCATTCAGAATACGTTTATTCGCTCATTTTTGTATTACGTGCCGTATGTCACCCTTGCCATCATGACCTTTCCGGCTATCGTCGAAGCTACCGAAACGCCGCTTGCCGGAGGGGTTGCTTTGCTCATCGGCATTATTTTGGGATGGTTCGGCGCCGATTTGTTTAAAATTGCCATCGCTTGTTGCGGTGTCGTCTTTGTTACCGAGTGGATACTGAAATTGATATAAGGAGTCATGATACATGGTCAAACACGTTATTTTATGGAAATTGAAAGAGATGCCGACCGATGAACGCAATGCCGTCAAAGCCAACATGAAACAACATTTGGAAGCGTTGAAAGGAAAGATCCCCGGCTTGTTAGCGATCGAGGTACACATCGCCCCTTTGGACAGTTCAACAGTCGACGTTATGTTGGACACTACGTTTGAAAACGCTGACGCATTAAAAAACTATGCGTCGCACCCGGATCACGTATTTGTTGCCGACACCTATGTCCGTCCGTTTACGGCTGTGCGCAGTTGCATGGACTATGAATGTTAATCACGCCATACAATCACCGGTTAAATCCGCAAAATGACACATATTGGAGCAAAGAGCTTACAAAATCTTGTAAAAAAGCAGGGGTTTCCCTTGCTTTTTTCTTGTGTATAGCGAAAAAGTATGTTATACTGCATTTATATATTGCTTTGTCTGGAGGATATATCATGGCAGCGCACAAAGAATTAGCCAAAACGTATGAACCACGTGACGTGGAAAATCGCATTTACGATTTTTGGACAAAAGGGGGTTGGTTTCATGCCGAACCCGACCCCGATAAAAAACCGTATACCATCGTGATCCCGCCCCCGAACGTAACGGGACAATTACATATGGGACATGCCCTGGACGAAACCTTACAGGATATCTTGATCCGCTTTAAGCGGATGCAGGGATATGCCGCTTTGTGGGTACCGGGTCCCGACCACGCTTCCATCGCCACCGAAGCAAAGGTAGTGGAGGCGATGCGTAAAGAGGGACTTACCAAAGAAATGCTCGGCCGTGATGGCTTTTTGGAACGTGCGTGGGCATGGAAAAACCAATACGGCAACCGTATCGTTGATCAGCTCAAAAAACTCGGTTCCAGTTGCGACTGGGGACGGGAACGTTTTACCATGGATGAGGGTTGCTCCGATGCGGTAAAAGAGGTATTTGTGCGGTTATACGAGCAAGGCCTCATCTATCAAGGCAACCGTATGGTCAACTGGTGCCCGCATTGTAACACCTCCATTTCCGATGCCGAAGTAGAATACGAGGAAAAAGACGGACATTTTTGGCATTTGCTGTACACGGTTAAAGAGACCGGCGAAAAATTGGAGTTGGCTACCACCCGTCCGGAGACCATGTTGGGCGATACGGCGGTCGCCATCAATGGCGATGACCCCCGCTACACACATCTGCATGGCTGCCACGTCATTTTACCGCTTTTAGACAAAGAACTGCCTATCGTGTGCGACGAACACGCCGACATGACAAAGGGTACCGGTGTCGTGAAAATCACACCGGCTCATGATCCGAATGACTTTGAGGTCGGTAAACGCCATAACCTGCCGATGATTCGTGTTTTTACATATGACGGCCGTTTGACCGGTGCCGAGGATAAAGAAATAGCGGATGACCTGCGTGCTTCCGGTCGTGCCGCCATCGACGAACCCGAGGTGCTCGACTGCGGCAAATATGCCGGCATGACTACCTTGGAGGCTCGCAAAGCGATTTTAGCCGACTTAGAAGCTGGCGGATATTTGAAAGAGACCGAACCTCGCCGCCACGACGTCGGCACTTGCTATCGTTGCCATAATACCATCGAGCCAATGGTGTCCAAGCAATGGTTTGTTAAAATGCAACCACTGGCAGAACCCGCTATCGAAGCGGTGGAAAAGGGCGAGATTCGATTTGTGCCCGAACGGTTTACCAAAAATTATATGAACTGGATGCGTGGTACTCGTGATTGGTGTATTTCCCGCCAGTTGTGGTGGGGGCACCAAATTCCCGCATGGTATTGTGCCGATTGCGGCGAAACCATCGTGGCAAAAGATACTCCGCACACCTGCCCGAAATGCGGCGGCACAGCGCTCACCCAAGACCCCGATACGCTGGACACCTGGTTCTCTTCTGCACTTTGGCCCTTCTCAACACTCGGCTGGCCGAATGAAGAAAGCCCGGATCTTAAATATTTCTATCCCACCGACACGTTGGTGACCGGCTATGATATTATCGGTTTTTGGGTCAGTCGTATGATCTTCTCCGGCCTTGCCTATACCGGTAAAGCCCCCTTCCATACGGTACTTATCCACGGTTTGGTGCGGGATTCGCAGGGGCGCAAAATGTCCAAATCCCTCGGCAACGGCATTGACCCGCTGGAAGTTATCGATCAGTACGGTGCGGACGCTCTCCGCTTTATGTTGGCAACCGGTAACAGTCCCGGAAACGATATGCGCTTTATGCCGGAAAAAGTAGAGTCCTCCCGTAATTTCGCCAATAAAATTTGGAATGCTGCTCGGTTTATCTTAATGAATATCGGGGATAAGGAAATTCCGCTGTCGTTGCCGACCGACTTGACGTTGGAAGACAAATGGATCCTGTCCGGCTTTAATTCCTTGACCCGTGCGGTCACCGAAAACCTGGATAAGTATGAATTGGGTATTGCGGTACAAAAACTGTATGATTTCATTTGGGATCATTTCTGCGACTGGTATATTGAGCTGTGCAAGGGCCGTTTGCAGTCCGACCAGGCAGATTCCGCTTGCCGTGTTCTGGTATACGTGATGACCGGCATGCTCAAACTTTTGCATCCGTTTATGCCGTTTGTCACCGAAGAAATTTGGCAATCGTTACCGCACGAAGGCGAATCTCTCATGGTTGCATCCTGGCCGGTATACGATCCGGCTCTCTCCTTCCCGCAAGAGGAAAAAGAAATGGAACGCATCATGGAAGCCATCGGTGCCATTCGCAACCGTCGTGGCGAAATGAACGTTCCCCCCTCTCGCAAAGCACACGTTTTCATTGAAACAGCCTTTATGGATACATTTGAAAACGGCGCCCCATTCTTCCTACGGTTGGCATCCGCCTCCGCTGTTACGGTGGGCGATAGCTTTGAAGTGGATGGTGCGGTCAGCATCGTCACCGCAGACGCCACGATTAAAATTCCGTTGGCGGAATTGGTGGATATGCAGGCGGAAAAACTGCGGTTACAAAAAGAAAAAGATGCCGCCCAAAAACAATTAGACGGTGTCGTTACACGGCTTGCAAACCCCGCTTTCACCGATAAAGCACCTGCGGCTGTTGTGCAAACCGCTCGTGACCAAGCAGCAAGATTGCAAGAAAAGATTGCTCTGCTGGAACAAAGCATGGCGCAGTTGGGATAAGCCACGCAAGTCTTCATAAGGTTAAAATCTTTTACAAGGAGTTGGGGGCATCCATCCGGTTATGTCGGGCGGATGCCCCGTGTGAATATACACCTATGAAATTTATCGAAACATATCAGATCTGCTCATATGATTTGGCACACAATAACCGTATACGGGCAGGGGCGGTTTTGCGTTATATGATGGAAACAGCCAATCGCAATATGTTTGTTCAAAAGCCATCTTACAGCGACTTGTTGCAACAGGGCTATGCCTTTTTGGTCAGCCGTACGCATTTAAAAATTTACGGCGAGTTTCAGCCCTACGACACCATCACCGCCGAAACATGGGCAATCGAAGAAAAAGGCGCTTCCTTTGACCGCTGTTATCGCTTGCTTCGTGACGGCAAAGTATTGGCAGAAGCATATAGCGTTTTTGGACTGCTCAATGTGAACACAGGTAAACTATGTCGTGCCGGTGAAATTGATATTCCCTATTATCAAGACGAACCTCTGCCGCTTTCCACACGGTTTCGGTTACCCGATGACCGGCGTACCGTCGTCGGAACACGAGAAATCCGATATGCCGATATTGATTGTAACGGCCACATGAACAATGCCAATTATCCGGATATGCTGTGTGATTTTATTCCCGTCATTGACAACATACGAATTACCGATATACAACTTCAATATGTCTCAGAAGCGCCGCTCGGCGAAGTGCTGACCATACAACGCTCACAACAACCAACCGAAAACGGATTTCTCTATGCCTTTGAAACAATCCGTTCCGACGGCACGGTTAACGTTCGTGCGCTGATTGAAACGGAATTTGCCGAATCAATGCCAAAAATTTAATGGCTTTTTCTTGACACGAAAAATCCCGTGCTATATAATATTTCCTATAAAATTTCGTATAAAATCGTCAATTCGTTAAACACAAGGAGGAGTCTGTATGGACAGCAACAAACGCCCCGAAACCATGGAACGCATTACAACCCTTACTTTGGCACAAGCCTTTATTGAAAAACAAGTAGCTGATATCCGTGCTCAGGTAGGGGATAAAAAAGTACTGCTGGCATTATCCGGCGGCGTAGATTCATCGGTCGTAGCAGCGTTGTTGATCAAAGCCATCGGCAAACAACTTATGTGTGTACACGTCAATCACGGCTTGATGCGCAAAGGGGAAAGCGAACAAGTAGTGGAAGTGTTTGGAAAACAGTTGGATGCCAACCTTGTCTACGTCGATGCGACCGACCGTTTCCTTGATCTGTTGGCGGGTGTCGAAGAACCCGAACGCAAACGCAAAATCATCGGCGGCGAGTTCATAAAAGTATTTGACGAGGAAGCCTCCAAATTAGAAGGCATCTCGTTCCTGGCACAAGGTACCATCTACCCCGATATCCTGGAAAGCGACGGCGTAAAAGCGCATCATAACGTCGGCGGTCTGCCGGAGGACATGGAGTTTGAACTGGTTGAACCCGTGAAGCTTTTATATAAAGACGAGGTTCGCATCGTCGGCTCGGCTCTCGGTCTGCCGGATGCGATGGTATACCGCCAACCGTTCCCGGGCCCCGGTCTCGGCGTACGCTGCCTCGGCGCTATTACCCGTGACCGCTTGCACGCCCTGCGTGAAGCGGATGCGATCTTACGGGAAGAATTTGATAAAAACGGTCTTGCCGGTAAGGTGTGGCAATACTTCATCGCCGTTCCCGACGTCAAAAGCGTGGGTGTGCGTGACGGAAAACGGTATGAAGGGTGGCCGGCGATTATTCGTGCGGTAAACACCACCGATGCCATGTCCGCCACGATCGAGGAGATCCCCTACCAATTATTGCACCACATCACCCACCGTATCACCACAGAAGTAGAGGGTATCAACCGTGTGTTGTACGACCTCACGCCGAAACCGATCGGCACTATCGAGTGGGAATAATACCAAAAACGCCGAAAACCCGCATAAACACTGGATTTTTGAGGATTGAAAAGTCCTCGTGGCAACGTTTTGGCAACATCTGAAAATTATTCATAAATAAAATTAAGAGCTATTAGATTTTTGTACAAAATTTAATAGCTCTTTTTTGTTGCTTACATATCGCTGAGTTTGTCTTTGAAGGCTTCGACCATCGCATCGCTGACTTGCTACGAAGGAACCTTGGTCCAATTTTGTGTGGCATCGTGCTTCGGATAATTATAACGCCACTCGTCGTATGTATCTTTGGTGATCTCACCGGACTTGCATTTATCCGCCTGCTCTTTCCAAGCGGCAAGGATTTTCAAAAGTTCTTCGGTGTTACGACCTCTGTTGTTTTTGATTTTAAGGCAAACCTCACCGTCGGGTGTTTCCTCAACGGTCAGACCGTAAATGTCCTCAAGGGCAAACAAGGTATGTGCTAAGCCAATGTAACTGTCAATATCGGGAACTGCGAGAGCTTGCGGTGCTACCTCTAAAGCATTGGCCAAGGCAAGCGTAATGTCCTCTTTCGGTGTTCTTGTGCCGGACTCATATTGAGCCAAACGAATGTCGGCGGTCTTTTCGGGGAAACCGATAGCTGCTCCGAGTATTTTTTGTGTCATACCACGCAGATTGCGGATGAACCTAATTCTCTCTCCAATAGCCATAGTTTTTGCTCCTTTGCGATTACTGCAAATACAGTATAGCATATGCGTTTAAGGATTGTCAAGATAACTTGAACAAAAAAGTTAAAGATTTTTTGCAAAACCTCTTGACTTAAACGCATTTGCTTAGTATAATAAGAATACCAAACTTAAACAAGTACGTTTAAGTTTGGAAAAAGAATAAAGTCCATTCCTTGAAACTATGCATAAAATCTTTGATTTTTGACGTTATATGGGGACTTGTTCAACAACTGAATGACCGTCCAAGTGGGATACTCCGCCAAGACTTCCAAAAGGAACGAGCGAGAAAACGCCGCTGAAAAAGGCAGGGGCAGGAACGGCACTTGGGTAGAACGGTGGGTAACCAAATTAAAAGGAAAGGAGGAAAAGTGTATGGCAAACAAACTGTATTTAACTGTTGAGGAAGTGGCATCCGAAATGGGTGTATCCAAATCCTACGCCTACAAGATTGTTAAGCGGCTCAACGATGAGCTTGCGGCAAAGAACTTTTTAACCGTAGCAGGAAAAATCAACGCTAAATATTTTTACGAGCGAGCTTGCTACGGCAGCACAGCCAATAGTGAAAGGAAGTGATGTAAATGGCTGTCTATAAGGATGAAAAAACGAACACTTGGCGAGTGG
>JAZRZU010000019.1:0-12690 GCA_045601465.1 Acutalibacteraceae bacterium
CTTGTGTATGGCACAAGCGGCCGCCTCTTATTGGTTGTTGGTTGCAAGGTGTTAACAAAAGATGTATAATACCGTTATACATGTTGGCTTTTCTTTGCATAGAGCCTAAAATCGATCGGTAGGGAGGCGATTTCGTGCAGTCTTGTTCGCTGTGTCCGCACGTATGCGGCGCCGAACGGAACGAGTCCTTTGGAAGTGGGTTTTGTACTCTGCCCGAACCCCCTTTTCTTGCACGGGCGGCATTGCATACCGGCGAAGAACCCTGTTTCGGTACGGCGGGTGCCGTGTTTTTTGCAGGGTGTACACTGCGGTGCGGATACTGTCAAAATTATACCATTAGCCGCAAAGTGTCCGGTATTGCGGTATCGGTTGAACGGTTGGCGGATATTTTTCGTGAGTTGGTAGAGCAGGGCGCAGACGTTATCGACCTGGTCAGCCCCACACCGTTTGTCCCGAGTATTATTGCCGCACTTTCGAAATATCGTCCGCCGGTACCGGTGGTGTATAATACAAGCGGATACGAGCGTATTGAAACGTTGCGTGCTTTGGATGGGCTGGTGGACGTGTATTTACCTGACCTGAAATACGTTTCATCCACCCTGTCACAGGCATTGTCGGGGGTGGAAGACTACCCCGAAGCGGCACTTGCTGCTATTGGGGAAATGGTACGACAGACAGGAAAAATGCAGTTGGATGAACGGGGGCATGCTTTAAAAGGGACGCTAGTACGGCATTTGGTTTTGCCGGGACATACAAAAGAGAGTCTTTTGGTGTTAGATAAGCTTGCTGGCATTTCGGATATTTGGGTGAGCTTATTGTTTCAATATACCCCTGTTATTGATGTGCCGGGACATCCCGAGTTGTCTCGGCGCTTGACGGTGCGGGAATGTGACAAGGTGTTTTCACACATGATAAACTGCGGTTTAACAGACGGATACGTACAGGACAGAGAGTCTGCGAAAGCGGCTTATATTCCGATATTTGACGGAACAGGGGTAGAAAGGAGTGCGTTGTTATGATGGTAGGAGCCTCGACTTCAAATTTTTACCCGGCGCCGTTGGAAGAGGCATTGGATACCGTATTAGCTGCGGGATTTCGCAATGTGGAGATCTTTTTGAATGCGCCGAGTGAAGCAAAACCATCTTTTATTGATGAGTTAAAACGGCGATGTGACGATGTCGGCGCCGTTGTGTCGGCATTGCATCCGTATTCCTCGTTTATGGAACCGTTCTTTCTGTTTTCACCCTATCAACGACGAGCCGACGATGGTTTTTCACTGTATGAATCGTTATTTGAAGCGGCGGCTCGATTAGGTACCCGGACGTTGGTAATCCACGGCGATAAACCGCTGGGACTACTGAGTACAGAACAATCTGTTGAACGGTTTTCACGGTTAGCCGAGTTGGGGGAATCCTATGGGGTGCTGCCGGCGCAGGAAAACGTGGTGGCGTTTTGTTCAGGCGACTTGTCGTATTTGCAGGCAATGAAGCAAAAGCTCGGCAACAAAGCACGGTTCGTATTGGATTTTAAGCAAGCAAAGCGGTGTTGTCTTTCCCCTGAAACGGTTATGGACGTGATGGGAACGGGCATTGCACACGTGCATATCAGCGATTGCGATGATACACGGGATTGTTTGCCGCCCGGTCAAGGGACACGGGACTTTACCACACCCCTCAAAAAGTTAAAAACGATGGGATATGACGGTGCTCTCATGCTGGAATTATACCGTCACAACTTTGAGTCGGCCGAGGATCTCAAACGTGCAAGAAAGTGGTTGGAAGAAATTACTTGCCATTTTTGAAAACGGGTGGTAGAATACAGGTAATAGGATAAGAAAAGGTGTGTGGAAGAAAATGAAATGTCCGTTTTGCGGTTATGCGGAAAGTAAGGTCATGGATTCACGTCCCACAGATGAAGGCTCACGGATTCGCCGTCGTCGAGAGTGTTTACAGTGTGGTAAACGGTTTACGACATACGAGGTGATTGAGAGCTTGCCGATCGTCGTTGTAAAGCGGGATAAATCTCGTGAGGTCTTTGATCGGCAGAAATTGTTTAACGGTATGTTGCGTGCTTGCCAAAAGCGCCCGGTTCCGATGCAGGTGTTGGAGCGTGCGGTAGATGAAATCGAAGCCGCATTGCAGAATTCATTGGAACGTGAAGTGAAAGCATCCAAAATCGGTGAATTGGCGATGGATAAATTGCGTACCATTGACGAGGTCGCATACGTGCGATTCGCTTCGGTGTATCGCCAGTTTAAAGACGTACAGTCATTTAAAGATGAAATCAGTAAATTGATGGATATGTAAAAGGAGCGTCACCCGACATCGGGTGACGCTCCTTTTTATCGGTATTATTCTAATTCAAAAGCACCGGTGTACAGACGATAATAGTTGCCTTTTTGGGCAATTAGCTCATCGTGGGTGCCACGCTCAATGATACGGCCGCCGTCCAGTACCATGATCACATCGGAGTTTTGTACGGTGGACAGACGGTGCGCAATGACAAAGACGGTTCGTCCGTGCATTAAACGGTCCATACCTTGTTGCACCAACGCTTCGGTATGAGTGTCGATGCTGGACGTCGCTTCGTCTAAAATCATGACAGGCGGATCGGCAATCGCTGCACGGGCAATCGAGAGTAACTGACGTTGTCCCTGCGATAGCTGTGCGCCGTCCGACGTCAAGACAGTTTGGTAGCCTTCGGGCAGACGGGTAATAAAATCGTGCGCATTTGCCAGTTTTGCTGCGGCATACACTTCCTCGTCGGTAGCATCAAGTTTTCCGTAACGGATGTTTTCCATGACGGTGCCGGAAAACAGATTGACTTCCTGTAATACCACGCCCAGCGAACGACGCAGGTCACTCTTACGAATTTTATTGATGTTGATGCCGTCATACCGTATTTTCCCGTCCCCAATATCGTAAAAACGATTGATGAGGTTGGTAATGGTCGTTTTGCCGGCACCGGTCGCTCCAACGAAAGCAACCTTTTGACCCGGTTTGGCATATAGGGTGATATCGTGTAGCACCTGCTTTTCGGGGGTGTATCCAAAATCCACATTCACAAGCCGTACATCACCCGCTACCTGTGTATAGGTGACGGTACCATCTTCGTGCGGATGCCGCCATGCCCATTCACCTGTACGTTCAGGACATTCGGTAATGTTTCCGTCTGCGGTTTTGGTACAGTTGACCAACGTTACGTAGCCGTTGTCGGTTTCGGATGGTTCGTCCAATACCTCAAAGATGCGTTTGGCACCCGCCATGGACATAATGACAGTGTTGATTTGTTGTGTGATCTGGTTGATCGGCATAGAAAAGTTTTTGCTGAGCAGGAGAAAGGCGCCGATGACACCTACGCTGATACCGCCAATGCCAAACTGTGCCAGCGTGCCGCCTACGGCGGCAATTAATACATACTGCAAATGTCCAAGGTTACCGGTGACGGGCCCCAGAATGTTGGCAAGTTTTGTTGCCTCGGTGGTGTTTTTGCAAAGTTCATCGTTGAGCATATCAAAATCACGCTTGGCTGCCTCTTCGTGGCAGAAAACCTTGACAACTTTTTGTCCCTGCGTCATTTCTTCAATATAGCCGTTAACAGCACCCACGGCTTTTTGTTGTTTTACAAAATATTTGCCGGAACGGGCAGCAATATTTTTGGTGACGTACACCATAGCGGAGGTGAACAGTAATACAAAAATGGTTAGCTGCCAACAAGTGGTGACCATGGCAACCAGTACGGATACGATGGTGATAATCGAGCTGATTGCTTGGGGGATACTTTGCGAGATGGTTTGACGCAACGTGTCAATATCGTTGGTGAAACAGCTCATGGTATCACCGGTTGTATGGGTATCGAAAAAGCGAACCGGGAGCGTTTGAATATGCGAGAATAAATTGTCACGAATTCGTTTCATCACCCCTTGCCCGATAGACACCATGATTAAGTTATAGGTGAGGGTGGAAACGATACCCACAGCATATAGCCCTGCCATTTTTAAAATTGCGACGAACAGTTCATCAAACACATCGGCGCCTTTTGACAGAGGGGTAATATAATCATCGATCAAGGTTTTGAGGAACAAAGAGCCCCGCACGTTGGCAAAGGTGCTGATGACGATACAAGCCAGCACCAGCAAAAACGGAAGCAGGTTTGGCAAGAAAACTACCTTGAAAAAGCGGAAAATCACGGCTTTGTCAATCGGCTGGCGGGGACCCATCGGCATGCCACGTCCGTGGCCACGCATCATGGGCGGTTGACGGTTGGGAGCACTCATTGGTCATCCCCTCCTTTTTGTTGAGAATGGTACACACCTTGATAAATCTCACACGTTTTCAGCAGTTGTTCGTGTGTGCCCACAGCGCTAATGGTACCGTTATCCAGCACCACGATTTTATCGGCATCCTGTACAGAGGCAATCCGCTGGGCGATAATCAATTTGGTGGTGTTCGGGATCTCCTCTCGAAACGCTTTGCGAATCAGCGCATCGGTACGGGTATCCCCGGCACTGGTGGAGTCGTCCAAAATCAAGATCTTCGGTTTTTTCAACAGCGCACGAGCAATACAAAGACGTTGCCTTTGACCACCGGATACATTGGTGCCGCCCTGTTCAAGCAACGTGTCATATCCATCGGGAAATGTTTTGATAAAATCATCGGCTTGTGCTAACTTACAAGCGTGAATAAGTTGTTCATCGGTAGCGTCGGGGTTTCCCCAGCGAAGATTCTCTTTGATGGTACCGGAGAACAACACGTTTTTCTGTAAAACCATGGCAACGTTATCCCGCAGCACGTTCAATGTATAGTCTTGCACATGGATACCGCCGACACACAGCGTTCCCTCGGTTACGTCGTACAAACGTGGGATAAGCTGTACCAGAGTAGATTTGGAACTGCCGGTACCGCCGATGATACCCACCGTTTCTCCTGAGCGGATATCCAGATTGATGTTACGCAGAGCAGGGGCGCTGTCTACGCCGCCGTAACGGAAGGTAACGTTTTCAAAGCGAATAGAACCGTCGGGGACAGTATTAATCGCACCGCCCTCGATGGCGCTTTGTTCTTGTAGCACTTCGGTGACACGCTGGGCTGCAGCACGGGACATGGTCACCATGACCAAGATCATGGAAATCATCATAAGATTCATGAGAATCTGTTGTACGTAGGTAAAGATACTCATGAGTTGTCCCGTGGTCATGCCGGTGTGGCTCGCCACCAATTTGGCGCCAAACCAGGAAATGAGCAGAATACAAATATACATCGAAACTTGCATCAAGGGTGCGTTAAATGCCAGCAGGCGTTCTGCACGACAAGAATCACGGTAGATGCCGTCGGAGCTTTCTTTGAATTTTTCGGTTTCGTGGTGTTCACGGACGAAGGTCTTGACCACTCGCACACCGCGTAAGTTTTCTTGAACGACGGTGTTCAGACGGTCGTATTTTTTGAACATACGCACGAAAACGGGGTGAGCGTAGCGGATGATGATGTATAGACCAAGCGCCAAAAACGGCAAAACCCAGAGAAAGATCGATGCCAAAGAAGGACGGATCGAGAAAGCGGCAATCAAGGAAAAAATCATCATGGCAGGAGCACGAACGGTGATGCGAATGATCATTTGAAAGGAATTTTGCAGATGCATCACATCGGTCGTCATACGGGTTACCAACGAGGCGGTAGAAAATTTGTCAATACTGGCAAAATCATAGTTCTGAATGGCATAATACATATCGTGGCGAAGGTTTTTTGCAAAGCCGGCAGACGCAATGGCTGCGTGTCGTCCCGATAAGGAGCCGCAGCATAGGGAAAGCGTCGCACAGGCAATTAGCAAACCACCGCATATCCAGATAAAGCGGAGGTTGTTTTTTTCGACGCCGTAGTCGATTAAATATGCCATCAATAGCGGGATGATGACCTCTAACAGCACCTCGCCTGTAATAAACAGCGGTGCTAAAATGGAATTTTTCTTATATTGGCGGATACTTTTTGCCAATTGTTTGATCATAAAACGTTCCTCCGTTCCAAGTTGCTTTTCAATTTCTCTGTCACACGGAAAAAGGTATCCAACTCATCCGCTGTCAGGTCTTGCCGCAATAATCGTTCGGTTTGTTCATGTTCGGCTTGCACCTGCTTGTGTAGCCGTAACGCCTTTTCGGTTAACACAATTTGTTTGAGCCGTGCATCGTGTGCAGTCGGTTCACGTTTAATGAGACCGTTTTTCTCCATGTTTTGTAAAATCACGGTCGCAGTGGAGGGGCGAATGGAAAACGCTTGCTCAATATCACGCTGGTATATCTCACGTTTTTCGCACTCGTGCGATAAAAAACCCAGCACATACCCGTGTGTGCCGGTTAAACGGTGAATATCGTTATGCACCGCCGAGGTCTCTGCACGACGTTTTAATAGGTTATGCAAAGCACGCACTTCCATACCGATTCGTTTTTCTTGCACGTTGTCACCTCATTTAGTTAGTTTCCTAAGTAAGTATACCGATAGGCGGGGCGGTTGTCAATTGAAATCCTGTAAATATTTTATGAATATGGGGAAAGCCTATATGTGAGGTGACGATATGCGAGATTTAGCAATTGATTTAGGTACTGCCAATACGTTGGTTTATGTGAAAGGCAAAGGAATCATCATGCGGGAACCGTCGGTGGTGGCGGTGGACCGTCGCCATCGAAAGATTGTTGCGGTGGGGCGGGAGGCGGCACGTATGGTTGGACGCACGCCATCGTCACTTACGGCCATACGGCCGCTTAAAGATGGTGTAATTGCGGATTTTGAAATGGCCGCCGAGTTGATTAAATATATGATCCGTCATCCTATGCGTGGGAAAATACGGTTTCGTCCACGTGTCGTGGTGTGTATCCCGTCGGGCGTGACCGAGGTAGAACGGCGGGCGGTGGAGGAAGCGGCACGCGCTGCCGGCGCCAGCGAAGTGACCTTGATCGAGGAGCCGATGGCGGCTGCTATCGGAGCCGGGCTTTCGGTAAAGGAAGCAACGGGGTGCTTAATCGTGGATATTGGTGGCGGTACGGCTGAGGTAGCGGTGATTTCGTTGGGGGATATCGTTACCAAGACTTCGGTTCGCACCGCAGGTGATGAATGTGATGAGGCGATTCGACAGTATATTAAAGATCACCACCAGCTTCTTATTGGTGAACGCAGCGCTGAACAGATAAAAAAGCAGATGGGGTCGGCATATCCCGACGTAGAGGAAATGAGTATGCTGGTCAAGGGGCGGCATGCGGTAGACGGGTTACCGAAAACCGTGGTGGTGACGTCGGAAGAGATTCGGGATGCTTTGCGTGAGCCGGTGCGTGAGATGGTAGCCGCTATTCGTCAAACGTTGGAAAACACACCGCCGGAGTTGGCGGCAGATATTTTAGAGGGTGGTATTGTGTTGACGGGCGGTGGCGCTTTGCTTCGAGGATTGGATCTTTTGATCAGCGAAGAAACCGGTGTGCCGGTACGTGTTGCCGAAACGCCGCTGGATTGTGTGGCAAACGGAAGCGGGAAATGTCTAAATCGATAAAATGGTTGATTGGCGGAGTGTGCGCCATTGTCGTTGGTGTGGTTTTACGTATCACCGGTGTGGCCGGTACGTTGCTTAGCCCCTTGCAAGAGGCGGTAACCACGGGAACTACCGCTGTATACCACTGGTTGGATTTCGGAAACTACCGACAAAAATATCAGCAAGCACAGACGGAATTGACGACGCTTCGTCAGCAGATTATTGAACAAGAACAGGCAGTACACGATGCACGGTGGTATCGGGAATTCCTAGGGCTGAAAGAAGCAAACCCTGCACTTGCCTTATGTGAGGCGCAGGTGATTGCCGTCGATGCCAATACCTTTACGGTAAACCGAGGAACGTTGGACGGCATTGACGGCGGAGAGCCGGTGATAACCTCTGACGGGTTGGTGGGAGTCGTTAAAGAGGCAGGACTATCATGGGCTCGTGTTTTTACATTGGCTCATAAAGACGTGGTGGTCAGCGTTGTGAGTAGCCGAAATCGTGAAAAAGGGGAAGTGATCGGTGGTGTTGCGAGGTTTTCTCGTGACAGCACTGTACAAGAAGGGGAACGCTTAATTACATCCGGTTACGGAGGCACCTATCCTCGTGGCTTGATGATGGGGGAGCTTAGAAGCTGCACATTACAATCTGACGGATTATATCGATCGGCGGCGGTAAAGATGTATGCCGAATACCAAGAGAGAGTGATGGTGATCACGGCATTTTGATCGGACAATTACAGCAGTCCGCTTTTAAACGGTGGAGCAAAGCTTATCGAACCATTGTCTGCTGGGGGAGTTTGTTGATCGCTATCGTATTGATTCAAAATACGCCTTTGTTTGGCGGTCACGTATGGCTATTGCCGATTGCGCCGATCTTGGCGGGGCGACGGCGTGGACGGGAGATCGGGATGGCGGTCGGTATCGCCGGCGGTTTTTTACAGGATTGGACGGCAAACGGTTGGTTTGGTGTGGCAGGAGTGTTACTTGGTGCGCTTGGTTGGGGGTGCGGTATACGAGTAAAAGACGAATGACAACCGTGCTGATTGTTCCCCTGCTGATTTTTGCCGTCTATGCGGGGCGGCTTGTATGGTTACAGGGGATTAAGGGCGAGGAGTATCTGGCTTTAAAATCTGCTCGCATTGAATCGGGGACCGTTTTGCCGGCAGCACGAGGATCCATTACGGATTGTAACGGGATTTGTTTATCGGGTGATCGTGCGGGGGTTCGTGTACGGTTAAACCGTAACTTTTCTCGTGACGAGGCAGCGACGTTATTGCAACAACTGGGGGAAACCGTGACTGTGTCCGGTGATGTTTTGTGCACCGATATTTCGGAAAAAACAGCGGCAACGATTCGAGAGCAACCCGATCGGTATGCAGGGTTACTTTGTGAGACGGTACCTATACGAGAGTATAAAGCGAAGGATTTGGCATCACATCTGCTGGGAACTGTCGGTCCGATTTATGCCGAGGAATATGAACGGCTCAAACAAAAAGGGTACCATCTAACCGATTATGTTGGAAAAAGCGGTTTAGAGGCGGCAATGGAAGAGGTGCTGCGTGGTCAGGACGGCCAAAGACTTATGCTGTCGGATGGCAGTCAATACGAGCGTGCGGCTGTTGCGGGGAATACGGTTGAACTCACAATAGACAGTGTTTTACAACGAGAGGCACAGAATGCGCTGGCCGACACGGTAAACCGTTTGAAGCAGCAGACTGAACCGTTGTCCGGACAGGATGTCCGCAGTGGTTCAGCGGTACTCCTTCGTGTACAGGATGGGGGTGTGCTGGCGTGCGCCTCCTATCCGACATATGATTTGTCCACTTATTCTTCCCAATACAATACCCTTGTTGCGGATGCCACGCAACCGCTTTTTAACCGTGCTTTATACGGCACATTCCCGTGCGGATCGGTTATTAAGCCGGCGGTGGCGGTAGCCGGCTTATCCCAAAACCTCTCGGTTGATGTGCGGTGTGACGGTGTGTATCGGTATTATGAAGACGTGGGATTTGCCCCAAAATGCATGGGCATACACGGTGCAATTTCGGTTGAGACCGCTTTGCAAAAATCCTGTAACGTGTATTTTATGGAACTGGGGAGATTGCTCGGGATCGAACGGCTGAACGAAACCGCAACAGCGTTTGGACTTGGACAAAAAAGCGGTATTGAAGTGGGGGAGGCTAAGGGCGTGTTAGCCTCTCCCGCTACCAAAAACGGGGCGTGGGTGGCGGGCGATACTTGCCAATGTGCGATAGGGCAGTTTGAGCAGCGGTTTACCCCTATACAATTAGCAGCCTATACCATGACATTAGCAAATAACGGGATACGGTATCGCACGCATTTGGTCAATCGAGTGTTACGATATGACGGCACACTTGTACAAGAATACCAGCCGCAGATACTCTCAACCGTCACCATGTCCGATTCGGTGATAAAGAGCGTCCGTAACGGTATGCAACAGGTGGTAAAATCGGGCGGCACGGCGTATGAAGCTTTTCGTAACGTCCCATATACCTTGGCAGCAAAGACGGGAACGGCGCAAAACGGAAGCGCACGGTCGGATCACGGTGTGTTCATTGCGTATGCACCGGCAGAAGACCCGCAAGTGGCATTAGCGGTGGTGATGGAAAACGGTACGTCCAAAGGCGCATACAAAGTTGCTAGGCGTATATTGGACGCTTATTTTGACAAGTACGAAACGTCTTAATTGTTTAGAATGGAGGGGAAAAGGTGCCATTAATTGAATTACAGCATATCAGCAAGCGGTATAAAGGTGGCGGTGGAGTACAGGCACTTCATGATGTATCGTTGGCAGTGGAACAGGGAGAGTTTGCGGCGGTGATTGGACAATCCGGTTCGGGAAAATCCACCTTGATGAACATTTTGGGGTGCTTAGACGTACCGAGCAACGGTCGATATTTGCTTAACGGACGGGATATGAGCCATGCATCCGCCGCAGAAAGTGCGTGGGTACGTAGTCGAAAGATTGGGTTTATTTTTCAAGGCTTCCACCTTATTCCTTCGCTGACGGCATTGGAAAACGTGGAATTGCCGCTTCTGTATCGGGGAATGCGCAAGGAGGAACGACGCCGACGGGCTTTGGAAAGTTTATCCCGTGTGGGACTGGGCGAACGGATACGTCACCGTCCGTCGGAGTTATCCGGCGGACAACAGCAACGTGTGGCGATTGCTCGTGCATTAGCGGCATCCCCACCGTTGATTCTGGCGGATGAACCAACCGGCAATCTGGATAGTGCGTCCGGTGCGGATATTATGCGGATGTTACACGAGCTACACAAAGAAGGGCATACCATCGTGCTTATTACACACGATCTGTCCATAGCCGAAACTGCCGAGCGTCGTATTGTGATTCGAGACGGGAGAATTGTAGAATGAAACACGGTGCAAAACGCAAGTGGAGTTGGAAACAATTCAGTTGTACACCGGTGACGGTAGCGGGAGCTTTCTTGTTATCTTTAATGGCTTTTGGGTTGGTATTGCTTTTGCCGGTCTTTATTCGGCAAATCGAACCCGACACAGATTCTGCCGAGGTGTTGGGAGAGCGTGGCGTACAACGCTGTTTGTGGGTTGTGCTGCACGAGGATAACAAACTCAGCGGATTGGTACGTGTGTGTACCGATACGTGTACACAGACCATATCGGTGACGGGGGTGCCGCTACAAGCCGAAATAACCGACGATGTTACGTTAACAACGGTTGCCGCTCTGTATGAAAAGCAGGGAGAAAATGCAGTTTTGGTGTTGGAAGAATTGCCGATCGTATCCCTGTCGGTGGATGCGTTTGCCGCTTTGGTAGGGAGCGTATCGGGCAACCTTCCTTTAACCTTGCCGCAACCGGTGGAGCAGTTGCCACAAGGAGAACTGACGCTTACCGCTTTGCAAGTGGCGCAGGTGTTGCGTTTTGAGGATTGGGAGCAAGGCGGTGTGGAGCAAGCGTTGATACACGCAAAGTTGATAGCGGCATTTATCAATCGTACCCTTACCGATTCTAAGGATTTGTACACTGTTTTTGGGACGGTGGCAGGGGCGTGCGAGCCACGGTTGCACGTATCACAGTTCGTCATGGTACAAGATGAGCTACAAACACTTTGTAAGGCAAACACGGGTGATATCTGCATAGCCAACGTGTTACCCGGGTATATGGTCGGAGTCGGTGAAAGGCAACGGTATGTGTTGGAGAATCAGACGTTTGGCGAGTAGTGATACGGTCGATAGGGTAGCATCTAAAAAAGAACAGCGCCTGTGAAAGCAGGTGCTGCATTTGATAGCTTGTTATTATATTGAAAAAGACCAAGTCAGCGACTTGGTCTTTTTCTGCGAAAGAGTAACCAAACGGAGCAGAAATGAGGTAAAAGTAAGCAAAAGTAGTGTAATGATTATCGCTGATTGAAAGAAAATAACTCTTCGCATTTAGGACATCTTTTCAGATAACTGTCTATGATGGTTTTCTCCTTACTAATAATAAGAGTCCACGAACTATCGGAAGGAACAATCTCTACAGAAGAAAGCGGATGTTGGAGAGATACCGGATTCTGATAGTATCCATCATAATCTTCAGCAGACGGCAACGGGTATTTAAGTGCTTCTTCCATCGTAATATCTTTTGAAAACCCGCAAAGACAACCCCAAATCCATTGAAAATCTTCTTGTTCAATTATGGCAGATAATTCATCACCGGTTAACCAACAGTATTCTTGATCAAGCAGTTTTTCGATATCGTTGTTCTGTGGATAACATATACAGCCTGTAATAAGCCAGTTATACTGCAGTTGGGCATTATCCATTGCTTGAAAAACCTTACTCATATAGGTGTAATATTTATGGTTCTTCCTATCAATGATGCCATAGGTCATTTTGTACTCTCCTTTGCGGTATTGATAGAGGCAATCAATATGCGGCGGATTGTGCCGCATTGATTATAAAGATTAATCGCAGTTTCTCTATTCAGAATATCGGACTTTACAAACAATTCAAGCCAATATTCCGTTTCGTAGCATTCCTTCAAAGCAATTTGTAATTTGGCAATAAAGTCAGGCTTTCCGTGTGCATAATTTGCCTCATGGATATTTGCACCAATTGAGGTGGCAGAACGCTCGAATTGATTGACAAGAGAATAATGGCCTTTGATCGTTTCACAGAGTTTAATTATCTTAATA
>JAZRZU010000020.1:0-7204 GCA_045601465.1 Acutalibacteraceae bacterium
ACCGCCTTGAACTTCATCTGTTCCTGTGGGGAGAGATACGGGAGCTTCTCGGCAAGACCGTTCAGCTTATCGAAGAGCCGCATATCGCCGAACTGATCGGCAGTGATCTGCGGCACGGAGGACTCGAAGTCCAAGTACACGCATTCTTCGATACTGCCGACACCCAGCTCACGGGCAATACGGTCGGCTGCTTGCCTTGCCATCGGGAGGGTGATCCACACCGCTTTGTCCTCGACCTCGGATACATCCTCAGTGGGAGGAGGTGCAATCTGTAAGCGGAAGGCGTACCAATCTTCCACCGCAGTTTCGGGGAGCTGCTTTCCGTCGTAGATTTCGGGTGGCTTATAGTCGCCTGCGAAGATGGCGTAACCGTCTGTCAGATCGCAGTTAAGCGAAGTCCGATAAAGCGCACCAATCTTGGCTTTGTCAAGCAGGTACAGGGACGATTCGGGGATGTTATTCACATCGTCGTGCAGTTCGTTTTCGATGATGAACTGTCCGAGCTGCTCGTCGGTGCGGATGTTGGATGCAACCATGATCTCGTCGTATCCGTAGGTGCAATTGATCAGATCCTTCATACTGAGAAGGTCATCCGCAGAACTGCCAAGCACCTTTGGTGCAACGGTACGGAAGATGGCGGGTTCGCTGTCATCCATCTGAGCGATGCGGTTAGCAAAGAAGTTCAGCTCGTCGATGGTCGGCGAGTCCAATCTGTAATACAACAGCTCCAGCCACGCACCGCAGTCGAGGATGCCGATGCTTCGGAAGCTTTCCTCACGACCGATCATTCTCGCTCGTTGGATGGCATCCATGATCTCATATTCTTCGGCAGGCAGATCCAGCATGGCATAAAAATAGCCGTCGCCGAGTGGATTCTCATGCGACAGCTCTATGGTTAGTGTTTTTTCCTTTACCACGTTTCACACCGTCCTTTCGTTAGGTGATAGATTTCATCGAGCTGCAAGAGTTTGCGCCCGATAGCAGAAATGACAGGAACGCTCACCGCATTGCCTGCCATCTTGTATAGGTGACCGTCCTTGAGTCCGGTCGCCTGTGCTTTATAGAATTGTTCATCTGTGAAGCCCTGGAGCCGCCAGCATTCAATGGGCATCAGCTTGCGGATACGGCCTCTGTGCCATACGCCGTGTCTGTCCTGTGCTGTCAGCGTAAACATGGCTTCGTTCGGTTCTTTCACACGTCGCCCTTGCTGACGTACAGTTTCTCGGTCGGGAGTGAGTACGGCTCTCGGCTCGTCCTCGTCATCCACTACGATGACACCTGAGTGTTCACCTCGGTGGTTACTGATGCCGGAATCTTGTCTTGCGGTGATGCATCTTGCATGATCGGTAATGACAGGATCGGGGTTCATGTCTATGAAGTACAGTCCTGTTTTACCGCCCCATCCACCGGAGCCGGCGCATTGAGTGCAGGCACTTCCGCTTGGATCGTAGACACGCTGACCTTGCGGTCCGGGGATGAGTTGCTTGAGATCTTCCGCATTGCCGCAGTTGAGAGGAAATAGCTCTCCGGTACATTGGTTTCCAAGATATCCGACAATATACAGGCGGCGCCGCTGCTGGGGGACTCCGAAAAACGCGCTGTTATGCACACACCATTCGATATCATACCCCAATTCAACAAGCGTGGAGAAGATGGTAAACAGCGTCCTGCCTCCGTCATGCGATAGCAGTCCGGGAACGTTTTCCAAGAGAAGAAGTGGAGGCCGTTTCGCTTCAGCGATTCGGGCAACCTCGAAGAAGAGAGTTCCTCTTGTATCGTCCCTGAATCCGAGCCTTTTGCCAGCCACGCTGAAGCTTTGGCATGGAAAGCCCGCACAGATGAGGTCAATGTCCGGCAGGTCGTTTGTATCAATTTTTGTAGCGTCCTCAAAGTAGATTTCTCCTTTCGGTTGGTAGATTGCGTTGTAGGCTTGGTTTGCCTTTTTATCGATCTCGCAATGACCGATGCATTCAAAGCCGCCCACCGCTTCGAGTCCGCTGCGAAAACCACCGATACCTGCGAACATATCAAAAAATCGGATCGCCATAGGGCATCCGACCGTTCCTATTTAATTGTTATTTCACCTCGATTCTGCGGTAACTTACATACCGCCCATACTCATGCCGAAGCCTTCGGATTCGTCCTCCGTTTCATCCTCGTCGGTGCCGTCACCGCCTGTGCCGTCTACGGCTTCGGGATCGTCGCTTATGCCTTCCTCGGTATCGACACCTCCGGTCTGCTGATCCTCGGTCACACCGTTTCGCTGTGCCTGTTCACGGTCCAGCTCGGCTTCGATCAGTCCGAGGACGAACTGCTTCTGACTCATGTTGTTGCGCTGCAGGTAGCCCTTGATCCTCTGAAACAGTTCCTCCGGCACCTGAAACGCCATCGTGCGCATATTACCCATGTTCTTTTCCTCCTTGTTTTGGTACTTGGGGTGTAATTCGTTGTCGACGGCAAGGGTGATAAACTCTGCCATCGTCATTCCGTGCTGTTCGATATACTCTCTGACCTCTGCGTGAAGGTCAGCATCGATCTTAACGGTAATGCCTTTCTTTTCGTCAGCCAATGTCATCGTTCCTTTCCATATAGTTTTGAATGATCTCGGTGAGAAGTTCCTCTACTGAGATACTGCGGTCAGCCGCTTCTGCAAGAAGGGCATCCGCTTGGGGCTGTGGGATATAGATTTCGTATTCCAATAGGCAGTCCTCCTACATACTCATAACGGGAGCTTCGCCCTCGTCTTGACCTTCATCCACGGTGGGATTCTCTTGCTGTGCCTGTTCCTCCGCAAGCTCGGCGGCGGTCAGTGTGCGGAAGGAGTCCGCATCGCTGCAAAGACTGAGGGTTCTTCCGTTATCCCATTTCATGTGGATATTACCGCCGTCATCGACGTGATCCACCGTTCCTCTCGTACCGGGCGGTACGGGATGATGCGGATCGTCCATGCCGAGAAGCAGGATACGGGTGCCGGGCGGATACTTGGCTCGGTTCTCCTTTGCCATACGGTTCCAATCATCATAAATTGACATACTATTTCATCTCCATTCCGTTGGTTTCGGGAACATCTTCTTCAAAATCCGGCGTACCGTCGAGTTCCTTCTGCATCGGTATTAATACCTTTAGCAGTTCCTCTCGGTAATCCATATCTGCTATGCGGTCGATATAGATGCCGAACGTATTGAGGAAGGGGGTGTTGTCATCGTAGGTGATGGTAACGTCGCCGTGCAGTCCGTTTTCGCAAATAAATTTTGCTACATCTTCAATGCTGTGAAGCTCCTTGCTACCGTTCACCGAATGACCGATTAAATTTGGATGGTTTTCTTTGTCGTACATTGTTGCACCTTCCATTCCGAATAGTTCTTTCGGTGACCACGGGATGGTGAAATCGCTGTGTCCGGCATCGGTGCAGTGGTCGTAGAAGAAGTCATCGGTTTGCGCCGCCCTTATGGTGAAGTACGCAACTTCTTCGGGTGTAGCCGTAAACACTTCGCCTTCTCCGTAGAGACACGCTGCCACGTGGACTTTGATATCCTGTTCCGTGTCCACCTCATCCATAAAACTCTCAAATGCAGTCCAGCCTTCGAGATCAGCATAGCTCTTGGGAATACCTGCAACGAGGAATTCCGCTTGGTCGCTGTCCGAGGTTATGGTTACTGCGGAAAATAACACAGCCATATATCACATCCCTCCAATCTTCGGTTCATTTTGCTGTGCAATATATTCATCCAGCTCGTCACGGGTGGATACGAAGTAGTCGTTACCGCCGTGCCAGAGCGAGATTGACAGTTTGCCGTCCTCGCTGTCGATGGGGTGATCTTCGAGGCTTTCAAAGGCTCCGTCCGAGTTCTGTCCGGTGATCCAATCCTTCACGGAGATCAGCTCGTCCTCGGTTAATTCCTCACGGAGCCGCAGATCCACTTTGCCGTAGAGCGTTCCGTCCACGATCTCGGTCGACCACTGTGCCGATACCAGCTTGGCTTTCGCGCCTGCGTCGCCGTCGAAGTATTCAAGGACACTTTCCACGTCACGGTCTTGGTATTCCTCGATGAGGTCGTTGATGTCGTATCGGTAATCGTAGAGGAAGGAGTCGCCCACGGTGAAGGGGTTGCCGTCGCCTTCGTCAATATTACCCGTCAAGGGAAAATACAGGCTCATCTTCACGGGGCCGAGCGCCAAGGTTCTGTCCTTGATGTCATTTATCAGCTCCGCGGCTGTGCCGTATTGGTCGTAGTAGATATCGTGTTCCAGGTCGGTCTTGATGCCTTCGTCTGCGGTCTGTACGAGGTAGGCGGTGGTGTTCACGTCGCCGAGGCTGTTCTCGGTATTAAACAATCGGCACAGGTGCTGACCGACACGGCTGCCTGATGCGAGCTGCACGTCGATCTCGGCATCCTCATCGCCGAACAGCTTGATATTCTGCGGCAGAGTCCTCACACCAATGGAGAGTAGCTTGATTTGCAGGTCGGTGTTGGCTTTCGGAAGTTCTACCACCAGGGTGTCTTTTTTATGCTGAATTACTGCTGTTATCATTGTTACATACCTCCCATACGGATTCCTTGTTCATTGTCGAGTACGTCGCTGATGGAGTATCCCGATTCCATGCACACGAAGCCGGAGGAGACTAACAGACCGTTCAGCTCGTCGGCGATATGCTCACCGAGCATATCATAGTCGATGAAATCCACCACGGTTTCGGGTACGCCGTAGTCGGGATCGTGTTCCACAAAATGCTTGCCCACATCTTCATTATCCTCGGCACCCTCGATCAGTGTGAATAGTCCGAGGCTGTTGGCGAGAGCTGTGATGGACTTTGCATCCTCGACTCCGGCGTATTCTGCTACGGCGGTCAGCTTATCAAGCTGCATATCCGCATTGCTGATGGCTCCTACAAGGCCGTTGATATCATAGATGCTTTCGCTTGACGTCATTTCACGCAGACGGCGCATCCATTCGGGGTTATCTACCATAAAGTCATCGAGGATAATGCTGACGGACTCGGCATCGGGTGCGCCCAGCCTGCCGATGGATTTGTCAATGGCGGCTCTCTCACAGGGCAGGTACAGATATTCCACCTTGCCGTGGTATTCAGCCTTTGCGGTGCAGAGGATACTCGAATCGTAGAGGTAAGGCGGAAATACTTGACCATCGTACAGCTCTTGGAACTGCACGTCCTCATCTACGAAGAGGATGCCGTGTTCGGTGACGATGCCGGTGCCGGACTGCATCAGCCGTCTGCCGATCTCAGCGTACTTGGGATTGGCATCGTCGTTGGCAGGAATAGAGCCGTCACGGTTTAAGAGGTATTCCTGACCGATCTTGCCCATATTGCCGATATTTTGAATGAGGCAGTATTTGTTGAGGTTGAAGGACAGGTTGATGAGATCCTTCAGCTCGGTGAAGCCTTCTTGTTTCATGGCTTCGTAGAACTGTTCTTCCTCCGTACCGAAGAAACTCTCCATACGCTTGGCAAGGTAGTTCAGCTCGTCCAGATTGACGAAGCAGTCTTTCAGATGGTCGAGTTCTTCGGGGAAGATAACGTCCGTAACGAACAGTTCGGGCGGGTTATCATCAGCGGCGTGTATCTCCATGAGCGCTGACCGGAGTGTGTTTTCCGAGCATGGGAAGTGGATGTCGACCAGGTGGTCGTTGTATCGCACGGTTACTTTGATCATTGATTATTCGTCCTTTCCGTTGTTTTAATTGCGCCGAGGCCGAATCTTCGGATCGCCATTGCGTTGCATATCAGCTCGAACAGCTTCGGGGGGATGAGGTCGGTATCGGCGAGGTCTGCCACGGTTAGATGCTTTGTTCCGAGGCAGAGGTCTTTGGCACAGCAGAAAAGGGCGTATCCGTTTTCGTGGATATTCTTGAGCCGGATATCCGCAAAATTGATGCTGATCTTTCCCACGTGGCGTTTGGATAGATTCCACAGACGAAGGTCTGCGGTCAGAAGGTACAGAGCTGCCATCATTGCGTAGTCCTTCTTGTCCTTTTTTCTGATGGCTTCCTCAAATTCGCTTTTGTGCTTTTCGTTCTTGTATCGCATAGGGTTCATCTCGCTTTCTTTCAGATATTTGTTGAGACGGTGTCGGAATCGTCTGTGGTTGATTGCTTTGGTGGTTTCGGTCAAGATCTCTCGGTGGGTTGCCGTTCCGTCCTGTATTCGCAGAATGACAAGCGGTTCTGTGGGACGGCTGCCGACGATGACGACACCGTGTCCTCTTGGTTTGAAGTTAGGAATGCCGACCATCATTCGCTCGTAATATCGGTCGGAGGGGTTATCGCTGAAATACATCCGTGTGAGACTCCTTTCTCTGTAAACAGAAAAAGCCCACGGTTTTGTTTGGGGTTCAAAACCGTGGGCTACATATTTTCTTACATATTTAATATTGGGTTTTCGCCGTCATCGAAGGTGGGCGGATTATCCTTTAGGTGCGGATACGCCGTTTGGAGCTTCTCCATCAGCTCCATGAGACCTCGATCCTGTTCGTAAGTTAGCGACTCGCAGTTATCTCTTGCGAAGGCTGCACACTTGAACAGTTCCTCGGCTTCTTCTTTGGTGAACAGCTTATTGTCATCGACGAGTCCGGCACGGACGGCGAAGTTCTCCTTGGATGAGAGGTAGTCGGGTGAGTAGTCGCCGTGTGCAAGATATCTGCCGCCGTCTGACTGCCGCCAGCTACAGAACATAAAGCCGTGCTTTTGACTGTACATTCCGGCGAACACCACGTCGCCGTACTCAGATAACTTACGGTAGTTCTGCACGTCCTTCGGTTTCATCTGTGGTGCTGACTGGTAGAGGCCGACATACTCTCGGACGGTTTCAGCATCGTCCGTAAGGTGGGAGAATACCTCACGGGATTCGGGATCGGTGAGATCCTTGCTGTTGTAGAACATAAATCCTTCGGGGTTGATTGCGGTCAGATGGACTCCTTTGTGCGAGATGAGCAGGAGCTGGTCTGCTTCGTCATAACTTGTGATGCATCCGTAGTGCTGTGCCTTTCGCTGCATTTCTTCTTGATATATGGTCATTTTCGTTGCCTCCGTTATTCTTGTGATAATAAAAAATCGGAGGACAGATCTTGTACCTCCGTAATGTTTGTCAGATAGGAAGGATCGACGATCACCTCGGATTCGTTCCTTCCGCTGAAATATGCGTATATATGCTTTTTATCGATCTGTGCTTCGTAGACCGTTCCGT
>JAZRZU010000021.1:0-5867 GCA_045601465.1 Acutalibacteraceae bacterium
CATGTCACCTTTTGACCGGTAATATCCTCTAAAAGAGCCTGGGAGGAGTAAACATCTTCCCGAAACTCCGCAGGAGATTGCTGCCAGACCAGCTGATGGTTCATCGTATGACTGCCAATTTGATAACGACTCGCTATCTCTCGCACCAACTCGGGATAGCGTTTGGCAATCCAACCTATAATAAAAAAGGTTGCTCTTGAATCCGTCTGTTCCAACAAACGAAAAATTCTGTATACGTTTTCGTAGATACGCACCTCGTATTTCCCCCATTCAGCCTCGGTTCGTGTAGCATCGAAATCAAGCAGATGGAACCACTCTTCAATATCAAAAGTCAAGATATTCATACGGCTTAGATTATCGTAAGCCCTCTTTCGCCTTTCTGAAAGACGGACTCATCTGTTTTTTTATATTTCCAATCGTTCCACATATAAATGGGAGAGGATCTCTCCAACTAAAATCTTGAAATGAGAGATTTGCATCAATCCATTTGAACCAAGACGGGTGACATCGGAATCTGTTTTTACTATATAGGAACCACAGTGTATCCAACCCGATATGTCTTAATTTTTCCCCTGGGCGGTACTCGTATTCTTTTTGCTTAATGCCAAGTGCCTCATCGGCTATCATCGTTCCATAATCAAGGCCCGACAATACGGCCGATTTTACACACGCCGGAATGCGAGGGTTAATCTCCATTACCTTACACACACCATCCTTTGGATCCTCTATTAAATCAAAATCGGCAAATCCATACCAACCGATGTCGTCGAGAATCTGTTTACACAGATGGGCAAGAGAAGTATCCTCGATGGTTATATTACAGCAACTGCTACCTCCGTTTTCGGGATAAAAACGCTGTTTATGAATAACGGATGAGTAAAACGCACCTGTTTTAGAGAGAAAAACTTGCACTTTAAGTTGTCTGCCTCCCGGTCGTATAAACTCCTGGAGATGGGATGCGCCGTAGTTTCTAATAATGGCTGGTGCTTTCGATTTAAGCTCTTCCATCGAATTCACCAAAACCATCCCTCGACCGCCTGATGTACAATTTGGTTTAATAAGAGCCGGGAAGATATCATCGGGGATTGCCTCAAAGCAAACGCCATCTAATCCTATTGTTCTCGGATGCGGATAACCTTTATCTTGACAAAGTTGCATCAACTGATGTTTATCATAGGCTTTGCGGAAGGTGTCATAATCGGGCATTAAAATAGAAGTATAGTGCGACAACTCTGCTTTATACTTGCTCGTGATAACGGCTACCGGATCATCCATAGGAATCACACTTGCGTAAGATTCCTGTTTTAACAACTTTATCAGAAAAGCAACATATTGACTTTCGTCTTCACAAGAGGGTCCTACGAATCTGTTATTGGCATATCGGGTGTAATAGCCGTAATTGCACTTCCCGTCGCAAAGCACATCGACCGAATAACCGCTTTTATGCAGGGATTCGGCTATTATTAAGGTTTGTACCGCTTGTGCATTTAACAATAATATCCTTTTCATAAGAGGTTGTAAATCGTTTTACGACCGATTGTTCTTCCTATTGGCAAGCGTTAAGGCCTTTACAGCCCAATAGGCCTTCTTAAAGCCGCAACGACAAGCCACTTGGGGCATGTCCACATTGGCGACCTCATTACCCTCGATAATACAAACTCGGTCATCGCTCACAGCGACATCCCAACCTATATACCCATAATTGGGAATAAGCAGGGCCGCCTTTTTGCATTGTTCAAGCACTTGGGGCCAATTGGGTACCTTGATTCCCGGAAGAACCACCCCTGTAAGCCCGTGCTTAACAAATTTTTCGTTACGCAGATTATATCCGGCACCGATAATCACACCCGTCTCTTGGTCAATTTCACAGGTCATGCCACCTGAATGGATATTATCCACACAAGACGTGTTGCCACCAAAGCGCACGCAAGTATTCATGATATGAACGTCCGAACCATCAAAGAGCGTGTATATTCGTATCGTATTGACGCAATTAGGATTTACCTCTCCCAGCGGTCCGGTTTGGATAAAGGCCTCTTCACAAAAATAATCTTGTGAAGATTGTAGTCGCTCGTACACCTCTTTGGCTTTTGTCTGCGAAGAAACGTCCGGCTTAAAGATACCTACGCCGCTAGCACCCCAATTTGGCTTTGCAATAATTGCATGGTTGCATTGCATCACAAACTCCCAAAACGCCTCAAAAGTTTGTGCGGTATCAAAATAAAAATTCCGCAACCCATGTACAGCGCTAAAATGCTCGTTAAACAATCGTTTATTGACTAATTTTTCGGGGCTTCCGTGATTGAAAAAACGCTGCATTCGTATGCTGTGGAACATCGTTATATATGTTTTGCGAACACACGCCTTTTTCTTCCAAAACTCATATTCGAAATAATCACTGACAATCGTTCCATACCGAAGCACGCACAGGTAAAAATCGAGCATCATATACAACCGCCGCAACCAAGTGGCATCGGGGTTGTAGATTCGGCTAAACTTAAAGAACTCGATTGGAGAGACTAATTGCAGACCTCGCTTAATGAATGATAATGCAGAGTATTGTCCCTTGTTTTCGCTGTTACTTTCGTACATAATTATTGATGTAACTTTTCTCGTTTACCAAAAATTCGTTCTATGATAATATCGACTCCATAGACCAATAATATAGCCATATGCTTGATATACCACCCTATTTGTCCAAGACTCTTTTTGCGCCAGAAAAGACCCGTCAGTCCCAATTTCTGAACCCACTTCGGGGGATGCGAAATCTCGCCTAACGAAAAACGAAAAGCGGCACCGACTCCAATGCAAATCGCTCGATCCAAATAAGGCATCAACCGAACTGCGAAAAAATCCTGTTTGGGAGCACGCAACGACAACCACACAATATCTGCCTTGCTTTGGTTAATTTGATCTGCAATAGCAGGATAATCGTATTCGTCCAAGTCACAAAATGGAGGAGAATAGGTTCCCGCAATGGGAGCCGATTCGCCATCACCGAACCGCTGACACATTGCCTGCAACGTCTCTTGAGTGTCTCCCAACAAGAAATGGGTCAATCCATTTTCTCGACATTGAATCATACGCACAAACAAATCGGGGCCGACGGTGCGTTTCACACTTTTCAACCCCCACAAACGAGCCATCCACACCAAAGGCATCCCATCAGGCAAGCACATTGCCGCTTGATTCATGACCTCACAATAGGCGGCATCGCGATTCGCCATTGTAACCGTCCGCACATTCGAAACGCAGATGTAGTCCGCCCGGCCGGACTTTGCTAACGCCACGATGCGTTGTTCGGCGTCGGATGGCGTTGTCGCTGAAATATAGACTTTACCGATACGGTATTTTGCTAAACTCATTTTCCTTTTATCTGTAGAGAAACAACGAATGGGGAGTTTGGCTGCCGACACTTGTCAGAATACGTTTGCGCTGGAGCTCTTGTGTTGATAAGGAGTGATATATCACATCTACATGGCGCAAACGCATCATTCGAAGCAACTGAATCCCCACCCTACTGCTTTTCAACCATCTCCACAATGGGTTAGGATAAGCGGCCTGTCCCTCGGTGGCTCGCATCACCTCATCATTGTAGGCTTTTTGACCGGCAGCAGACAAGCTGTCGGGGCGTTTTCTAAAGGCAGCCAACGGCAAATCAACCTTCACAAGCGAGGCGTGGGCTGCAAAGCGCATCCACAGTTCAAAATCTCCCGCATATCGATATGAGGTATCTAATCCACCTGCCGACAAATACAACGAACGTCGCCAAAACATACTCTCTTGTTGCAGGGGGCCGAGTACCCCATCCCGACACCATCCATTTCGAATATCGTGTTGTGTCCGTGCAGCGCACTTGGGGAAGAGATGTCCCAACACACCGGACTGTGTCAGGAAAGCATATTTCCCGCCTATCCAATGCACATCATTCCACTTGGTAAAAATGTCAGACACCAACTGCAACGTCCACGGAAAATAACAGTCATCGGCATTCAACCAAGCCAAGACTTCTCCCGTAGCTTTTTGAAATCCTTTATGAATGGCATCGTACATTCCGTTATCAGGCTCGCTTACATAGTAAGCCAAACGATCTCGGTAACGAGAAATAATTTCCTGTGTTCCATCAGTCGATCCACCATCGATGACAATATACTCCAAATTTGGATAATTCTGCGATAGTACCGAGCATAGTGTTTGCTCAATATAGGGCGCCATATTATAGCACACCGTAACTATCGATATTTTAATTGGTTGCATAAATTAGCGATGATCAGGGGTCCACAAACGGGGGAAAAGCAAGTGGACAAAATTTGAGATAAATGTTTGACAGGCTGCAAACACCCCAAAATGTTTTTTCCGATAATAGAAATACTCAAACGGATTGGCACCCGTAGGACGAAACATTGCCTTCCAACGCTCCCCTAACGGCTTGTCGGGATTCTTCCATGTTGCTATCGTATCATGCAAATCACATTGTCCCAAAAACCCCGGAGCTGCAAAGATTTCTATCCCCTTTTTAATGGCCATTAACCCATAATCATAGTCGCCCATTGCGTGACGATAATGGTTGTCATTGTAACCTACTCGTTCAAACACAAAACGAGGAATCAATACAATGTTACCATTCATATAGATACACGATGTGCAGTTCTTCTCGTCGAACACATATGCGCCCCCCTTGATTTTACCGCCATAAGTAATCTCCTTACCTGTTGCAGTATCGCAAGTGGTGCCCAAAATGATAGCCGTGTGATTCTTGGTTGCCGAACTTGACAATAGCACATCCAACGCTTTGTCAAAAAGATAGGTATCGTCGTTGAGCCACAAATAAAACTCCGGATTTGTTGCGGCCGCAGCCTCCCAAGCCAGACGCATCCCTCTGTTCCAAAACAGCGAACCATCGCCTTTCAAGATGTGGACAGTCGGATATTTTTCAGCTACAGCTTCAGCAGTCCCGTCGGTACAACCATCATCCGTCAAATAAACATCCAACACATATTGCTGCGATAAGGGCACAGCAAATAGACGAGACAGCGCATACAGGGTCTTTTCTCGGCGATTATGCACGGTTAAGAGTACAGCTATTCGCTCCATTTTTGTATAAACGTGAGTTAAAAAATGTAATAAAAGGCAACATCAAGAAAAGTGGGTAATCCATATAATACTCACCCTGCATTAAAACAATGAAAATAATGAGCGATGTCCATTTCCATTGCAAGGTCCGATTGCGATAAAATGCGACCAAAAACAGAAGCATAAATAGCACTCCCAGGCTGGCCATATTACCGGTAAAACCATTACTGAAGCCTTGAAGATCCTCGTAATCATAATACTGAAGGTGGTCAGCGTATCTGGTCGATTGATGCAAACCATTACCAAACAACGGGTGCTTCCCTATGTAATAGAAATCGATTAAGGCAGAGCCCATACGGGAATAGTTAAGGCTCAACGCATCTCGCTCCATTGCATATTCATACTCGTCCATAATCTTCTCTTCAAGAAAAGTCATTTCGGTATATGCAACATAGAGTAATGGTGCAATCGACACATAGACAAAGCCGAGTATCACCTTGTTCTTAATCGACTGGGCAAAATAGATGATAGTTATCAATGCAACCACCAGGTAGCCGGTAGTACTGAATGTGGTAACCAAGGCTAATATCAATATGAACAAATGTTTCCCATATTGCTTCCACAACACATCCAAACTATTGATAAACAGAATGAACGTAAATATTATATATCCGGCAAAAGCACCCGGTTCCCAAAACATACCCGAATTACGCAGATTGGTGGATATGTCGGCTTGCTGACGATATAAGAAAATGGATGAACCGCGGTGTTCCAAGTCCACAAGGGCGGGCAAC
>JAZRZU010000022.1:0-24804 GCA_045601465.1 Acutalibacteraceae bacterium
AAAAGCAAGATTGGACAAGGTGTACGGAAATGAAAAACTAATTCCCGTCATCGTAGCACTCGGTTGCGGAATCGGTGATGATTTCGACCTGTCGAAACTTCGTTACGGCAAAGTGATTATCATGGCGGATGCCGACGTAGACGGTGCACATATCCGCACCTTGTTGCTGACCTTCTTTTTCCGTTATATGCGTCCGTTGATTGAGGAGGGGCACGTGTATATTGCCCAACCGCCGCTGTTCAAGGTTTCCAAAGGAAAACAGACCCGCTATGCGTTCTCGGACGAAGAGCGAGACCGTTATATTGAAGAATTAGGCGGTAATACCGATATTCAGCGCTATAAAGGTCTTGGTGAAATGGACCCGGAACAATTGTGGGAAACCACGATGGACCCGGCATTCCGCACCATGCTGCGTGTGGAACTGTCGGATGCTATTGCCGCAGATGAGGCGTTTACCATCTTAATGGGTGATAAAGTTGAACCTCGTCGAGAGTTTATCGAGAAAAACGCAAAGTACGTATCCAATCTGGATATTTAAGGAATCGGTTATGAAAGAATCATTTACCACAACGGAATATCCCGTATCGCTGTCACGGGAAGAATACGTTCAGTCGCAAGAAATTTTGGCGAAACGTATCCGTGGAACAGGTATGGATATACGAATCGTTTCCTTTGTGGCATTGCTGCTTTGTATGGGCATGTCAGCCGTTAATTTTCGTATGTCCCATGCGGTGGATTGGTCGTTGGTATCCTTGCTTGCCTTATTGGCGGGCGTCCAAGTGTGGATGATGCTGTCTTTGCCGAAACAGCTGCGCAAAAGGAGCGAAGCGGCTTATGATGCCACGCTTTACGGTGGTTATTCTTTTGACGGGGTTATCACGGTAGAACCAGATGCTATCCGCAAACGAACCGCTACCGCTACGGCTGTGATCCCGTATGAACAATGCCGCTTATTTATCGAAACGGCAGACATGATGATTTTTTGCGGTTTGGACGGTAAATCCATTGTGATACCGGCTCGGTTCTTGACCGAAGAAACCGCAGAAAAAACCCGACGGGCGGCACTTTCTCGTATTGCTGCTCCAAGACAGTGGTTACAGGAAAAATTAGTACCGACCGGCGGTGGTCGACCGTTTGAAGAAGCTGTCAGTAAAAGTGAAGATGCTGTTTTGACGATTGAAATAGCCTATACCGACAATGAAATGGTGGGGATCGCCACCGAAGCGGCATTGGAACGATTTGGCGCAACCTTGCCAAACAAAGTGTCCCTCATGATCATGTTGGCCGCTTTCGGATATTTCGGATTGGATATTAAACCATTGCCGTTGTTTTTGCTTGGCATCGTGGTACTGTTTTTATTCACCCTTATCCAAGCCCGTATTAAAATGAGGCGGGCGATCACACGGTCGGAGCGTGCTATCTGCCGGTTACGGGTAGAAATATCACCGGCACAGCTGTTGCTGATTGGGAAAGCGGATGGGATGCGTCCGATAAAACTTCCTTGGTCTACGGTGACACGGGCGGTAGAATGCCGTGATACGGTTGAGTTTTATACCGGCAAGGACAGACAATTAAGCATCCCCAAACGTTGTATTGTTAATTTTGAAGAGTTTCGTCAACTGGTAGATAGTTTGATGTAAGACTTAAAAAGGAGGAACGCCTGTTGGAAAACCCTATATCCGAATCACCGCAACTGATCGTGGCGGGGCGTTTCCTCACCGGTCAAGAAGAACAACGGTGGCAACGCACCTTACGGGATCCGATGATTGGTGTGCTGGTTGTGATTATCGGCGGATTGTTCTTCTTCTTTTCGGCACAGGCGGCAACCCTGGCGATACAAAGCGATTGGTTGGTTCCGTCTTTTGTGTTCCCGCTGATTGCCGGAAGTGGTTGGTTTTTAATAAGCTGGGCATTTCGTACCCGCCGTCGTATGCGACGGGAGCTTGAACAAGCCGCCATTGACCGTTGGCAGGACGAAAAAGCCGTTCGTGCGGGTTGTATGATCTCCTTTTACAGCGATCATGCGGCATACAGCACGTTACGTGGCAGCAGTTTGATGCCGTACAACGAAGTAACGCTCTATCGGGAAAGCGCAGACGGGATTCTGTTTGGCAATTCTCATTTCCACATTGTTTTACGCAGTTATGATCTCACGGCGGCACAGCTGACGGCTGTTCGGCATTTTTTGCGAGGCGTTTTACCGGCGTCGGTTTACCGCATACAAGGCATGGCAAGTTCGCTTGTGGAGCGACCCCTCCCCCATGTTCGGTTTGCAAACTTCGATACCGTGATTGCCCGTGCTGAGCTTCCTGCGCAAAAGAAGCGATGGAAACAACGAGAACTGGATGGTTTTGTGATTCCGCAAGCATTGGTGTACGGTTTGGTACCCGCACTCATGACCGATCTTACACCCAGCCCGCTTTTGAACTGCGTGTTGTTTGGCTTATTCTTTGTGGGTATCAGTCTGGGATTTTCCCGATTGCTATACCGTGTTTTATCTTCCCGTGAAGCCTATCCGCTTCAAATCGTATTTACAAAAGAAGGACTTGCCCGCCGGCAACACGGTGTGGTTTCCTTTACAGTGCGTGACCGCTTTCGGATGTTTGAAGGAGACGACGGTGTCACGATATGGTTTGCCAATGGCGACCAATTAGAGGTTCCGTGGTCAGTGATGGATGACCCGGAGGCATTACGAAGAGAAATAGCCCAACCGATGGTTGGATAAAGGAGAAAAAGAGTATGGACGAGCAAATGACGGTACAGACGAATAAACTAATCAACGTCGACCTCGAAAAAGAGATGAAAAAGAGCTTTTTGGAGTATTCGATGTCGGTTATCGTGGCACGTGCCTTGCCGGATGTGCGAGATGGTTTGAAACCGGTGCATCGCCGTATTTTGTACACCATGTACGAGCGAAACTTAACGCCCGACAAGGCATACCGTAAGTGCGCCGATACGGTTGGCGCCGTGCTGGGTAGCTATCACCCGCATGGTGATGCTTCGGTTTACGATGCGATGGTGCGTATGGCGCAAGACTTTGCGTTGCGGTATCCGTTGGTAGACGGCCATGGAAACTTCGGTTCGATTGACGGGCATCCGGCCGCTGCTTATCGGTATACGGAATCCCGTATGACAAAAATGTCGATGGATATGCTCGCCGACATTGAGAAAGAAACCGTAGACTTTGCTCCCAACTACGATGACCGTTTACAAGAACCGACGGTGTTGCCGTCTCGTTTCCCCAACTTGTTGGTAAACGGTTCGGTGGGTATTGCGGTCGGTATGGCAACCAACATCCCGCCGCACAACCTGCGTGAAGTCGTGGATGGTATTTGCTTGTTGATCGATAACCCCGAAGCGGGCTTGCCCGAAATTATGGAGTGCATCAAAGGTCCGGATTTCCCGACCGGCGGTGTTATCATGGGCTATTCCGGTATCCGTGCCGCCTATGCTACCGGCAGAGGCCGTATCATCGTGCGTGCCAAAACCGAAATTGAGGAACACAACGACCGCTTCCGTATCGTTGTTTCTGAGATTCCATATCAGGTCAACAAATTAAATTTAGTAAAATCCATTATTGAATTAGCGGATGAGAAGCGCATCGAGGGCATTCGTGATGTTGTCGACCATTCCAGCCGTGAAGGTATGCGCATCATTATTGACTTAAAGAAAGATGCGAATCCGCAGGTGGTGCTCAACCAACTGTTTGCATATACCCAAATGCAGGTAACCTTTGGCGCCATTATGTTGGCGCTGGTAAACGGTGTACCACGTGTTTTGACCCTCAAAGAAATGTTGGAGGAGTATATCAAGTTCCAATGTGAGGTTATCACCCGTCGTACTACCTTTGAACTGCGCAAGGCAAAAGAAAGAGAACATATCGTACAAGCGCTGAAAGTAGCGGTTGATTTTATCGATGAGGTTATTGCTATTATCCGTGGCTCGTTGGATACCGCTGATGCGAAGCAGAAACTCATGGAACGGTTTGAGTTTGACGAGATCCAAGCCGAGGCAATCGTGCAGATGCGGTTGCGTCAGCTGTCCGGATTGGAGCGTCAAAAAATCGAGGATGAATTGGCGGCTTTACACGCAAAGATTGCGGAGTTGCAGGGTATCCTCGAAGATGAAATGAAGATCAAGGCGATTGTCAAAGACGAATGCCTGCGGATGCGTGATAAGTACGGCGATGACCGCCGCACCGAAATTTCGATGGTGTCCGGTGAGGTAGACATCGAAGATTTGATTCCGGTAGAGGAATGTGTTATTACCATGTCCCGCTTGGGATACATCAAACGGCAACCGGTGGATGTATATAAAGCGCAACGTCGAGGCGGTAGAGGTATTAAGGGAATGGCTACCCGTGAGGAGGACATTACCCAGACGATGTTCTTGTGTTCCAGCCACGATATCGTCATGTTCTTCACTTCGACCGGACGTGTGTACCGACTGAAATGTTATGAGATCCCGGAGGGAAGCCGTACCTCTCGTGGTATGAACATTATCAATTTGTTGCCGCTTTCCGGCGATGAAAAGGTTACGGCGATGATTCGTGTAACCGAATTTGAAGACGATAAATATCTGTGCATGGTGACCCGTGGCGGTGTGATTAAACGTACCCGCCTCAATGCCTATTCCAACGCTCGCAAGAGCGGCCTTATCGCCGTTGATTTGGACGAGGGCGATGAATTGGCATGGGTGCATGTTACCGACGGATACCAGAAGTTACTGGTCGGTACTCGCAAAGGTATGGCGATCTGCTTTGATGAAAATGACGCCCGTGTCGTCGGTCGTACAGCCAGAGGTGTGAAAGCCATTACGCTCGGTGAGGATGACGAAGTTGTGGGCATGGCGGTACGGGATGAGAACAACCTGTTATTAACCGTTACCGAAACCGGATATGGACGGTTGAGCGAATTTAGTGATTACCGTGTGCAATCCCGTGGCGGGAAAGGCTTGACCAACTATCACACCGAGGAATACGGCGAGGTTGCGGCGATTCGCATGGTGAGTGTCAGCGATGACATTATCTTAATTTCGTCCGGTGGTATTATCATTCGTTTAGCAGCCGAGGAGATTCGGTTGTGCCGCCGTCCGTCCAAGGGCGTACGGGTCATGCGTGTAGAAGAGGGAACCCGTATCGTATCGCTTGCACAGGTTCCCCATGAAGAAGCGGAAGAGGTTGAAGCCGAACAGGAAGCAACGTCCGCAACACAGGAGCCGCAATGACGACGGTAATTGCGGCGATCTCCACTCCGATGGCACCCGCCGGCTTAGGGGTCGTTCGGGTATCCGGAGAGGGTGCGATTGAAATAGCGGCGCAGGTATTTAAACCGGCGGATGAAAAACGGACGTTACCAAATCTTTCGGGGTATCGTGCCGCTTATGGGCATATCGTAGATGCCGACGGTGTGATAGACGAGTGCGTGGCAACGGTTTTTCGGGCCCCGCACAGTTATACCGGTGAGGATGTCGTCGAGTTTTCTTGTCATGGCGGGATGTACCTGTTGCAGCGTGTTTTGCGTGCGTTATTTTCGGCGGGTGCAGTCCCGGCAACAGCGGGAGAATTTACCCGTCGGGCGTTCTTAAACGGAAAAATTGATCTGACCCAAGCGGAATCCGTCATGACGCTGATTGAAGCGAACGGCCGACTGGCTGCGAAAACAGCGTTGACGGTACGAGAAGGGGCTTTGTTTCAGCGGTTATCCGGTGTAAAAGAATCCCTTGTTGGACTGCAAGCGCAGTTTTCAGCATTTGTGGATTATCCCGATGATGATATTCCCGAATTGCAGCACCAAGAGCTGGAAAATGCACTAGAAGCGGCAAGCACTACTTTGTCGGAATTGCTGAAAACCTACGATGCCGGACGGGTGTTGCGGGAAGGCATTGATACGGCTATCATTGGCAGTCCCAACGTTGGGAAATCCACTGTGATGAATCTGCTCAGCGGATGTGAACGGAGTATCGTGACCGATATCGCCGGTACGACCCGTGATATCGTGGAGGAAACCGTGCGGGTCGGCGAGGTGTGCTTGCGGTTATCGGATACCGCCGGTATCCGTGAAACCGAGGATACGGTTGAAGCGTTAGGCGTGGAACGCTCTCGTCGTCGTTTGGAAACAGCGGCGCTGATTTTGGCGGTGTTTGACGTGTCCCGCCCGTTGTCATCGGACGATACCGCTTTGTTAGCGTGCCTACCACCTGAAACCACGATTGCGATTCTCAATAAACAGGATTTAGCAAAATGCTGGGATGAGCAGCTTGTTAAACAAAAATTCCCCCATGTCATCACGCTGAATGCGATAAGCGGCGATGGTTTGGAGGCGCTTATCGAAGCGATTCATATCGTTACCGGTATCGACCAACTGTGCGATGCTGAACCGGTGCTGGCAACCGAACGGCAACGGGTTTGCGTATGCCGTGCAGCAAATGGAATTGCGGAAGCGTTGACAGCACTTCGTGCCGGTATGACGTTAGATGCGGTTTCGGTCAGCGTAGATGGTGCGATTGGCGCTGTATTGGAGCTGACAGGGGAGCGTACCACCGAAGCGGTGGTGGACGGGATCTTTTCTCGGTTTTGCGTGGGGAAATAAAAAAGAAAAACCCTGTCTTAAAAGACAGGGTTTTTACGAAACCGCAACTTATTTAATCAAGGTTCCCATGGCGTTCATACCGGCGCCGGCGGCATTGGATTCGTCTGTATCAATATGCATCGCCAGTGCATAGGAACTGCTGACACGCACCACAACGTCTCCGAAAACGAGGGAACGACCATCGGTATCCAGCTGAACGGATACGACGTCTTTGTCCACAACACCGTATTCGGCGGCATCTTCGGGGGTCATATGAATGTGACGTTTGGCAGCGATGACACCTTCGGTGAGCTCGACCTCTCCGCAAGGACCGACCAATTTACAAGCGCCGGAACCGGCAATATCTCCGGATTCACGGATGGGCGCCGTAACACCGATGGAACGGGCGTCGGTCAACGATATTTCGACCTGGGTGCTGGGACGGACAGGACCTAAAATGCTGACACCGGTGAGGGTCTTTTTCGGGCCGACAACATCCACACGTTCTGCACAGGCATATTGACCGGGTTGTGACAAGTCTTTTTTGACCGTCAATTCATAACCCTTTCCGAAAAGGATATCCAGATGTTCCCGTGAAACATGAAGGTGACGGGCAGACGTTTCGACTAACAGTTGTTTTGCCATATTTTTAACATCTCCACTCTTTAATAGTACGTATAAAACTGTAACATAAATCCCATCATTTGTCAAGGAAGAGGTTATTATGGAACAAGCAAAATGGGCTCAACTGAAAACCGAATGTGAGGCATGTCGGGCGTGTACACTTTGTCAAACACGACACAACGTGGTGTTCGGTGTCGGCAACCCACAGGCGGAGGTTTTGTTTGTGGGAGAAGGACCCGGTGAAAATGAGGATTTACAGGGTGAGCCGTTTGTGGGACGTGGCGGAAAATTGTTGGACACCATGTTAAATGCAGTCGGTCTGTCTCGGCATCGGAATATTTATATTGCGAACATGGTCAAATGCCGTCCTCCGCAAAATCGGGATCCGTTACCCGAAGAACAACAGGCGTGTGCTCGGTGGTTGCAGCAACAGATCCGTATGATATCTCCTAAAATCGTGGTATGCCTTGGTCGGATTGCGGCTTGTCATTTCATTTCAGACGATTTCAAAGTGACAAAACAGCACGGACAGTTCTATGAAAAAGACGGAATCTTGTATATGGGGATGTTTCATCCGGCGGCAATTTTACGTAATCCCAACCAAAAACCGATTGCTTTTGAGGATTTCATAAAATTGCGGGACAAAATCGAAGACATTTGTACCCACACCACCTTCTATTTTGATGAATAAACGGAGAGAATAATGAAACGAACGGTATGTTTTTTTATGGCGCTGGTCACGGGTGTCTGCTTGTTGTTTTCGGGACTTTCGGTGACAGCGGCTGAGCTGCGGTATGAATATCCTGCCGAGGGAGAGGACACCATTCAGTCCCCCTCTGCCCTTTTGTTGTATATGGGTGTCAAGGCAGAACAAGACGTATATTTATATGAGAAAGAGGCGGACAAGCCTTTTGAACCGGGCGCACTGATGCGGGTGGCGATGGCGGGATATGCCATGCAGCTGATTCGAGAACAGAATCTCGATATGCAAACCGCAACGGGTGTTTATACGCTGGAACTTTTTAATCATTATGTAGCGGGTACCGGCTTGCACGTTGCGCTGATGGATTTTGGGGAAACGTGGACACTTAACGATCTGCTGACCGTGAGTACCATTCAAACGGCGGCGGATTGCGCCGTAACACTTGCGGCGACGCTCAGCGGTTCGCCGGAAGCGTTTGTGGAGGGACTGAATCAGTATGCGCAGGCTCTGGGGTGTACCAATTCTTATTTTACCAATGTTGCCGGTGTTAACGACGGACAGCAAAAAATGTCGGCACGGGACGTGGCGACGTTTACCCGACATGCCATGCAATATTCGGAAATACGGGATATGCTGGAATTGACCCAGTGGACCGTAAAGCCGGTTTCGGGTGGTGCGACCCGTAGCTGGCCGAGCAGTTGTGATTTTATTCGGCAATCGTCCTCGGTGTTTTACACCTATGCGCTTGGCGGGAAAACCGGCGGCACACCCAGTGAGATGGGGTTGATGGCTTTCGGCGGAAACAACGGATATGAATACATGGCGATTGTCATGGGCGCTCCCCGCAAACATGAAAACGGGGACTTAACAAATATCGTGTATGCCGATGCACGGCGCTTGATTCGTTGGGGTCTTTTGGATTTTCGCTATGAAAAATTAGCGCACAAAAATGAACCTGTCGGGCGCATTAAGGTGCAGGATTCTACCGAACGAAGCAGTATTACGTTGGTGCCGACACGAGATTTGACAACTGTGCTGGGGCCTGACGTGAAGCGGGAGGATATTACACGCCGGGTGGTCACAACACAAGAAGAATGTGTCGCCCCGGTGAAACAAGGGGATGTATTAGGAACGCTGGAAGTGTATTTTAATAACGAACTGGTCGGTACGGTGCCGGTTGCTGCGGCAGAAAACGCTTCTCGTAATTTTCTGTATGCGGCATGGTGCGATGTACGCAACGTCCTTTTTTCCGGATGGACGTTGGCGGTTGTGTTGTTACTGGTGGCGCTTGCGGTTGGCTATGTCGTATTGAATATTCGGTATAATCGAAAAAAACAGCGGCGTTGGAAATCCTAAAAAGTTTAAAACGGCGGTTATTCGAATGGAATAACCGCCGTTTTTTTCTTTTCCTTCGTATTTTTTCATCAAACTATTGAAAAAAAAGGAAAAACAGGGTAAAATAGACACAAGCTGTGTTCTTTTTTAACATACAAAAGGACACAAATTAAGAAAGGGGAATCCTCATGAATCTCTTGAACAAAAAAACCGTGGAAGATTTGCAGGTTACCGGCAAACGGGTATTGGTGCGGTGTGACTTTAACGTGCCGCTGAAAAACGGTGTGATTACCGATGAAAACCGTATCGTAGCTGCACTTCCCACGATAAAGTATTTGATGGGTCAGGGCGCCAAGGTTATCCTGTGCTCGCACCTCGGCAAGCCGAAAGGAGAGCCCAAACCGGAGTTCTCGTTGGCACCTGTTGCGGTTCGTTTGAGTGAAAAACTGAGTTGTAAAGTCGTTTTTGCGGCAGATGATACCGTTGTTGGTGACAATGCACGCAAAGCGGTTGAAGCAATGAAAGACGGCGAGGTCGTGTTGTTGCAAAACACACGGTACCGTGCCGAAGAAACCAAAAACGGTGAGGCATTTTCTCGTGACTTGGCTTCCCTGTGCGATTTGTTTGTTAACGATGCGTTCGGCGCTGCGCACAGAGCGCACTGCTCCACCGTCGGTGTGGCATCGTTTGTGGAAGAATCCGCAAACGGATACTTGATGGCGAAAGAGATCGAGTTCCTCGGTAACGCTGTGGAGAATCCGGTTCGTCCGTTTGTCACCATTTTAGGCGGCGCCAAAGTAGCGGACAAGCTGAACGTGATTGAGAATTTGCTCAACAAAGCCGATACGCTGATTATCGGCGGCGGTATGGCGTACACCTTCTTGGCGGCAAAAGGGTATTCGGTCGGCACCTCGTTGTTGGATGAAGAAAAGATTGAATATTGCCGTGAGATGTTAGCTCGTGCGGAGCAAAAAGGCGTCAAACTCTTGTTGCCCATCGACTGCAAGATCGTAAAGGATTTCCCCAATCCGATCGATGCGCCCATTGATGTAACTGTGATGGATGCCGACGCTATCCCCGCAGACATGATGAGCTTGGATATCGGTCCCAAAACGGCAGAGTTGTATGCCAATGAAGTGAAAACGGCAAAAACGGTCGTGTGGAACGGCCCGATGGGTGTGTTTGAGAACCCGACACTTGCCGAAGGTACGATTGCGGTTGCAAAAGCGCTTGCAGAGACCGATGCAACCACTATTATCGGTGGCGGCGATTCGGCTGCGGCGGTTAACACGCTGGGCTTTGGCGATAAGATGAGTCATATTTCCACCGGTGGCGGCGCTTCTTTGGAATTCTTAGAGGGCAAAGAGCTTCCCGGTATCGTGGCTATGAGTGACAAATAATTTTTAAAGAAGATAGGAATACTAGTTATGGGTAAGTATGTTATTGCTGGCAACTGGAAAATGAACAAAACTCCCGCAGAGGCGGTAGACCTCATCAATGCGATCAAACCGTTGGTAGCGGATGCCACCTGTGATGTGGTCGTAGGCGTGCCGTTTGTGGATCTGTCGGTGGCATTGGAAGCGGTCAAAGGCACCAAAATCGGGGTCGCCGCACAAAACTGCCATTGGGAGAAATCGGGCGCTTATACCGGAGAGATTTCCGCTGAAATGCTTAAAGCGATGGGTGTTGGCTATGTGATTTTAGGTCACAGCGAACGCCGCACCTACTTTGGCGATACCGACGTCACGGTTCAAAAACGGATGCGTGCCGCATTGGATGCCGGTTTGACGGTTATTCTGTGTGTGGGTGAGTATCTTGAACAGCGTGAACAGGGCATCACCGGTGAAGTGGTGGCGATGCAGACCAAGGTAGCGCTCGGCGGTGTATCCGAAGAAGAACTGGCTCGTGTTATTATTGCCTATGAGCCGGTTTGGGCAATCGGCACCGGCCGTACCGCAACGGCTCAACAGGCAAATGAAGTGTGCGCTGAAATTCGTAACGTGGTGGCAGGCTTGTATAATGAGCAGGCAGCCAAAGCACTTACCATTCAGTATGGCGGTTCCATGAATGCCGCCAATGCAGCGGAATTGTTGGCACAGTCGGACGTTGACGGCGGCTTGATCGGTGGCGCTTCTCTTAAAGCAGCGGACTTTGCGACCATCGTTGCAGCAGCGAAATAAATTTCAACAAAAGGCGCAAGGTTTTTGGAAAATCTTGCGCCTATAAGGTGACGCGACTCATTCGAACCTTGTTTTAAAAAGGTCGATTTTCGCTCACTCTTCGTTAAAATACTCGCCAATGCGGCAGCATTGGCTGTGTTTTTTCCTCGATTGAACTAAAATCTCCACTTTTTAAAATCTCCGACCGCAAAGCGAGAAGATTTCGAGGGATTTTAATTTCATTCGAGCGAGGCAAGGCTTGCGCCTTGTGAGATTGAATGGGGTGAAAAGACCCGAAAGCAGCCGCTTTGCGGCAGGTTCGAGTGGGTCGTGTCACCTTATAATGGAGAGAACGTATGAAAAAACCAATCGTTTTAATTATTATGGATGGATTCGGATTGAACGACGGCGTAATGGGAAATGCCATTAAAGCGGCGAAAACTCCCAATCTGTCCCGATTATTCAAAGAGAATCCCTTTACCGTTATCGGTGCATCCGGCATGGACGTCGGATTGCCGGATGGCCAGATGGGCAACAGCGAAGTTGGACATACCAATATCGGTGCCGGCCGTGTGGTGTATCAAGAATTAACCAGAATCACCAAAGCCATCCGGGACGGAGATTTTGCAAAAAATGAAGCGCTCACAAATGCGATGGAGAATGCCAAAAACGGCAATGCTCTCCACCTTATCGGTTTGTTGTCCGACGGCGGTGTGCATAGCCATTTAACACATTTGTACGGCTTATTGGAAATGGCCAAAGCCAATGGTGTTGCAAACGTCTTTGTGCATTGTTTAATGGACGGCCGTGATGTGCCGCCGTCTTCCGGTAAGGATTTCGTTGAACAACTGCAAGCAAAAATGACCGAGATCGGCGTGGGCCGTGTGGCGACCGTGATGGGTCGTTATTATGCGATGGACCGTGACAATCGGTGGGAGCGTGTCGAAAAAGCCTATGCGGCGATGGTGTACGGCGAAGGCGTGCAACAACCCGATGCCGTCAAGGCGATGGAACAGTCGTATGCTGACGGCGTGACGGACGAATTTGTGGTGCCGACGGTATGTGATGCGGCGGGAACCATCAAAGCCGGTGACAGTGTGGTATTCTTCAATTTCCGTCCCGATCGTGCTCGTGAGATCACCCGTACCTTTGTTGACGAGGCATTTGAAGGATTTGAACGGAAAAGAGGCTTCTTCCCCCTGACCTACGTGTGCATGACGCAATATGATGCGACCATGCCGAATGTACAGGTAGCCTTCCGCCCGCAATCCTTAAATAACACGCTCGGTGAATATCTTGGTAAAAAAGGATTGACCCAGTTGCGTATTGCGGAAACGGAAAAATATGCGCACGTAACCTTCTTCTTTAACGGAGGTGTCGAGCGTGAGTTTGACGGCGAAGACCGTGTGCTGATCAATTCTCCCAAGGTAGCAACCTATGACCTGCAACCCGAAATGAGCGCTTATCCGGTGTGTGATGCGGTCGTGGATCGCATCCGTTCGGGTAAATACGACGTGGTCATCTTGAACTATGCCAACTGCGATATGGTTGGTCATACCGGTGTTTTTGAGGCGGCGAAAGCGGCGGTTGAAGCGGTGGATTGCTGTGTCGGTAAGACGGTGGAAGCCGTTTTGGAGATGGGCGGCGTTGCGTTGATCACCGCTGACCACGGCAATGCCGATAAAATGTTGGAGGATGACGGAACCTCGCCGTTTACGGCGCATACCACCTATCCCGTTCCGTTTTGTATCGTAGGTCATCCTTGTTCGTTGCAAGACGGTGGCCGTTTGTGCGATATTGCCCCCACCATGTTGGAAATTCTGGGGTTGGAGAAACCGGAAGAAATGGACGGCAAAAGTCTTATTCAATAAAACATCAAAATCGGCTGCTGCGGCAGCCGATTTTTTGTTGGAAAACGGTTGACCGAGTAAAGTCCAAGTGTTACAATAGGTTGTATTAAATATGCGAGGTGTTGGACGTGGATAAAAAGAACATCGATTGGAACAATTTGGGGTTTTCTTATGTGAAAACCGATAAACGATTTGTGGCAAACTATAAAGACGGTGAGTGGGATAACGGCGAATTGACCGAGGATGCCACCATTGCTATCAGCGAATGTGCCGGTGTGTTGCAGTATGCGCAAACCTGTTTTGAAGGATTGAAAGCCTATACAACCAAAGACGGCAAGATCGTTTGCTTCCGCCCGGACTTAAATGCTGCCCGTATGGCGGATTCTTGTAAAGGATTACAGATGCCGGTTTTTCCGGAGGATCGGTTCGTACAGGCAATCGTTGATGTGGTGCGCGCCAACAAAGAGTGGGTACCGCCGTATGGTTCGGGTGCTTCTTTGTATCTGCGTCCGTTTATGTTTGGCAGTAGCGAAGTGATTGGTGTAAAACCGGCAGCGGAATATCAATTCCGTATTTTTGCGACACCGGTCGGCCCGTACTTTAAAGGCGGTATTAAACCGTTGACCCTGCGTATATCGGATTTAGATCGTGCTGCCCCCCGTGGAACGGGTAATATCAAAGCCGGTCTTAACTATGCCATGAGTTTGCGCAATATTGTGGATGCACACGACAAAGGATACGATGAAAACGTATACGTGGATTCGGCTACCCGCACGTTTATCGAAGAAACCGGTGGTGCCAACATCATTTTCATCGACAAAAACGGCAAACTGGTTACGCCGAAATCGGATACGATCCTCCCCTCTATCACCCGCCGTTCGTTGATGCAGGTGGCGCAAGAGTATTTGGGGATGGAAGTGGAACAACGGGAGATTGCTCTGTCCGAAATTGGCGAATTCACCGAATGTGGCTTGTGCGGAACCGCCGCCGTTATCTCGCCGGTTGGCAAAATTGACGATCACGGTCGGGAGATCTGCTTTGCCGGTATGGGCCCCGTTATTCAAAAGTTGTACGACACGCTGCGGGGTATTCAAATGGGTGAGATCGAAGCGCCCGAGGGATGGATCCAAGTAATTGAATAAAGTGCTTGACATATCGTTCTACGGATGCTATAATCAAAAAAATTATGTAACACGATGATGGGGAAGAAGCTGTTTTATCGGGATTTCAGAGAGTCGGCGGATGGTGCGAGCCGATAGACGGAAGCAGTATACTCACCCCGGAGTGCCGAACTGAACGGGTGTATACCTCATTAAGTCGGTCGGTGAGCCCTCCGTTATCGGGGCGTGATGTTCCATCACATGAGCGGTCGCATTTGCGGCAAGAAGAGTGGTACCGCAAGGTTTTTACAAAAAGTAGAACCCTGTCTCTTTACATAACGAAAGAGACAGGGTTGTTTTTCATTCAGCCCCAAGGAAAAGGAGTGCCCAGTTATGTTAACCATCAATAAAATTTTTGAAGCGGCTACCGTGTTAGAGGATATTATCCGCCCGACGCCGTTGGTGAAAACCTATGGCTTGGCGCCGGATTGCACGTTATATCTTAAACCGGAAAATCTGCAAAATACAGGCTCTTTCAAATTGCGGGGTTCGGGGTATAAAATTGCCAAGTTGTCCGAAGAAGAAAAAGCACGTGGCGTTATTGCTTGCTCAGCGGGCAACCATGCGCAAGGCGTGGCGCTTGCCGCTACCAAATGCGGCATATCGTCCTTAATTTGTTTGCCGGATACGGCTCCTTTGTCCAAGATTGAAGCAACAAAAGGGTATGGTGCAGACGTATGTTTGGTGGAAGGTTGCTATGACGATGCATTTAATCGGGCGTTGGAACTAAAAGAAGAAAAAGGGTATACCTTTGTGCATCCGTTTGATGACGAGGACGTTATTGCGGGACAAGGCACGATCGGTCTGGAAATTCTCAATGAAATGAAGGATATCGATGCGGTTATCATCCCCATCGGCGGCGGCGGATTGATTTCGGGTGTGGCATACACCATTAAAGCGCTTCGTCCGTCGGTTAAAGTTTACGGCGTACAGGCTGCCGGCGCTCCGAGTATGTATAATTCGATTAAAGACGGAAAAATCGAATGTTTGGACAGTGTTTCCACCATTGCTGACGGTATTGCGGTCAAAAAACCGGGCGAATTAACCTTTGAATATGTTCGTAAATATGTAGATGATATTGCGTTGGTAACCGAAGACGAAATTTCCTCGGCGGTGTTGGCGCTCATTGAGCGACAAAAGATGGTAGCGGAAGGTGCAGGCGCCGTAGCGGTTGCAGCGGCTATGTTTAACAAATTCCCGATTGCGGGCAAAAAAGTGGTGTGCCTGGTGTCCGGCGGTAACATCGACGTGACCAGTCTGTCCCGTGTGATTGAGCGTGGCTTGATGCGGTCGGCACGTATTGTCAACTTGTTGATTGAACTGGCGGATAAACCCGGTCAGTTAAAAGAGGTATCTCGCATTATTGCCGATTGTGAAGGAAACGTTACCGGCGTACATTACGAGCGTGGCGGAACCAAGAGTGTCAACGGCTGTTTCTTGCGAATTACGTTGGAAGCACGTAATTATGACCATGCGGAAGAGATCGTTCGGGCATTGGAAACCGAAGGGTTCCGCATTGCAGAAAGATAAGAGGGATTTACAATGAAAAAAATTCATACAGAAACCGCACCGGCGGCGATCGGTCCGTATAGCCAGGCCATTGTAACGGGTGGATTCGTGTTCACCTCCGGTCAGATCGCCATCAACCCGCAAACGGGGACGATAGAAGCAACCACCATCGAGGAACAGACCGAACAGGTTTGTCGTAACCTGAAAGCCGTATTGGAAGCGGCAGGCTCTTCGCTTGAAAAAGTGGTAAAAACCACCTGTTTTTTACAATCGATGGACGATTTTGCAGCGTTTAATGCCGTTTACGGTAAGTATTTCACCGAGAAACCGGCTCGGTCCTGTGTGGCAGTAAAAACACTGCCGAAAAATGTGTTGGTTGAGATCGACACGATTGCCGAGCAATAAGGAGTATAGACATGGATAGCAGTAAATACAGCGTCGGGTATTTCCCGGCCCCCGGTTCCCATAACAAATGGGTGAACAAAGACCACATTGAAAAAGCGCCGCAATGGTGTAGCGTCGACCTGCGTGATGGAAACCAAAGCCTTATCATCCCGATGAGCTTAGAAGAAAAGTTGGAGTTTTATCAACTTCTTTTAAAAGTAGGTTTTAAAGAAATTGAGGTAGGCTTTCCCGCTGCTTCGGAAACAGAATATGAGTTTTTGCGTACCCTTATTGAACGAAACATGATTCCGGATGACGTAACGGTACAGGTGCTTACCCAATGCCGTGAACATATCATTCGCAAAACGTTTGATGCGTGTAAAGGCGCACCGAATGCCATCATTCACTTTTATAATTCGGTCAGCGTGGCACAGCGTGAGCAGGTGTTCCGCAAATCCAAAGAAGAGATTAAAGAAATCGCCGTTGAAGGTGCAAAACTCGTTAAACGGCTGGCAAGTGAGTACGAGGGGAATTTCCGTTTTGAGTATTCGCCCGAAAGTTTTACCGGAACCGAACCCGAGTATGCGTTGGAAGTGTGCAATGCCGTGCTGGACGTGTTAGAGCCGTCGGCTGATAATAACGTCATTATCAATTTACCGGTTACAGTGGAGATGAGCTTGCCGCACGTGTATGCAAGCCAAGTCGAGTATATGCACGAAAACTTAAAATACCGTGAGCACGTTACCATTTCGGTTCATCCTCACAATGACCGTGGCACCGGTGTTGCCAATGCGGAGTTGGCGGTGTTGGCGGGTGCCGACCGAGTGGAGGGAACCTTGTTTGGAAACGGCGAACGCACCGGTAACGTGGATATTATCACGTTGGCAATGAATATGTATTCGCATGGCGTGGATCCGAAGCTCAATTTTACCGATATGCCGTCGATTGTCAAAACGTATGAAAAATGTACCCGTATGCACGTATACGAACGCTCGCCGTATGCCGGTGCGTTGGTATTCGCCGCTTTTTCGGGCAGCCACCAGGATGCGATTGCCAAGGGTATGAAATGGCGTCAAGAGCGCCATCAACATCGGTGGGACGTACCGTATATTCCAATCGATCCGCAGGACATTAGCCGTACATACGATGCGGATGTGATTCGTGTCAATTCACAAAGCGGCAAGGGCGGTATCGGGTACTTGTTAGAACAAGCTTACGGATACGTTTTACCGCCAAAAATGCGGGAGCATTTCAGTTATCTGTGTAAAAACGTTTCGGACCATGACCACCGTGAATTGAAAGGCGAAGACGTGTTGCAAATTTTCACTTCGCACTATTTGAACATCACCTCTCCCCTTTCTATTGAAAATATGAACTTCCACCAACGTACAGATGGTGTGGATGCCTATATCACCTTTGTACGTGATGGCAAAAAGGAAACCGTACACGCCAGTGGTAACGGATCGCTTAATGCGGTCAGCAGTGCGCTGAAAGCGTATACGGGACATCAATATAAATTGAAAGTATATAACGAGCACAGTTTACAGGAGCAAAGTTCTAACAGTACGGCTGCGGCTTATATTGGTCTTGAAAAGGAAGACGGTTCACTTTGTTGGGGAGCCGGCACCGACACCGATATTATCCGTGCCGGTATCAATGCACTGTTAAGTGCGTATAACAACGTAGGGTGAAACGACCCACTCGAACCTGCCGCAAAGCGGCTGATTTCGGGTCTTTTCACCCCATTCAATCTCGCAAGGCGCAAGCCTTGCCTCGCTCGAATGGAATTAAAACCCCTCGAAATCTCCTTGCTTTGCGGTCGGAGATTTTAAAAAGTGGAGATTTTAGTTCAATCGAGGAAAAAACATAGCCAATGCTGCCGCATTGGCGAGTATTTTAACGAAGAGTGAGCGAAAATCGACCTTTTTAAAACAAGGTTCGAATGAGTCGCGTCACCTTAATCACCGAGTAAAAAGGAGCGATTTTTATGGGCATGACCATGACCCAAAAAATCCTGGCAGCGCATGCCGGATTGGATAAAGTAACCGCCGGACAGCTCATCCGAGCAAAGCTGGATATCGTGCTGGGTAACGATATTACCACACCCGTTGCGGTTAATGAGTTTAATAAAGCCGGTTTTGAATCGGTTTTTGACAAGGATAAAGTTGCGATTGTTCTGGACCATTTTGTTCCAAACAAGGATATCAAGGCGGCGGAACAATCCAAACAATGTCGTGAATTTGCGTGTCAGCATTGCGTCAGCCATTTTTACGACGTTGGGAAGATGGGTATTGAACACGCTTTGTTACCGGAGCAAGGTGTGGTAACTGCCGGCGACTGCATTATCGGCGCAGACAGCCATACCTGTACATACGGTGCGTTGGGTGCCTTTTCAACCGGTGTGGGTAGCACGGACATGGCGGCAGGCATGGCAACCGGAACGGCTTGGTTTAAGGTTCCGGCGGCGATTCGTTTTGAACTGAAAGGTAAATTGCCTGCGAATTGCAGCGGTAAAGACGTGATTTTGTCCATCATTGGTCAAATCGGCGTTGACGGAGCGCTGTATCGCAGCATGGAGTTTACCGGAGAGGGCGTCAAATCCCTTTCGATGGATGACCGCCTTTGCATCTGCAACATGGCGATTGAAGCCGGTGCGAAAAACGGCATTTTCCCGGTAGATGATACGACCCGTGCCTATATGCAAGGTCGTTGTGAGCGTACCCCGGTGGAGTATACTGCCGATGCGGATGCCGTCTATGAGCAAACGATTGAAATTGACCTGTCGGCAATCGTGCCGACGGTGAGCTGTCCTCATCTGCCGGAAAACACCAAGCCGGCAAGCGAACTTAACCATATTCAAATTGACCAGGTGGTTATCGGAAGTTGTACCAATGGCCGTATGGAAGATATGGAAGCGGCTTATCAGGTGTTGAACGGCAAAAAAGTAGCGGACGGTGTGCGTTGCATTATCATCCCGGCGACTATGGCTATCATGCGTGAATGCGTGGAGAGAGGATACGTGACAGCCTTCATCAATGCCGGCGCAGTGGTATCCACCCCGACCTGCGGACCTTGCCTCGGCGGCTATATGGGCATTTTGGCGGCGGGAGAGCGGTGTATCGCCACCACAAACCGCAATTTTGTGGGACGCATGGGTCATGTAGACAGCGAAGTGTATTTAGCTTCCCCTCAAACGGCGGCGGCGAGTGCGCTTGTTGGATATATTACGGAATACAAGGAGGGTTGATAACATGAAAACACAAGGAAGCGTTTTTAAGTATCCGGATAATGTGGATACCGATGTTATCATCCCCGCTCGGTATCTAAATATGTCGGATGCCGTTATGCTGTCAAAACATTGTATGGAGGATATCGATACCGAGTTTGTCAAACGGGTAAAACCGGGAGATATTATGGTTGCCGGTTGGAATTTTGGTTGCGGTTCTTCCCGTGAGCATGCACCGTTGGTCATTAAGACTTGTGGAACAGGTTGCGTTATCGCCAAAAGCTTTGCTCGCATTTTTTATCGCAACGCCATCAATATCGGGTTGCCGATCTTAGAGTGTGAGGCGGCCGCAGAAGAAATTTCCGCAGGCGATGAAGTCAGCGTTGATTTTGATACCGGTGTCATTTATAATAAGAGTACAGGAAAACAGTATCTGGCAGAGCCGTTTCCCCCGTTTATTCAAAACATTATCCAAAAGGGCGGCTTGCTGGCATCTCTCAAGGAGGGATAAACGGCTATGCAAAAGAATATTGCGGTTATTCGTGGCGACGGTATCGGTCCTGAAATTGTGGAACAAGCGTTGCGGGTTCTTCAAAAAATAGGTGATCTATACGGCCACACGTTTACCTATACAGACGTAGATATGGGTGGTGTCGCTATCGATAAATGGGGCGACCCGTTACCGGCTGAAATGTTGGAAAAATGTGTAGCGGCAGACAGCGTGCTTTTGGGCGCAGTCGGTGGTCCGAAATGGAATGACGTACCGGGTGATAAGCGCCCTGAAAAAGGACTGTTGCGGTTGCGTGCCGGTATGGGCGTATACAGCAACAACCGACCTGCCAAAATTTGGCGTCAGTTAGCGGACGCTTCACCGCTTAAAAGCAGTATTGTGGATAAAGGCATTGATTTTATCATTGTGCGGGAGCTGATTGGCGGCATTTACTTTGGTAGCCATACCACCGAAGTTGTGGACGGAGAGAAGCAAGCGGTGGATGTGTTGACCTATCGTGAAAGCGAGATTGAGCGCATTGGGCGCATCGGCTTTGAAACGGCGCAGAAACGAGGCAAAAAGCTTTGCTCGGTGGAAAAGAGCAACGTGCTGGATTCCAGCCGATTGTGGAAAGCGGTCATGCATCGTTTGGCGGCGGAATATCCGGACGTTGAACTGTCGGATATGTTGGTGGACAACTGCGCTATGCAGATCGTCAAAAATCCGTCGCAGTTTGATGTTATCGTTACGGAAAATATGTTTGGTGACATTTTGTCGGATGAGGCATCCATGATTACCGGTTCTATCGGCATGATTCCTTCGTCCAGCTTGGGTGCTACCACAAATGGTTTGTATGAACCGATTCACGGCTCGGCGCCCGACATTGCAGGACAAGACATTGCCAACCCGATCGGCACCATTTTGTCAGCGGCGATGATGTTGCGGTACAGCTTTGATATGGCGGCAGAAGCCGATTGCATCGAACAAGCGGTGTCAGCGGTACTGGATGCCGGATACCGTACGGCAGATATTTATGCAGACGGATGCCAAAAGGTATCCTGTTCTGAAATGGGAAGATTAATCGAGGAAAGGATGGTTATATGAAACTTACCGGTTCCGATATTATCGTCCGTACTTTGATTGAACAAGGTTGCGAGGTCGTGTTCGGGTATCCGGGCGGTCAAATCATTCATGTTTATGACTCGCTTTATAAATATCAAGACGAACTCCGTCACGTGTTGACGGCGCACGAACAAGGTGCGGCGCACGCTGCTGACGGGTACGCACGGGCAACCGGCAAGGTCGGTGTGGTGATTGCCACGTCGGGACCCGGCGCTACGAATCTGGTGACCGGCATTGCGACTGCCTATTTGGATTCGGTTCCGTTGGTTGCCATTACCGGCAACGTACCGAGTTCCGGTATTGGTACCGATAGTTTTCAGGAAATCGATATTACCGGTATTACGTTACCGATTACCAAGCATAACTATTTTGTAGGTTCTGTAGAAGAACTGGCGGATACCATTCGAGAGGCTTTTCAGCTTGCGAAATCCGGTAGACCGGGTCCTGTGCTGATTGACGTGCCAAAGGATGTACAGATTGCCCTGTGTGAATATGAAGCACAGCCGGTGGTACAACCCGAAGAAACACTTCCGGCAAAACCGGTAAGGATTGAACAGGCGGCGGCGTGTATTAACGAGGCAAAGCGGCCGTTCGTGTATTTCGGCGGCGGCGTAGTTGCCGGCGATGCCCAAGAAGAATTGTTAGCGCTGGCGGACAAGCTGGATGCACCGATCGGTTGTTCACTGATGGGCATTTCCGGTGTGCCGACTGACCATCCTCGCTTTTTGGGGATGCAGGGTATGCACGGACACTATGCGTGTTCCATGGCGATGCACAAAGCGGATTGTATCATTGCGTTGGGTGTGCGGTTTAACGACCGTGTAACCGGCAACCGAGCCAAGTTTGCGCCGAGCGCAAAGATTGTACATATCGATATTGACGGTGCTGAGTTATCGAAAACGATTGAAGCAACGCACGGACTGCGTGGCGATGTGAAAAAAACATTGCAAAATTTGTTGCCACTGCTTGAAAAGACTGAACGTCCAAAGTGGCAGGAAACCATTGCGACGTTGCGTCAAGAGGAAGAAAAGACGCTGGATAATCGGGAGGGCATGACTCCTCGTACGGTGCTAAATGTACTAAATCAACATTTGACGGCTGACACACCGGTGGCAACCGATGTGGGACAGCATCAAATGTGGACGGCGCAATATGCACGGTTCCAAAACAAACGGCGGTTTATTACCAGCGGTGGTTTGGGAACGATGGGCTTCGGTATGGGCGCAGCAATTGGCGCCGGAATTGGTACCGACACGCATGCCGTACTGGTTACCGGTGATGGTAGCTTTGGAATGTGCTTAAACGAACTTGCTACCGCCGTTTCCGAAAACGTACCGCTCGTTATCTTGTTGCTTAATAACGGTGTGCTGGGTATGGTTCGGCAATGGCAAACGCTGTTTTTTGATAAACACTATTCCAACACGGTGCTCGACCGAAAAACCGATTTTGTCAAGCTGGCGGAAGCTTTTGGCGCCAAAGGCTTGCGGGCGACCACACCGGAAGCATTAGACGAGGCGCTCAAAGAGGCATTTGCATACAACGGGCCTTGTTTGGTGGAGTGCTATATTGATAAAGATGAGTTCGTTCTCCCCATGTTGCCGCCGGGCGGTTCGATGGACGATATCATAGTAAGGATCGGTGATTGAGATGAATCGATTTACCGTAGCAATTTTGGTAAACAACCAGTTTGGTGTGTTGAACCGTGTTACCAGTATGTTCCGTCGCCGTCAATTTAACATTAGCTCATTGACGGTGAGTGAAACAGAATCGGCAAAATTTTCCCGCATTACGGTTCAGTCGGAGGGCGAGGAACGCAACAAGCAACAGCTTATTAACCAGTTATATAAATTGCCGGACGTACAGTCCGTTGTTGAGCTGGATCCGATGGAAACCGTAAGCCGTGAACTTTTGTTAATTAAAGTGGCACACTCTCCCGAAACACAGGGTGAGATTCGGGCCGCATCGGATGCGTACGAAGGAAAAATCGTGGACTACACAAGAGATGCCATGATCGTTCAAATGGTTGGCGAAAGCCGTAAAATTGATAACTTTTTGGATTTGATGAAGGACTTCACCATCCTGGAAATCTGCCGAACCGGTGTTGTATCGCTGGAACGTGGTGCGGTCACCATTCAACGTATTACAAACCTATAAGAAAGAAGGAGCTCGTTATGAACAGAATTTTTTATCAACAGGATTGCGATCTGCAAAAACTCGCCGGCAAAACCGTTGCCATCATCGGATACGGTTCGCAAGGCCATGCTCATGCGCTCAACCTCAAAGACAGCGGTGTGAAGGTCATTGTCGGTTTGTATGAAGGCAGCAAAAGCTGGGCAAAAGCCGAAGCACAAGGACTCACCGTTATGACCTCTGCCGAAGCCGCCAAAGCTGCTGATCTTATCATGATCCTTATCAATGACGAAAAGCAAGCCAAATTGTATAAAGAAAGCATCGAGCCCAACCTGGCCGAAGGTAAGACGTTGGCATTTGCACATGGCTTTAATATTCATTTCGGTTGTATCAAACCGCCGAAAAATGTAAACGTCATCATGGTGGCGCCCAAAGGCCCCGGTCATACGGTTCGCAGCGAGTATCAGGCGGGAAAAGGTGTTCCTTGCTTAATTGCTGTGGAACAGGATGCTACCGGCGATGCGTTAGAGATCGGTTTGGCATATGCGCTGGGTATCGGTGGTGCCAGAGCCGGTGTTTTGGAAACGACTTTCCGTACCGAAACCGAAACCGACTTGTTTGGTGAGCAGGCGGTTCTCTGCGGCGGTGTGTGTGCACTGATGCAGGCTGGTTTTGAAACGTTGGTAGAGGCGGGATATGATCCTCGCAATGCCTATTTTGAATGTGTACATGAAATGAAACTGATCGTCGATTTGATCTATCAGAGTGGTTTTGCCGGCATGCGGTATTCCATTTCCAACACTGCGGAATACGGCGATTACATCACCGGTCCGAAAATCATCACCGAGGATACGAAGAAAGCGATGAAAAAGGTGCTGGCCGATATCCAAGACGGTACTTTTGCCAAGGATTTCCTGCTCGATATGTCGGATGCCGGTTCGCAGGTGCATTTCAATGCCATGCGTAAACTGGCCGCAGAGCAACCGGTTGAGGTTGTTGGTGCGGATATCCGTAAGCTGTACAGTTGGAGCGACGAAGACAAGCTTATCAACAACTAATCGAAAAGGGGACGGCTCGCTGTCCCCTTTTCCCTTTTGGAGGAATACAAATGAAAAGCGAAGCCTTAAAATGTGGTGCTCAAAACGCCCCTCACCGTGCTTTGTATCATGCGTTGGGGTTGACAGAGGAAGAAATCAGCCGTCCGTTGGTCGGTATCGTCAGCTCGTATAATGAAATCGTCCCCGGTCACATGAACATCGACAAAATTGTCGAAGCGGTGCGTCTTGGCGTGGCGATGGCGGGCGGTACCCCCATCGTGTTTCCGGCGATTGCGGTGTGTGACGGTATTGCCATGGGACATACCGGTATGAAATATTCGTTGGTGACCCGTGATCTGATTGCAGACTCCACCGAAGCGATGGCATTGGCGCACGGCTTTGATGCGCTCGTCATGGTGCCTAACTGTGACAAAAACGTACCGGGACTGCTCATGGCGGCAGCTCGTGTAAACGTTCCGACCATTTTTGTCAGCGGCGGTCCGATG
>JAZRZU010000023.1:0-3751 GCA_045601465.1 Acutalibacteraceae bacterium
TTCATTGTGGGGAATAAGATTACTTCGCGGATGCTGTCAGCGCCGGTGAGGAGCATGACACAGCGGTCGATGCCCATGCCCATACCGCCTGTGGGCGGCATGCCGTATTCAAGGGCGGTGAGGAAATCCTCATCGAGCATCTCGGTCTCATCGTCACCGCGTTCACGTTGTTCCGCCTGTTTCATAAACCGCTCACGCTGATCCAGCGGGTCATTGAGCTCGGAATAGGCATTTGCCAACTCACTATGGCATACGAACAGTTCAAACCGCTCGGTCAAACGCGGATCAGCGGGTGACGCCTTGGTAAGCGGTGATACCTCAACCGGATACATGGTGATAAAGGTGGGCTGAATCAGTTTTTCTTCCACACGTTGATCAAAGCATGCATACAGTGCATTGCCCCACGTGCGTTCGGCGGCTTCTGCCAGCTCGACACCCTTTGCCTCAACGGCAGCAACCGCTTCGGCATCGTCAGTGATCGCGCCAAAATCAATGCCTACGTATTCTTTTACGGCATCAACCATAGTGAGTCTGCGCCAACCGGGGGTAAGGTCGATCTTTTCGCCTTGCCATTCAACCTCGTAGGTGCCGAGAATTTCTTTCGCGGCTCCGGACAAAATGCCCTCGGCAATATCCATCATGTCTTGGAAATCGGCATATGCCTCATACAATTCCACCGTGGTAAACTCGGGGTTATGCTTCGTATCCATACCCTCGTTACGGAAAATACGGCCGATTTCATACACGCGATCCATACCGCCGACGATGAGGCGCTTAAGCGGTAATTCGGTGGCAATGCGCATATACATATCCATATCCAGCGTGTTGTGATGCGTAATAAAGGGACGTGCCGCCGCACCACCGGCAATGGTGTTGAGAACCGGTGTTTCGACCTCAATATAACGTCTGCTGTCGAGGTAGTTGCGCATAAATTTGATAAACTGCGAACGAATCGCAAAATTACGTTTGACTTCGGGATTCACAATCAAATCTAGATACCGTTGACGGAAACGGGTATCGGTATCTTTAAGTCCGTGGAATTTTTCCGGCAACGGACGCAGGGATTTCGAAAGCAATTTAATGGAGGTAGCATGCACCGACACCTCACCCATCTTAGTGCGGAAGACAAAGCCGGTCAGGCCGATGATATCGCCGATATCCCATTTTTTGAAACCGGCATAGATATCCTCACCAACATCACTGCGGCTAACATACACTTGAATGCGTCCGTTACGATCGTGCAGATCGAGAAAACTTGCCTTGCCCATGATACGACGGCTCATCATACGACCCGCTATAGACACGGTAATGGGCTCGGTAAATTCGATGCTCTGCCCCTCTTCAGGTTGACCGTGTTCCGCGATGTATGCGGCTTCTTTATCTTCATACGCGGCACGCGCTTCGTCGGTATATGCCGTTACCTCATATTTGGTAACCTCATACGGATTCTGACCGTTCTCACACAGTGCTTTGAGTTTATCGCGGCGCACCTGCAACAATTCCGACAACTGTTCGGTAGTCATTTCAGTTTGCTCACTCATGTTAACTTCCTCACTTTCACAAAAAAGCGGGCGGATTATCACCCACCCGCCACGAATCATTTCGCAATCTCTTGAATCGTCAGAACACTCACGCCGCCGGGCGTTTCGACCTCAACCGTATCGCCCTCTGCATGGCCCAATAAGGCTTTACCGATGGGAGATTCGTCCGAAATACAGCCGTTAAGCGGATCGGCTTCCGTAGAGCCGACAATTCGATACGTACTGGTGGTTTTTTTACCTTTTACACGCACCGTAACCGAGGAACCGATATGGACATTCTCGGTGCTTAATTCGCTGGCATCCAATACACGCACATGTTTTAATTGATTTTCCAGTTCCGCAATACGTCCTTCGACAATCGCCTGTTCGTTTTTAGCCTCGTCGTATTCACTGTTTTCCGACAGGTCACCGAAGGAAAGCGCTACCTTGATCTTCTCGGCAACTTCTTTGCGACGTATGGTTTTCAAGTCCTCTAATTCCTGTTCCAGACGTTTAAGACCCTCAGCCGAAATAATTGTTTCTTTTGTCATGTTTATCCATCTCCCCTCGGAGTCGTTCATTTTGTAACAGACCTATTATATACGACTACCCCGTTTCTGTCAAGGTATCATTTTGCTTTGTTGTTCCACTACAGGGAAAAGAAAATTCCACTTGCAACCACAAATCAATCGGATATATAATGAAAGCAATGTACAAGGGAGGATATCCAAAATGAAGCAGTTTACCTATTCACTTTCTGACGATAACAGCATTTACGTCGATTGCCTATTACAAGAGGAGCACACCGGAACACTCAGCACGCCATCAAAGCGGCCGGCTGTTATCATTTGTCCGGGGGGCGGGTACCGCTTTTGGTTTGAACACGAGGGTAAACCGGTTGCTCTCAAATATGCCGCAGCCGGATTCCATACTTTCGTGTTACACTATCATATTGGCACGCACGTCCCATTCCCCACCTCCCTTATTGACCTTGGAAAAACCATCAAAGCACTCCGTGAACACACCGAAGAATGGGGTATCCTACCCGATAAAATTGCGGTGTGCGGTTTCTCCGCCGGCGGACATTTAGCCGCTTCACTCGGCGTTTACTGGAACGACCCCGACATTCTTGCCGCTTGTCAAGCCACCGAGCAAGACCTGCGTCCGAACCTACTGATTTTAGCCTACCCCCTTATTTCGACATCTTGGTTAGAAAACAACGGCATATACGGTCGAATCGCCGACGATACAAAAGACCCTGCACTTTATAAAAAAATTAACGTCCATACTGCCGTTTCCGCCGACACACCGCCCACCTTTTTAACACATGGCGCAGTGGACATCGGCGTGCCGGTGCGTGATCCGATGAATTTTGCCATGGCGCTGGACGCCCACGGTGTCCCCTTTGAAATGCATATTTATTCTCACGCTTCTCATAGCTACTCCACTGCCGATACCACCAGCGTCCCCGACGACCAAGCCGACGAAACGATTGCAACTTGGGTTCCGTTGTCGATCGCTTGGCTTAACCGCAATTTTTCCGGCAGTGAACCAAAAAAGGACTTTAAGAAACCTCCCTATACAGCAAGATGGTAACACCGATACACAGCGAGTAACCATACCTTATGTTGATTTTGTTGTATCCAACGGATTTTCTTTGCAAAACCTATAAAAAAGGGCTTGACACGGTTTTCACGGTGTGGTATCATGATTCAGCAATATGCGGGTGTAGTTCAGTGGTAGAACCCCAGCCTTCCAAGCTGGTTGTGTGGGTTCGATTCCCATCACCCGCTCCACAGCCGTTTCCCGCAAATGCGGTATATACAAGCGCCTGTAGCTCAGCTGGATAGAGCATCTGCCTTCTAAGCAGAGGGTCAGGGGTTCGAGTCCCTTCAGGCGCGCCAGATATGGTGGGTGTAGCGTAGTTGGCCTAACGCGTCAGTTTGTGGCACTGAAGATCGTGGGTTCGAATCCCATCTCCCACCCCACAAAAGCGCAAGGGCGCTTGCTTGTGTGAGCGCCCTTGCCACAAATACTGGGCTGTAGTCTAGCGGTAGGACACGTGACTTTGACTCACGCCGTGATGGTTCGACTCCATCCAGCCCAGCCAGAAAAGAACCCACATTTGTCTACGACAAGTGTGGGTTCTTTTCAATGAAATAAATCCCTTGCGGGATTTGTGAAATAACGCTTCGCGTTATGAAATAGCTGACGCTATGAAATACGCTGCG
>JAZRZU010000024.1:0-27856 GCA_045601465.1 Acutalibacteraceae bacterium
TCATCAACCTCACCCCTTATTTTATATTATAACATATAATGCATCGAATGGAAAGTGAAATCCTTTAAAATTTACTGCATCTTAACATACAATTGATTGGTGCGTTTTGTGAATGGTAATACAGGCTGCTATCAAGGAATCTAAGTAATTAGTTTTATAGAGCAAATCTATCGCCCTGCCGAACACTCGGCAGGGCGATTTTGTTGTATGTTGACAATAAAGCAGGTATGCACTATACTACGAATGAAAGTTGATACACGTTTTGGGCGTATACCTCGGGGGCTTCCATCGAGAAATTCAACTTTTCTTACAGCTTGGACAGCAAGGCCACGAAGGTTATTCGTTGCACCTACCGTACCAGGTTGTTTTATTTTCCACTTTTGTGTTTTGCGCCACAGGCTGCAATTAAGGATATGAAAGAATCCTAATCCACAATAAACGAATTATCCCTTTGCTGAAAAACCGGCAAAGGGCTTTGGGGGCTAGTTGTTTTGTATGAGAAGATTTTACTGATTGTTGCTCAAATTGTTGGAATTACGGCGGTAGGTCTTTATCTTTTTAGTTTTCAACTTAAAAGGCGGCATCAAATCGTTTTTGTTACCTGTATTTCTAACTGTTTATATGTGTTACAATATTTTTTGTTGGGTGCGTTTTCGGGAGCATTTTTGGATATTATATCGACCATATCCTCCTTTTTTGCGGGTAAAAAGAATGTTCCTTGCTTTAAGCGGTATGTAAGGTATATCACTTTTGCAACCATTCTATTAATTGTTGGTGTTGGATTAACTTTCACAATCGTTCAGAAAAATTGGATTGAATTGCTACCGGTCGGCGGCGCGATTTTGCAGACCAGTGGACTTTGGTTTGATAACGAACAGACTATTCGCAAATTCGCTTTGGCGGGAGCACCTTTTTGGTTAATATATAATTTTCTTTCTCAGGCTTACGGTGCTGCTCTGGGAACGTTGCTTACTATTATTTCGATTATCGTTGCCTTGTTGCGTTATTATAAGGCTAAAACGGTATCATAAAAATACTTTTACATATAGCATCACAGCACATAGTCAAGAATGTGAAAGAATGAATCTTGAATAAACAATCAATCCCCACCGATTTCTCGGTGGGGATTTTTGTTGAAGTTTCGCAACGGCAATGGTATAATGCAACTGTAAATCAAGAGTGTGTGGAGATTTTTATGACTAAAATATTTGAAAAGCATGAAACTTTATTCTGTATATTTTTGATAATTGTATACATCGTCGTTAATTCTGTTTGTGTTCAAAACTTTGGGAACGCAAGTTTTGTTAGTTTTATTGCCAATACGCTATTATCTGCGTGTCTAATAGTAATACTGTTGGTATTGAAAAGAACAGCATATTACGGGTTGAAAAGGGTTGAAAATGCAAGGCAATATTTATACTTTATCCCATTGTTCATCATCGTGACAGTTAATTTGTGGAATGGGTTTAATATTAACCATTCATCAAATGAGATACTATTTCATATCTTAACCATGATGAATATTGGGTTTATAGAAGAGATAATCTTCCGAGGGTTTTTATTTAAAATGATGGCAAAGAATAATGTTAAAAGCGCTATGATCGTAAGCGCAATCACGTTTGGGGTAGGTCACATTGTTAACCTAATAAATGGTGCGGATTTGATTCCTACTTTAATTCAGATATGTTATGCGACTTCAATCGGGTATTTGTTCGTTCTTATGTTTCATAAAAGCAAATCACTTGTTCCCTGTATCATAACACATTCCTTAGTAAATGCTCTGTCTATATTTCATATCGAAAATACGATGTCACGAACCATAGCGCCTATATTTTTGACACTTATTCCGCTTGCTTACGGGTTTTACATAAATAAAAAGATTGTAGAATAAGTGGAAAGCATTATGTGAAACGGAGAAATATAGAGGCCACAGGATTGGGTGCTTTTTCTGGTCCCCCTATTTGCGCACTGTCACACGGGTTACGTCAAGGGATATCGTTTCTAAAAAAAGCCGCTCGGAAACACCGAGCGGCTTTTAATTATTTCTTCGGGATATAAATTTGGAAAATCTTGTCTATCTGATTTGAGGTGTAATTGGTCAGTGTGCCGCCGTCTGTCCTGGCGATATTGAAGGCTCTGGTGGTCCAATTACCCCACCAGGCATCGGTTACGGTTACCATCTGTGTGGTCACCTCTGCCGGTCGGTTAGAGGTGGAGGCAGTACCTTTCCAGGCTTCCGGGCGATATTTCCAACCATCGGCAACCAAAATAATAGAACCTACCGGAAGGGTCTCCTTGGTGAATTTGCCGGTCGCAAAGTACTTTGCTGCCGTGTTGGTACCGCTGGTCAAGCTCGTACCATTGGAGGAGTTCCAGTACTGATTTTTGTTGAGTGTCAAGGTCAGCTTATCGTATTTGGTCGTATCAATATTAACGTTGATATTGCCGATATTATCGGAATTTTCAATTTCCTTGATGGCGGATTGTGTTACCGCAAAGGGGTTTGCGACGGCATTTTTCGCACTTTCCAGGGCAACCTTTACAAAATTCTTGTCAGAACACACGCCGGATAGGTTAATGGTATCCCAAGGGATGCCAACGGTAGTCGCCACCATCGTAATACCTACCAGTACACGACCTTTATCTTTGGACATATGGTAGCCGTCCCGAGTTAGAGTGTCGCCCAAATAGGAGGTTCTGGCGTTCTGCACGGCGGTGCCATTCGGAACGATGCGGGTGATCTTTTTGTTGGGGACAATTTTGGTCTTTACTGCATTGACAATGGCGTTATACATTGTCATTTGATTTTTATTGTAATCCTTGAAACTGGAGTGGGTGGAATTGCCCTGGTAAGCCCAGGTCATATGCCACATAAATTCCACGTTTGCATTGGTGCAGTAGCCCTCCACGATGGGGAGCAGTTGATCCATCGTTGCATAGGTATCCGCCTTGCCGCTACTACCACTTGCTTGTTGGAAGGAAACAAAGTCCCAGTTATCGCTCGTAACGCCGGCGGACAATTTATAATTGCTGTTGGTAACCCAAGTGCCGGAATTGTTGGTGTAGAAAGTATAGGCCTTAGCATCGGATTTTGCATTGTTTAAATGCGTTTCCAGAGAACAGCCGCTGATGTACAAATTACCCAGCTTGATTTTTTGAATGCCGGCTGCCTTGGCAATATTGTAAACGAACTGCATGCAATCCACCGAAAAACTGTTGCCGATGGTAAGGATCTTTAAGACACCGTCGTCCTTCCAGGCATCTTTGCTAGAAGAACTGCCGCCGGATCCGGAAGAACCACTGTTAGAGCCTTTCGTAGTGGTGGTACTCTTACTCGTGCTTGTATTTGTACTTGTACTCGTGCTGGTGCTTGTACCGGCGTGGGGGCCGGTATTCGAGCCGGTGGTGGTTTGTGTGCCGTTTTGACTGCCGGATCCGGTGGTGGATTCGCTACTGTCCGTTTCAGTCGTTCCGGTTTCATCGGAGTAGGTGGTGGTGGACGTGCTATCGGCAGAGCCTGTTGGATTATCGGTCTTACCGCAACCGACCAACACCATAGACATCACACAAGCCAAAGCCAACAACCAACATAAAAATTTCTTTGCCATAAAGCATATCACTTCTATTGTTTTATACCGAATCTATTTTACCATGCAGAAGAAGCGTTCGCAACTAAAAATTCAAAGTAGTGATATCACCCGGACGGCTACCAAAGAATTTGAACACATAGGTTTATCGGTTAACACGTATCTTTTGACGATTTTGCCGTGCGGAGATTTTTTGTCAAATTTTCTTGACGGATATGACAAAACATGGTATTCTTTTCTTAGTCGGTAACAATTTGTTCATATTTTCCGACAAAAAAGAAAGGAGATTTACTATGGAAAACACTGTAAACACCACAACCCCTGTCAACACGGCACCCGTTGGTCAACTGAAAACAAATAAAGGATTGCTCAAAACCATTCTGCTTTCGTTGATTACGTTGGGGATTTATCCGTTAGTTGTCATGTCTTCTGTGTCGAATGATATCAATATCGTCGCTTCAAGATATGACGGCAAAAAAACCATGCATTTTTGCTTGTTGACGTTTATTGTCGCCCCCCTTACACTGGGTATTGCGGGTATTGTTTGGTACCATAAAATCTCCAATCGTATCGGCGGCGAACTCAAAAGACGTGGCGTGGACTACAATTTTAGCGCAGCGGATTATTGGCTGTGGAATGTATTAGGCACGCTAATTGTGATTGGTCCTTTTGTTTACTTACACAAAATGTTTAAAGCGGTAAACAAAATGAATGCCCATTATAACGTGAACGGCTAATTCCCTTTTTGTATTGTGGGGTCGGCTGACTTCGCACAATTTTCGTTGTAAGGCCAAAGAAAATCCCCTCGGATTTGTCCGAGGGGATTTTTGTACAATACGATCGTTAACGTGTTTTTTTATACATTTAGAATTGGGGGAGTGTTATGCGGCGTTATCTCAAATTTCCGCTTAACATTTCGGAAATAATGGCGAGGACCTTGTTGTAACAACCGCCGCAACCGCTTGAACAATGAGTGGTGTTTTTCACTTCATCGAAAATGGACAGCATTCCGTTTAGGTCTTTGTGTTCACGGGCTGCATCCACGATATCGGAGAATTTGACCTGATTGCAACGGCACACCAGAACGTTTTCATCGGATTTCATATCCAGCGGTTTTAAATCACAGGCTACGGGTTCCGGAACAACGGCGTCTTCGTGTTCCTTTTTCCAAAGTCCGTGGAGGTTACAATACGCATAGACGGCGATAAGCGTATCCGTTCTGCCCATACAGAAGCTGGCAGCGGGTTTTTCACCGGCGGATAAATATTTCATCTGAAAACCGGATTCGGTTTCGATGGCGATCCATTCGATATAATGTTCCGGTTGCATGGGGTGTTCGACGTCTCCCACCATGACAAATACTTTATTTTCGTCCATCGTATAAACGGGGACGTGCTTTTCAACCGCCGCTTCTACACTGCCTGCTACCAGTTCTTTCATCGGTTTTCCGCAACACGAAACAGGGACGGAAGAATCGTTTATTTTGGTGATAATGTTTCCGCAAACGCTACACACATAAAATTTCATATTCGTGCCTCCTTTATTGTTATATAGTATACCACTCCACCTAAAACAATGCAACAAAGAACTGCCGACTTTTTGTGCGAGGTGTAAACGGAATTTGTGATATAAATTTCTTTTTATTTCAAGGGTGTATCGTGATGATTGTTATCCCTGCCAAGCGCTTGGCGGGGATTTTTTGTTTGTCCAAATATTGACAGGACAGGGAGAGTTATGTATAATTGTATTAGCAAGGCAGTACAGTTAATGTGAGGGAGTGATGAAATGGAGTGGGTTATTGATAAAAACAGACCGATTTGCCCCCAGATCTGTGAACAACTTTGCCTTAAAATTGCTCAGGGAGAGTTTGAACCACACGAAAAACTGCTCTCGGTAAGGGAAATTGCCGTTATGGCGGGAGTTAATCCGAATACCGTACAGCGTTCACTGGAAGAACTGGAACAAAAGGGAATCCTTTATTCGGTACGGGGGTCGGGATGGTTTGTTGCTGAGGATGTTACCTTAGCAAAGGAGATTTTAAGCGAGATTTTTGCCCAAAAAACGGCGGAGTATTTTGCGGCTATGCAGATTTTAGGCATGGATGCCGCAGCGGTTAAAAAATATATAGAGGAGTGGATAACATGGCCGAATTAGTTTGCTGTAAGGATCTGGTGAAACGGTATGGGAACATTACAGCGCTTAACAGTATCAATTTGGTGCTTGAAAGCGGAAAAATTGTGGGACTTTTAGGTCCTAATGGTTCGGGAAAAACCACGTTGATTAAAATTCTCAACGGACTGCTTACACCATCGAGCGGCCAGGTTATGATCAATGGTCATTCGGTGGGGGTCGAAACGAAAAAAGTACTGGCATACCTGCCGGATAACAGTTATTTGAATTCCTGGATGACGGTTAAGCAGATCGTGGAATATTTTACGGATTTTTATGAGGATTTCCGCCCCGACGTTGCCTATGAAATGCTGGCACGTTTGGACATTTCACCCGAGCGAAAATTGAAAACACTTTCCAAAGGAAATAAAGAAAAGGTTTGCCTCATACTGGTGATGAGCCGTAATGCACTGCTTTACGTGCTGGATGAACCGATTGCGGGTGTCGACCCTGCCGCACGGGATTACGTGATTTCCACCATTATCAACAACTATAATCCGGAATCGACGGTTATTATTTCGACGCATCTGATTGCAGATGTTGAGCAAATTTTGGATGAGGTCATCTTCTTAAAAAACGGCAACATCGTATTACAAAAAACGGTGGATGAGATTCGAACGGAACACGAAAAAAGTGTGGATGAGCTGTTTAGGGAGGTGTTCAAATGGTAAGGAAATTATTTAAACACGAGTTTCTTGCGTATGCACGGGTTATGAGTTTGGTTTACATCATACTGCTAACCATGGCAACGGTTGGCAGGGTCATTCAGTTTTTTGAAAATGATAGCATCGTTTACACCATCGTAAGCGCTATTGCGAATATTACATACAGTGTTTCGATTTTTGCCGCCATCGCTTTTTGCTCGGTTTTTACAATCGTCCGATTTTATAAAAACTTATTTACTTCTGAGGGGTATCTTTCGTTCACCTTACCGGTGACGCCCTCACAACATATTCTAGTAAAATCCGTTACGGCGTTAAGTTTTGATATCCTGACAGGGATCGTCATTTTGATTTCCGGCTGTATCATAACGGCGGGCGAAATGCTGACTGAAATATTCAAGGCGCTGGGGTATATTTTCCGCAAACTGTATGAGCTGGCATCCTTCCAAAGTATACTGATCGGCGCTGAAGTGTTGTTGCTTTTGTTGGTGCTGTCTGTTTCCAGTATTTTGCTGTATTATCTGTTTATCGCTATTGGACAGCTCTTTAAGAAAAACCGTGTTTTAGCGGCAGTTGGCGCTTATTTTGTGTACTATATTCTCACGCAGATTTGCTCCACGATCGTGCTGATTGTTTTTTCCGTGTTTGTGTCACCGGAAGCTTTGGAAGCATTTGGCCAGTTTGTTTTGAGCCATCCGTACACCAGCATACACGTAGGGCTGTGCGGTCTGATTGTACTGTCCGGTATCTTTTCGGCTATTTATTTTTTGGTGACAAAGGTTATCATCACCAAAAAACTCAACTTAGAATAAAAAGGGGGATTGTATGATGAAAAGAACAATACGAATCCTGTCCTTGCTCGTGGTTTTGGTTATGTGTTTCTCTTTTTGTGGTTGCGGTGCCTTGGACGAGTTGCGCCAATCACAGGCGTCTATTACGCCGGAGGGGACGATTCGGCTTGCTGACGGCACCGAATATAAGATGTTACCGGAATGTGAGGAATTGACTCCCCGCTTTGATAATGCGGATATGGTATACGTTGCCGAAGAAGAATTGCCGCTGTTGCTCACTATTTTTTCCGACGTCGCTTTTTATAAAAGTGATGATGGAATCTTTTTAGGGTCCCAGAACGAGGAAACCTATGCGTATTACTGTCGTACCGACGTTTATGACACCATGCTTGAACGTATCAACAGCGGTTTTATCGCTGAGACGTATGGGTACTGGTATTACGATTATGAACAAGAAAATGATGTGTTTTATACGTTGACCCCGACACAGGAGGATGCGTTATTACAGGTTTGTCAGACACAAGCATCCGAACAATTACCCGCAGGAGCATCCTTTGATTACGAACATATGGCGGACATTGTTATGTGTACAAAGGATCGGTTATTTGTGCGTGATATGGTGTCGGTATGTGTTGTTGACAGCAACTATTACGCAGTAGAATATAACTTTGATAACACGGTGTTTTACCGTGTGCCGAACCAGCAGGCTGCCGTATTTGCCGAAATATTACAAGCGATGGTGGAAAGCGATTCTTATTGGGAAGAATGGTAAGGGGGATCTGATATACGCTATCGATAAACCGTTTTTTACGAAACGCAAGGATTCATTGAACCTCCATGTGTTTGATGAGAAAGGGAAAGTTGTTATGAATATCTTATCCATCGGAAACAGTTTCTCAAAGGATGCACAACGGTATTTACATCAAATCGCAAAAGCGGATGATGTTGTGCTGAACGTTTTTAATCTATATATCAGCGGGTGTCCGCTTTCCACCCATTATCGCAATGTGTTGAGCGAAGAACGTGCTTATATGCTTGAAATGAACGGGGAAAGCACCGGCTTTAAGGTTTCCTTGAAAGAAGCGTTGCTCAATCGTGATTGGGATATTGTGACGGTGCAGCAAGCTAGTAGGTTATCGCCGGACGATGCTACCTATCAGCCGTATCTTAACAATTTGGTTCAATATGTTCGTGATTGTGTGCCAAAAGCCAAAATTGTTGTTCATCAAACGTGGGCTTATGAGCAAGGATGTCAGCGATTAAACGAGGAATTGCAGTACCGTGATTATAAAGACATGCTTCGTGATGTTGTGGCGGCATATCAAAAGGCAGCCAACGATATCGGTGCAGATTTTATTATCCCGTCGGGAGAAGTGTTTGACGCTTTGCTTGAAAACGGAATTGAAAAAATCCATCGGGATACGTACCATGCGAGCTTGGGGCTTGGCAGGTATGCGCTGGGTCTTACCTGGTATCGATTTTTAACCGGTAATGACATTTCCGGCAATACGTTTGCTTGCTTTGATGAAGACGTTTCTGCTGAACAAATGGTAATCGCCAAAAAATGTGTATCACAAATTGCCGACCGATATGGCGTGTGATTGCGGAAGATACACCAAAGTGTGTATAAAAGAAAGACGGACAGGTATGGAGCGTACTCTTAAGGGCTTTATATTTGGTTTATAACGCGAAACTATCCGCTCGAGAAATCGGGCGGATTTTTCAATTGCCATTGAATTGTTCGAGTAAAAATGATATAATACTATTCGATAAATAAGAATTTGGCAAAGGAGTACACTTTATGAAAAAAGTATTATCTTTTATGTTGGTTCTTATTATGATTATGACTCTAGCTGCTTGCAAAAATAATAAAACATCTGTTTCTTTTGTAGAAGTTCAGCAGATGGCAGAAAAAGAGATTCCAGCCATCAGTATGATGTTAGGATGCGAATGGGATGCAGAGAGTCTTCCTGAACAAGATTTTTTGATGATTGCCAACGCACAGAGTCTTTATAAAAGAGATCATGGTGAAGCAATGCCGATTGTAAGTGTTGCAGAAAATGATTATCAGGTAAATGAAGGCATCAAAATAGATGTTCTTATACCTGCAATCACAAAATATTTTCCATTTAGTGAGCAGTTGCTTCGTGACAGTTTTGAAAATTCTTTGGTATACGATGCACAGAACGATGCGGTCATTCTGGCAGATGGCTGGGGTTGGAGTCTAGATGCAGTTATGCACGATGTAACGGATAATCAGGATGGTACATATGACATAGCATACGGTTTGTACACAAAAGACGCCCTTGAATATGCAGGTGTTGTTAAAGCAAAAATACATCCTGACGGATATATGCAGTTTATATCCAATTATGAAATATTGTCCGATTGCTGAGTAGGTTAGAGGGTTTTAGGTTCGCCTAATAAGTGAGATTTGGGCGCCCAAATGTCCTGCTTGTTATGGTATAAGACAAATTTAAAAGCTGTGTAGAAATTTTCTACACAGCTTTTTTACTGTCCTTCAGGGTACAACCCATACCCGTCCGTCTTTCTTTTAATATCCCCAAAGGGGGATAGCGTAACTTCTTTACAAACCAAAGGTGAATTCCCGCAGAGCGTTCAAATATTCCTCAGGGGCTACGGGGTAACTGAGTCCATGTCCTGCTTTTGGTACAAGCACCAATCGTTTTTCGCTTTGGCACGCCTCATAGTTTTGCTCACTCATGTTACAGGGCACAAAATCGTCGCTGTCGCCGTGGAAAAAGATAACCGGCAAGCGGCAGGTTTTCACGGCTTCGATGGGGGGTGTTTTTTCCAAATCAAAATGCCCGAAGAATCGAGCGCCCAGTTTGATAAATGGATATAATATCCATACCGGTAGGCGGCGGGTGCGCATGACCGTTTGGATGATCTCTTTTGCTGACGTATATCCGCAGTCTGCGAGCACCCCAACAACGTTGCTAGGCAACGGGTTTGCCGTCGCCATGAGAACGGTGGCAGCGCCCATTGAAATACCTGTTAGAATAATATGGGATTCGGGAAATCGGTTTACCAAATAATCAACCCACGCAACGCAGTCATCGCTTTCCTTTACACCAAACGTAATGACTCGACCGTCGCTGTTGCCGCAACCACGCTGATCGACGATCAAAACGTTTCGTCCCAGTGCAAAAGCACGTTGTACGCCACCGCACAAATCACGCTCGGCCGTTCCTCGGTATCCGTGAAACATCAATTCGATCGGGGCATTGCTCGCATATTCATAATAGCGTCCGCACAAGGAAAGTCCATCAAGAGAGCGAATGAAGATCTGTTCGTGCGGTATCTGCCGTGCTTGTTTCATCCACGATACCATCAGTTCACGGTACGGTTCGTATGCTTTGCCGGGAGGAATAGGAAATTCCTCTTTGGATGGCTGTTGTTTCGGTACGTAAAATACGATATAAAAACAAATAAAAGCTGTCAAAAAAACGCCAAGAAACACCACCGCAAGGATCAAAACAGCGATTGTGATTTCTTCCATTTGTTATCCCCTCCATTTGCTTGTATTGTATCACGAACCCGCCCTGTACGCAAGAAATGGCAGTCGATTTTTCTTGCTTTTTAGCGTATTTTCATGTAAAATGCAAAAGAGAGGTGAGCTGATGGTATGAATATCGATGTCAATTATAAAAATAAAAAGCGATATAATACGGCACACTATCCGATTCGTCAACCCAAGATTATTGTCGCATTGATATGGATATTGTCCCGTATCATGTTGATCGGGAAGCAATACAAGATTGAGAAGATCAATATGGAGGGGTTAAAACCGCCGTATATTCTGCTTAGCAATCATATGTATTTTATCGATTTTGAGTTAGCCGCCATGGGAACATGGCCGCACCGTGTCAACAACGTTGTGAGCATTGACGGATACTATCGTCGTCCGTGGCTTATGGAGCTTATCGGTGCGATCTGTACCCGCAAATATACCATGGATCTGCACCTGATCAAATCCATCAATCGGGTATTGAAACGTGGTGATATTTTATGTATGTATCCCGAAGCACGTTACTCCCCATGCGGTACACTCTCGTTTATGCCGGATTCTTTGGGCAAGCTGATCCGTATGAACAAAGTACCGGTCGTAACTGTCGTGCATCACGGGAATTATTTACATTCTCCGTTTTGGAATTTTCGTAAAAAACGCAAGGTGCCGCTGCATACCACCATGACTCAAATTCTAACGGCAGAACAGGTAAAAACCATGTCGGCAGAACAAATTAATGCGGTTCTTAGGGACGCGTTGTCTTACGATGAATATCGATATCAAAAAGAGAACGGTATTCGTATTACCGAGCCATTTCGTGCCGAAGGATTGCATAAAGTTTTGTATCAATGCCCGCATTGTTTGGCGGAATCCCAAATGTCCTCTGCCGGTGCTGAACTGTTCTGTACCGCTTGCGGAAAGCGCTGGACGCTTGAAGAGGACGGCAGTCTGACAGCTCAAAACGGCGAAACGGAATTTCCGCACATCCCCGATTGGTTTGATTGGGAACGGGAACAGGTGCGCCGACAAATTGAAGACGGGACCTATTCCTTCCAAGATGAGGTCGAGGTTTATTCCATGCCTCGCTGCTGGAAATTTGAATCAATTGGAAAAGCGACGTTGTCGCATGACCCTGAAAATGGGTTTCGATTAACCGGTCATTATAACGGAAAAGAGTATCGTATCCAACGCACGCCGTCCATGACGAACAGTTTGCACATCGAGTACGATTATTGTTACTTGAAGCCGCTGGATTGTGTAGACATTTCTACCGAAAACGATTCTTTTTATTGTTATCCGGCGACTCAAAAGAACATTGTGACCAAGTTAGCCTTTGCGACGGAGCACTTGTATGCGCTTTCGCAGGAAAGAACAAAAACTGTCGTTACCAAGTAATAGCGCACACGCTCTTCACCGTTTGAGTGTCAAGAGCGTGTTTTTGCCATCGAACGTATATCGCTTTATGTTTTGACAGGTATCCGTACCCTACGAATATGCGGTCTTGGGGTTGACATCTTTTCCAACATGGAGTATGGTTATACACAGGTTGGTTGTTTATCTATACGACAACCGTTTTAGCCGAAAAGGGAGAGTCTTATGTATCAGATCACACAAAAGAAAGTGCTCAATGCCTCGGTCGTGGAAATGCATATTGCAGCGCCGCTGGTTGCGAACAAAGCAAAGCCCGGTCAATTTATTATCCTGCGCGTGGATGAAAGCGGTGAGCGTATTCCACTTACCATTGCCGGCGTAGACAAACAAAACGGAACGGTAAAAATCATTTTTCAAGTTGTCGGTGCGACGACCCAAAAACTCAGCCATAAAAACGAGGGTGAGTATATTGTGGATTTTGTTGGTCCGCTGGGCACGCCAACCGAGCTGGAAGGGTTAAAGAAGGTATGCATTATCGGCGGCGGCGTGGGATGTGCCATTGCGATGCCGATTGCCGAAGCTTTGCACGAGATGGGGGCAGAGGTAACCTCCATCATTGGGTTCCGCAATCAAGATCTGTGTATTTGCGAAAAGGAATTCCGTGCGGCATCCGATCAATTGATCGTGATGACAGATGACGGCTCGTACGGTCGTCCGGGAAACGTTACGCTCCCCTTAAAGGAATTGTTAGAAAGCGGGAAATCCTTCGATAAAATCATTACCATCGGTCCTTTGGTGATGATGAAATTTGTAGTGGAAACTGCCCGCCCGTTTGGCATACCGGTAACGGTGTCTATGAACCCCATTATGATTGACGGAACCGGTATGTGCGGGGGTTGCCGCTTAACGCTGTGCGTGGATGGGCAACGGGTGATTAAATTCGCTTGTGTAGACGGTCCGGATTTCAACGGGTATGAGGTAGATTTTGACGAGGCGATGCTGCGAGGCAGAATGTACGGTGATTTTGAACGCCATGCATACGAAGCCGGTTGCAACCTCTACAAAAAGGAGGCGCAATAAATGGCAGACAGGTTATCGTCGGACAGACACGAAATGCCGGTACAAGAGCCTTGTGTGCGTGTACATAACTTTGACGAGGTGGCACTTGGGTATAGCGCCGAAACCGCTATTGCCGAAGCAAAGCGGTGCCTGAATTGTAAAACAAAGCCTTGTACACAAGGGTGTCCGGTACAAATTGATATTCCCAGTTTTATTCAAAAAATTCAAGAGGGAGATTTCGAGGGTGCTTATCAAATCATCTCCCAATCTTCTTCGTTGCCGGCGGTTTGCGGGCGGGTATGTCCCCAGGAAACGCAGTGTGAAGCACGGTGCGTGCGGGGGATAAAAGGTCAGCCCGTCGCCATCGGTCGGTTGGAACGGTTTGTTGCAGACTGGCATAACACGTTTGTCGAGCAACCGCCACAAAAGCCAACCCCCAACGGACATAAAGTGGCTGTTGTGGGTTCCGGCCCTTCCGGGCTGGCCTGCGCCGGTGATCTGGCCAAGAAGGGGTATGCGGTCACGATATATGAAGCATTGCACGTCCCCGGTGGTGTTTTGGTATATGGTATTCCGGAGTTTCGTCTTCCGAAATCCATTGTTTCCAAAGAGGTTGAGAGCCTTGCAAAGCTTGGTGTAACGATTGAAACCAACACCGTAATCGGCAAAACGCTGACGGTGGATGAGTTGTTTGAGGTCGGATATGAAGCTGTGTTTATCGGTTCGGGTGCCGGATTGCCAAACTTTATGGGGATTCCCGGCGAATCCTTGAACGGTGTGTATTCGGCGAACGAATTCCTTACTCGCTGCAATTTGATGAAAGCGTATTTGGACAACCCTGAAACTCCCGTTCGAAAAGGGGGAACCGTCGCCGTTATTGGTGGCGGTAATGTGGCGATGGATGCGGCCAGGGTGGCGATGCGCCTTGGTGCAGAAAAGGTATACGTTGTGTACCGTCGTTCAATGGAAGAACTGCCCGCCCGTAAAGAAGAGGTTGAACACGCTTTGGAAGAGGGAATCGAGTTTCGGTGGCTTACTGCCCCGCTTTCGATCGGTGGATATCACAACCCCGATGACCCCCGTGACCCGAAAAATGGTTTTGTCACCGACATGACTTGTATCAAAATGGAGCTGGGAGAACCGGACGAGCGGGGACGGCGGCGCCCGGTGATGATTGAGGGTTCCGAATATACGTTGCCGGTGGACACCGTGATTATGTCCATCGGTACCTCGCCGAATCCCCTTATCAAAAGCACGACCGAGGGTTTAGCTGTAAACCATCGAGGCGGTATTATTGTCAATGAAGATGCGCTTACTTCCCGCACAGGTGTATATGCCGGTGGGGATGCGGTCACCGGTGCGGCTACCGTTATTTCGGCAATGGGTGCCGGTAAATTGGCAGCCAAGTCGATTGACGAATATTTATCAAACGAATAAGCTGTATTTGTGTTTTTGCACAGACACAATGAACCCCCCTGCCGTTTGGCAGGGCGGTTTTTAAATTTCTGCAAGGAGCAACCGTATGCTTTTTTTATCCAGTTTGTGCCAGTCTTCAATTACATAGCGGTTATCGTGCGAATCACGGATGCGAACTGTCCCGTTTGCATCTGCTTTTATATCGTGGTTGCGGTTGTGTATTTGGAAGGTTTTCTCACCGTGTGTGGTTAAAACTGTCCACACAAGCGAGCCATTTTTATTTTTAGAGGAAAGGAGTTTTTGAATACAGGGGACCAGATAGTAGATATCCAAGCTTTGTTGGATAGTAGTTCTGGATGCTTGGTTCAGATCGTCCAAGTTTTTAATTACGGCTACCTCGTGCCCGTCTTGGTTAAGAAGGGAGATATACGCATTTATGTTGCTAACGGGGAAAAGGCGACGAGGTTCCAGTGCTGTGTATACCGTATCGTTTGTTTGGAGGTTGACCAGATGGTTTTCAAAGGGATAGATCGTATCGTGTTCGGTAACGTAGCGCACAGCTCTCATGATAACCCCGCCTCCTCTTGCATACGTTTGGCATCGGCTGCCATGGATTGAATTTGGACCAACTTATAGTACTTTCCTTTTTTGGCAAGTAGTTCTTGCGGCGAGCCGTTTTCGATGATTTTTCCGTTGTCCACCACAATAATGCGTGTCGCTTTTTTCAGAGTCGAAAGTCTGTGCGCAATCATAAGGGTTGTTTTGCCGGTGATAAGACGGTCGATTGCTTCTTGAATCAGATGCTCCGTTTCGGAATCAACCGAGGCGGTCGCTTCGTCAAAAATCATAATCGAGGGATTTTTTAAAACGGCTCGTGCGATGGAAATACGTTGCTTTTCTCCGCCCGAAACCCCGACGCCCCGTTCACCCAAAACGGTATCATATCCGTCCGGCTGTTTGGCAATAAACTCGTGAGCGTTGGCAATATCGGCTGCTGCCATGACCTCGTCAACCGTTGCCTTCGGATTGCCATACGCAATGTTGTGGTAGATTGTGTCGCTAAACATCATGGGCTCTTGCTGAACAAAACCGATTTGTTCACGGAAAGAGCTGAGTTCTAAATTTTTGATATTGTGACCATCCACCAATATTTCACCCGAATAGCCGTCATAGAATCGCATCAACAGGTTGATGAGGGTGGATTTACCTGAACCGGTTGTGCCGACGATTCCAACAATTTCTCCCGGTTGTATAGTAAACGAAACATCGTCCAACACTTTTTTAGAACGATCAAACGAAAATCCCACGTGTAAAAATTCAATTTTGCCTTCAAGTTTATCCACGGTAACCGGGGAGGGTGCTTGGGGTTCCGGTTCTGCTTCCAGAACATCCAAGATTTTTTCCACCGATGCCATGGTGCTTTGGAAAGAATCCGATAAGTTAGCAAAAAAGGTGACCGGATTATAAAACATCGAGGCATACGATATGAACGACACGACAAGTCCTGCCGAAAATCCGGGAGCTCCTTGCACCACCTTGGTGCCGCCCGTCGCCCAAATAATGAGCGAGCCACAGGTAACCAAAAAGGAAATCAGCTGTGGAAATGCAGCAACGAGCTTGCCGAGTTTCAGATCAATTTTCAGCCACTCATGATTGAGCATTTCAAATTTTTCACTCGTTCGTTTTTCGCCCGAAAAGGATTTGACGACCCGAACACAAGGAATGGTATCCGACATATTGGATAAAACAGCGGACCATTTCCGCCAAATCCGATGATAAAACGGACGCATTTTTTTAGAAAAGATACGTACCACGATTGCGATGAAAACGACCGGGACAAGCGAAAGAAGGGTAAGCGAGGGGTTGAGGGAAAGCATGATAACGATAATGCCAATCAGCTGGAAAAAGTGCACGACCGCTTCTTGTGTTATGCGCAGCATAAACTGTAAAATTGTCGCCGAATCCCCCGAAAGACGAGTGATGACGGCGCCTGTGGAAGTCTTATCGTAAAACTTCATCGGTAAGTGTTGCGCTTTGCGATAAATATCATTTCGGAGAGAAAATACCATTTTATCGCCAACCATACGCATTAAATACGCACGCAGTATACCAACACCATACTGCAATATATAGGAAGCAAAAAGGAAACCGATCATGGTAAACAACAGTGTCAGGCTGTCGCCGCCCACCACATCGGCAATGGTGTTTAAAAGCGGGACATTTGAGGAGCTTTTCTCACCAAAAACAACATCCACAATAAATCCTGTAACCGTTGGCGGGACCAGCGACATAGTGGTTGTAAAGAGGGAAAGAAAGATGCAAAAAATGATGGTTTTATACTGGGGTGCGATATATCTTGACAGATATTTTACGACTTTTAGTTTGGAACGGCAGTTGATACATTCGCTGCCAGGGTGCAAAAGCGTTCTTCCACATTTGGGACAGATTCGTAAAGCTTTTTCGAATGCCGCCTCAACCACAGCAAATTCCGAAGAAAAATCAGCACCGTGGTTGAGGTGATTAACAAACAAGGCCGCTGCGTCACAAAGCGTAGCAACGGAATAGGTGTAGCGAAAAAGGATTTGACGTTCTTTTCCGTCCACTACCGCCGAGAGGGTAGCATTTCCGTACATCCTTTTTGCGGATACGGAAGAAAGACGAGCAAAGTCTATCCGTAACGGATCCGTTTTTTCTGATTCGCAGTAGATAAGCGCTTGCTTTGTGAAAATAAGGGCAGAATCTGCGTAATTTCCCTTTAAGTCGAGATCGCCCACAATAATAAAAAGCGGCTGTTGTTGATTTTGAATCAGCGCATTTGCGACCGCCTCGGCGTGAGAGGGTAGCGGTTTATTTTTTATAATGTATTGCAGACAGTTATCCATATACCACATCACCTTTTCACCCAAGGTCAGGCTTGATTTTCCAGCGTTTTCGACTGGCTTTTGTATACCATTTTTTACCTTTCCTGTCAACGGGTTTGATGAAATTTTTCAAAATATTTTGAGCAATTGTTTTTGTATATATGATGTGCCCCGGCACAATACCGAGATGAGGTGGAGATTTTTAATGAGCAATACGTTGCAACAGAGTTATGCCGGCGTAATGGAGTATTTTGATATAGGGGTTGCTTTTTTTATCTTAATTATCGATGTAATTGGCACAGCGGTTTTGATGGGTGCTGTTATTGGCGCTGTGATCGGTCTTCTGAAAAAGAAACCGTATATTCGTTTAAGGTTAGCGGAGGGCATTGCGTTTGCACTGGAATTTAAGTTGGGTGGCGAATTGTTACGAACTGTTCTGGTTCGGGATTGGGGCGAGCTTTTGATTCTTGGTTGTATCATTTTATTGCGAGCAGCGCTCACGTTTCTTATTCAATGGGAAATTCGCATTGAAAAACGCAATCAAGAACCGCCGATCAACAATGCATAGCAAAGGACCGCACAGCCAACGGCTGTGCGGTCCTTTTATCGTGTTTGTATCTTATGCCCACGTAATGAATCCATAACTGTGGAGGATTTGAAAGAATTTGGCTAACCGTTCATACAGCGGATTTGCCGCCTCACCAAAACGTTGTTGCACAGACTCGCCGATGGTCATAATATTGGTTTTTCCATCAATCAGCGGCCAGATAAAACTGCCGTTTTCGTCCAGGTGTATATAACTGATACGAGGCTTTTTGAATACCTTTTGAGCCAACCAATGGAAACCGCCTTTGTTTTCGATTTCTAAGGTGACACCGCCGTCATCATCCATTGACCAACCAACATGAGCAGCACGAACGGGAATTCTTTCTAAATAATTTTCGGATATTTCTGCCTTCTTTTTCATGATTGTGTATCCCGTTTTTTCCAAATTGAGAATTTTAAAATACACAAAACGGTAATGGCCAGCAACACTAAGCCGCCGATATCGGAAATCCAGGTCGGGATGCCCAAACGTGCCGAGAGATTCAAGGCGGAGTCGATGCCAAAGACAGCACACAAGGCAAGCAAAATACCGACCAGCCCTTCACCGGCAATCATACCGGAACAGAACAAGATACCGTCGTTGACAACCGTTGTTTTGGTCGCTTCGTCTTTATAGCGGCGTTTATCCAGCAACAACCGAATCAAGCCGCCGATCATGATACAGGCATTGAGCTGTACCGGCAGGTAAACACCGATGGCAAAGGGGAGTACCGGAATACCGATAACCTCGACCACGACTGCAAGTGCGACACCGATAAATACCAAGTTCCAGGGAAGGTTACCCTCCATAACGCCTTCGGTAATCAATTTCATCAAACCTGCTTGCGGTGCCGGAAGTTCCGCAGAACCAAAGCTCCAAGCGCTGTTGAGCAGATATAAGGTGCCGCCAATCGCCAGTGCGGCAGCGATTGCGCCGAAGAGCTGACCAATCTGTTGCTTTTTCGGAGTTGCACCAAGCAAATAGCCGGTTTTCAGGTCTTGTGAGGTATCGCCCGCCATAGCGGAAGTAATGCAGATGATCGAGCCGATCGCAATGGCACTACACATACCTTCCATGCCGGTGACGCCGGTCAATTTTAAAATTAAAGTGGTGAGCAATAAGGCCGCAATTGTCATGCCGGAAACGGGATTGTTACTGCTGCCTACCAAGCCGACCATGCGGGAAGATACGGTGGCAAAGAAGAATCCGAAGATGACAACGATTACAGCGCCGACAAAGGACACGGGAATCGCCGGAATTAACCAGATCAGTAATGTTAGGATAGCGATTGCCAGTAATACGATTTTTAAGCTGATGTCTTTGGTGGTGCGATCGGAACCGACTGCACCGCCCGATGCCATGCCTTTGAGTGCATCACGGAATGCTCTGATAATCAGAGGTAAGGATTTTACCAAGCTGATAATACCGCCGGCTGCCAAGGCACCGGCACCGATATAGCGAACGTACGACCCCCAAATGCCGCCGGCTCCGGCCTCGGCAAATAGCTGCGAAATGGGTTGGGCGGCAGGGGCTAACGTAGCATCCCCTCCGAAAAACACAATTAAAGGAATGATGACCATCCAGCTCAATACACCGCCGGCAAACATATACGATGAAATACGAGGACCGCAAATATAACCGACACTGAGAACAGCCGGGTAGATCTGGGTGCCGATCGCACCGGCAAACCCTTTGATGGTCAGGGTGATTTCACTGGTAACCAGTTTTAATCCGTCGATAATAAATTTGAAAAATGCGGCAAAGCCCATGCCGGCAAACACGGTCGAGGCGGAGGTGCCGCCCTTTTCACCGGCGAGCAGAACCTCAGCGCAAGCGGTGCCTTCCGGATAGGGCAAGATACCATGTTCTTTCACGATCAATGCGTTGCGAAGCGGGATCATGAAGAAGGTACCCAAAAGACCGCCAAGCAGGGCGATCAAGGTGATCTCCAACAAACCAGGTGTTTCGGTTTTGCCTTCTGTCGCCCAGATAAACAGTGCAGGGATGGTGAAAATGGCGCCTGCCGCAAGCGATTCGCCGGCAGAGCCGATCGTTTGCACCATATTGCTTTCTAAAATAGAGTTTTTTCGCAACAACACACGGATGACACCCATCGCAATAACAGCGGAGGGAATCGAGGCGGATACCGTCATGCCGACACGTAACCCCAAATAGGCGTTGGCAGCGCCGAATACAACCGCCAAAAGGATGCCCATAAAAATGGATGTTAAGGTCAGTTCAGGCGTTACTTTTTCTGCCGGGACATACGGTTTAAAAGTCGTTTGCTTGTCCATACTTTCTCCTTACTGTCACGCTTTGTATGCGTAACCTTGAAATTATGAACAGTATACCATAAAAAGGTGATAAAAGCAACTAGGAATCCGTGTTGCATAATCATGCCGTTTATTCAGCTTTGACTGCACCAAAGGATAGATGGTGTCATTTCTTTTATAGCCTTAGTGATGATGTGGGTGGTGTTGGTGCGTGTCGTGTGTTAGGTTTAGCAGTTCATCGGTATAAGATTCTGCGGGGGTGGAGATCTCGATGGTAGATATTTCGATACCGTGTGCCGACAAAACAGAACGAACAGCGGTTTTGGTGAGCAAGGCATCTTGATCGGTCACAACACGAACGGCAGCGATAGCGTGAATACCGTCGATACTGCGGATGCGCAAATACCGGATGGCGGTGATAGCTTCTAACGATTCCAAACAAGCTTGAATGTCGGTGCTGTCTATATCCGACGGCGTTTTTTCTATAAACACATTCAGAACGGGTTTTAGTTGTTTTACAGCGTGTAAAAGGATCCACAGGGCAATCCCGATGGATAACAGAGGATCGATTGCCACCCAGCCGGTTAGTTTTATTACAGCGCCACCGAGTAATACCGCCGCCCAACCCAGCACGTCCTCTAACAGATGTAACGATACCGATCGTTGGTTCAGCGATCTACCGCCGTGCGTAACCAGTGCGGCAATTCCATTTATGAGCAAGCCGATAACGGCTAATATCAGAATGCCGTTTTGGTTGAGGGGGATAGGATGTATGAGGCGGCGAACTCCTTGTGCGATTACAAAAAGCGAGCTTACACATAAAAGACAGGCGGTAAGGAAGCTCCCCAGCACCGAATAGCGGCGATATCCATAAGGATGTGTGGCGTCCGGCTGCTTCTGTGCGGTCTTTTCCAAAATTAAAGATAGCCCGATGCTGATACTGTCACTAAAATCGTGAAGAGCATCCGACAGAATCGAAACACTGCCCACCCAGAATCCGCCGAATAGTTCAATGAGTGAAAATGATAGATTTAATAAGAATGCGATACGCATTTTTCGCAAAGAATTCATTTCGTATCCTCCTTGAAAGGTTTTTCAGAATATGTTATTATAGAACAAAGTGTTCGATTATAGTATACGAAAGTGCATACACACAAACAATAATCAAAACATATCAAATGTGCGATACGGAACAAAAAAGCGGATTTGTTTGGGAGGAAATCCATGGATAGACGACAACAAAAAACACGAAAAGCTATTTTACAAGCGTTTCGTGAATTATTGACCCGTAAGCGGTACGACCGCATTACGGTACAAAATATTTTGGATGAGGCAAACGTAGGACGCAGCACGTTTTATGCGCATTTTGAAACCAAAGACGTTTTATTGGATGCACTGTGCAGTGAGTTGTTTTATCACTTCTTGGATAATGAACAGTGTCCCTATGTTGGGGAAATGGGGGATTTGGAATCGCAGTTGTGCCATGCTCTCTACCATTTGAAAGAAGAACGGCAAGACTTGGCGGGGATTTTATTGTCGGATAGCGGGGAGTTGTTTATGACGTATTTTAAACAGCATCTCTATGGGATATTTGAACAGCACGTATCTCGCTTTCAAACCAATGTTCCCACGGATTTTTTACTTAACCACTTGGCGGTGAGTTTTTGCGAAGCTGTTCGGTGGTGGTTAACAGAAGAGATGCACACACCGCCTGAAAGGATCGTTCAATATTTTACCGAGGTAGCGATTCAGTTTGAATAGGATAAAAAATCCGCCGAAATTAATTTCGGCGGATTTTTTTAGATTTGAGGGGGATTTCAGCAAGTAGAGTAAACAACAAGATCATACTGCCACCGATGGCTTGGGGCAGAGAAAGCGGTTCGCCAAGGACTGTGACAGATAACACAACGGCGGTGAGAGGGTCTACGTAACTGAGCAGGGCAACTTGTTGCCCTTTTATTTGAGAAATCGCTGCAAAATACAGACAATAGGCGATACCGCTGTGAATGATACCCACTAAAAGCAGTGCGATCATGCCGCCGGCATTTAACCGGTGTGCCGATATACCGTCGGTACACAGTACGTAGGGTATCAGCACCAAAGCGGCAATAATAAACTGCCAAAAAGTGCGCTGTGTTCCGGGGACCGCAACAAGACGTTTGTTTAGAAGAACGATGGAGGCGTATAGGATGGCGGCAATCAGCCCCAGCGCAACACCCAATAGATTTTCCGGCTTTTCGGACGTGTTTCCGATGCCGGTGCACAGCACAAGCCCCATGGTGGCGCCTACAAAGCAAAAAAGTTGTTTTGGGGTCGTTTTTTCTTTAAAGAACAACGGACAGAGCAAGGTGACCAGAATGGGTGCGAAATAGTAGCTTAACGTAGCAATCGAAACGGTGGTATAGCGGTATGCCTCAAACAGAAAAATCCAGTTAATACCCAAAACCGCACCGGAGGGGAGTAAAAAATACCACACCTCTCGCATGGCGGATAAGCCAAACCCTTGTTTGGTTATCAGTAAATAACCGCCAACAATAAAGGCGCCGATCACCACACGAAACAGAGCGATCTCCGCCGAGGGCAACGAGATACTCCGTACAAATATTCCGATTGTCCCGAAGATCATCATGGCGATGGTTAATCGCCAAGCAGCGTTACGTGTTGTGTTCAAGTCGCCGACCACCTTTCCACGGCAGTATATCACATTTCAGGTGGTGGTGCAACCAAAAGATAAAAGTGTATAAAATGCATCGTGTAATAACGAAAACAATGTGCTGTATGAATTTACTTCTCAAACGTTTTCCACTCGATTTTTGCCTCGGGGATTTCAAAGTATGCTTTTGTTAAACGATCCCACTCGTCTTTGGAAACGGTTTTGTTGTCAAACACATACAGAGGTGCGCCGTAGTCACTACTAATGAAATACAACGTTGATACCGTATTGTTTGCACCAAGCGTTTCGTAGCAATAGATCGTACCCGTACTCACGTGTGCCGACAGCATCGCCCCGTTCTCCAAAATTTTTATAGGTCCGTTCATCGAGTTAAATCCGGCAGTTTCAAGTTTTACTACCGTGCCGTTGTAATATACGCAGACGGTCAAATGAGACTCTTCCCAATACAGTAACTCCGGTTTTTCGTCTTTATTCAGATCACACAACGTATAGGTACCAATCTGCGTGTCCGGCTTTTTTAGCTCTTGTTCCAGATGATTCATAAAAGCTGCCTCGATCGCTGTTTCGTTCTGGCTCTGTTCCCAACTTACATTAGAATTAGCAAAATATTCCTCTGCAGTTTTGCGGCATAGCGATTGTTGCTTTTCGACGTATCTTTGAGAATCCAGTGCTTTACTGTGGAGATACCACGGAAATTTTTCTTTGATACTGGGGACATGATATGAGCCATCTTTCGCCTGCCAGTATTCGATGAGTGCATAATGACCGTCTTTCTTTTTAACGGTAATCACCGTTGGGATATGTGCCCCTGTTTCTATTTTTAATTCGCTCCCGTTATAACTGTATTCCTGATACATGACCCACATATAGAGCGTGGTGGTGGACCCCTGTTTCTTTTTGCCGATGACTTCCCAATCCAAGCAACAAGCCCTGCCTTCCGATTCTTCGGTTTGAAATCGTCCGGCTATCTGACAATCAACGTATACCTTCAAATCGTCATCAAGCGAAGCAGTTGCGTCAAAAGGATTTGTTAAGAAACAAATTGCAACGACCATACAAGCAATAAGAGCAGTCATCACAAGCCAAAACGCCGGTTTTTTATAATTCAACACCGATTTTACCCGATCTTTTATGCCTACCTCGCCGAACGCAAGAGGACAAGCGGCGATGGCGCGGCGATTGATACTGCAAGTCAAAAGCGCTTGTGAATAGTCAGCTTTTTGTTCGGTATTCCATTCTTTGATAACCTTTTCATCACACGCAAGCTCGATATCCCGGCAAAGCAGCACGTAACCGAGCCACATTAAAGGGTTAAACCAATGCAGTGTGAGAACCAAGAAGCCAAACGGTTTCCATAGGTGGTCTTTGCGTTGTATGTGCGCATTTTCGTGTGCGATCACGTGCGCCATATCCTGTTCGTTTATCGAAAACGGCAGATAAATTTTTGGCTTTATCACGCCAAGTACAAAGGGTGAAATAATTTTTTCACTTTGGAAAATGTTGTTCCGGAGCAAAACGGCGGTGCCGATTTTTCTCTTTATGCGCCAATAGCTGATAACGGTATACCCCAGCATTATCGCCATGCCGATCATCCAAAAGGTAGCCATGGTGGGGATCCACAGCTGCAACGGGTTTGCGCTTGTGCCCGGATCGGGGGTAAAGGAGTACTCAATAATCGGGTTGACCACTGTATTGATGAGGGGAATACCGGAATCGATAGCGGGGGTATGATCCATCATAATTTCGGGGTGGATGGTTTCAGGATTGGGTATAAGACTTATCACACTTTCAATCGAAAACGGGCAAATTAGCCGAATTGCAACAACACCCCAAAGGAGTACGGTGATCCATTTTGGAGCTTTTTTCAGCAATAGCCGCAAAACCAATACCGCCAGTACGATCCAACCCGCCGATATACTCATGTTCACAATTTTCAAGAAGACTTCACTCATGTGGATTCTCCTTCCGATAGCGGTCGATCATCTGCTGGACTACATCGATCTCGTCGTCGGAAATCTTTTGATGCTTGGTAAATGCCGCAATAAATGCCGGCAGCGAGCCCTCAAACGTTTTCTCCACCATTTCGTTAAGCTCCGCCGCTTGCACTTGATCCTTGCTTACCAATGAAGTAACGACGGTGTTTTCGTTTTTCAAAACGCCACGCTCCGATAAGCGCTTTATGACGGTGTAGGTGGTGGTGGGTTTCCACCCCAGTTGCTGTTTGCAAAGGTCCACAAGCTTACTGCTTTTGACCGGTTCGTTCTCCCACAAAATCAAACAAAAACGATACTCACTTTCAAATACTTTTGGTGTATCCATGCTCGACGCCCTTTCTCTAATGTGTTAGAGTATACATACACTCTAACACATTAGAGCCGCTTTGTCAAGGGTATTGTGTTTTTATCTTTGGTGTGTACGCTTCTTTTCGGGTGGGTTTAGTCGTAAAAGGTTGCAAAACAGCAAGGGATATGGTATAAATAATGTATTCGATGTTTTCTTTTAAAGGAGTTGGTTTTGTAATGGACGACAGTCCTGTGCGACATTTACTGTATATTTTTGTACTTTTAGTGCTCGCCGGTTATTTTGCAGGGACGGAGATTGCCTTGGCTTCGGTCAATCGAATTCGTATGTCCACCCGTGCTGAAAATGGTGACCGTGCCGCCAAACGAGTATTGTATGTGCTGGATCATTTTGATAAGGCGCTGACCACGTTGCTCATCGGTAATAACGTAACCCATGCCGGTGTTGCCACGCTTGCAACCTTGTTTACATACTCGTTGTTTGACAGTATTGAGACGATGCCGGATTATGCGGTAACAATTTCTACTGTTTTGGCAACCGTGGTCGTGTTTTTTGTCGGTGAGATGATTCCCAAATCGTTTGCCAAAACGTGCAACGAGTCGTTTGCCGTGTTTGCGTGTGGGCCGCTTATCCTACTTATGAAGGTGCTCACCCCTATCAGTTTTGTGTTCTCGCTGCTTTCCGAGCTCGTCAGCCGTCCGTTCAAGAAAAAGGCGGGGGATACACCCACGGTGACCGAAGAAGAATTGTATGATATTATTGAAACCTACGTGGAAGAAAACGACATCGACAAAGAAACAGAAGAATTGGTGCAAAACGCCATTGAGTTTTCTGAGTCAACGGTAAAAGACGTTATGACACCTTGGGATAAGGTGATTAAAATTCATGAGAATACTCCTGCTGCCGAGGTGGTGGCTATTCTCAAAGAATGCACCCATTCACGGTTTCCGGTTGTCAGTGATAAAGGCTTGGTAATCGGAACACTCAGTATGCGGACGTTTTTAAAACGCTATTTAAAAACTCCCAATATTACGGTACGAGATGTGATGGCAACACCGGTTTATATCCATGCAAATACACCGGTGGATGATTTATTGTCGACGTTATCGGCAAAACGCACGCACATTGCGTATGTGCGTGGCGAAACATCGGTACTCGGCATCATTACCGTCGAAGATATCCTCGAAGAGCTTGTCGGTGAAATATACGACGAGAAAGAGCAGATCGGAGGTGCGGTATATGCTGATTAACTATATCGTTATCGTGATTTGTTTGATCGGTTCTGCATTTTTCTCTGCATCCGAGATTGCCTATGCTTCGGCAGGTGAAGTGCGTCTTCGCTGTGCGGCGGAAGAAAAAGGGTCTTTGGCAGCACGTTTGGCGCTGAAAATTCACGGCGATTATGACAAAGCGTTGGCCACTATTCTCATCGGCAACAATTTGGTGAACATCGCTGCAGAATCGGTGGCAACGGTCATCGTGATCGCATTGTTGGGTGAGTCGTTGGCGTGGGTCGCCACCATCGCCATGACGGTGTTGGTGTTGATTTTCGGTGAGATTGTACCCAAAATAGTTGCCAAAACGATGCCGGAAACCTTTGCGACGTTATTTGCGATCCCACTCAGAGCGCTGGCTATCGTTACTAAACCGTTGGTGTTTTTAGTGGATTCTTCGTTAAAAGTGGTATCACTCCTTTGGAAGAACAAGATAGAAGAAACCCCGTCTGTGACCGAGGAAGAACTGGAAACCATCATTGATACGGTGGAAAACGAAGGTGTCATTGATGAAGACAAATGCGAACTGATCCAGAGTGTTTTTGATTTTGGCGACGTACAGGCTTATGAGATCATCACGCCTCGTGTGGATATGCTGTCTATCGATATTGACAGTACCCAAGAGGAAATGGTAGAGACCATCTTAAATTCCAATTATTCTCGTATCCCGTTTTATCGGGATACCCCTGACCACATTGTCGGCGTGTTGCACGTCAACGTGGCGCTCAAAGAATTGGTGGATGACCCGAATGTGGATTTGACGACTTTGTTGATGCCGACGGTATATGTCCACAAGACAATGCCCCTCGATGACGTTCTCAACACAATGCGTCGTCAGCACAGCCACATGGCGGTCGTTACCGACGAGTATGGCGGCGTGATGGGTCTGCTTACCATGGAAGACGTGCTGGAACAGTTGGTGGGTGACATTTGGGACGAGAGTGACGAGATCGAACCCGAAATCGTGGAACTTTGTGACGGTTGTTTTGAAATCTACGGGGACATGCGTATTGAAGATTTCTTTAACGAAGTGGATTTTGATGATCGTGATTTCGACGATGACAACACCACAGTTGGTGGATTCGTGGTGGAGCTACTCGGTAGGTATGCTGAGGTAGGGGACGTTGTTACGTACAAAAACATTGTGTTTACCATGGTGGAAGTAGAAGAACACCGTGTAATTAAACTAAATGTACAGGTTACGCCTATTGAATTGCAGCTCCAGGAATAAGGGCCGTTATATCCTTTTTTGTAGGCCTTAAAAATAAGATAATACCATCAACAAAAGACCGCACTTCCG
>JAZRZU010000025.1:0-9837 GCA_045601465.1 Acutalibacteraceae bacterium
GGTTTCACCCACTTAATACACACTTATCACCCATTTAGACTCCACTTGATATTAATTATACCAAATTTTTTCGAAAAATCAATAGGTTTTTCTATATTTCTATGAATTTTTGCATAAAAAAATGAGCCTCCCAAAGGAAGCTCATTTTTGGCTTTAAATCTATGTTTTTTACAGTTTGAGGTCGCCTTCTTTGATCCAACCGATCTTGCGAAGCGGCAGGCTCAACAACCATGTCAATAACGCCGGTAAAACGATTGCGATCAATACCAAACCAACCCAGTCAAACCAAGTAACGGCTGTTTTTGTCCCGGCAGCTACGTTGTTAAACCAACCGGTAATCACACCAATCGGACCAACCAAACCGCAAGTACCCATCCCGGACGAAACCGCTGCGCCGTTCATTTCCAAGTGGAATAAACAAGTGGCAATAGGACCGGTGATCGCCGATGCCAACGTAGGGGGAATCCAGATACGGGGATTGCGCACAATGTTACCCATCTGCAACATACTCGTACCAAGCCCTTGTGCTACCAATCCGCCTACTTTATTTTCCCGATAGCTCATTACCGCAAAACCAACCATCTGTGCGCAACAGCCGGCAACCGCCGCACCGCCCGCCAGACCGGTCAATCCAAAGGCCGCACAAATAGCAGCACTACTAATGGGGAGTGTTAATGCGATACCGATAATAACCGACACAATAATGCCCATCAATAACGGTTGCAATTCCGTTGCCCACATAATAAACGTACCGATCGCCGTTGAAGCAGCGCCAATGGGTTCCGAAATCAAAGCGGATACGCCAACACCGCTGAGAATGGTCACAATCGGTGTCACCAAAATATCCACCGGTGTTTCTTTGCTAACCACCTTGCCGAGCTCAGCGGCGGCAATCGCCACAAAAAATACCGCTAAGGGGCCACCGGCACCGCCCATCGCATTGGTGGCAAAACCAACCGGAATGAGCGAAAACAAAATTAACGGCGGTGCATTCAGTGCACGACCGATCGCAACTGCCATGCCCGGTCCTACCATTAACGAACACAGACCGCCGATCGTAAAGCTGACCATTTCGCCGCCAATTTTGATGTTAAAAAAGGCTTCTTGCAAAAAACCAATGCCCACATGCTTGCCCAGGGTATCCAATATGGTGCCCACGAGCAACGTACAGAATAACCCTTGCGCCATCGCACCCATAGCATCAATGAAATACCGCTTTGCGGAGAAAACGATATCCTTGCGCTTCAAAAAAGCAGCAAGCCGACTTATTTTTTTCTCACTCAAATGAAAAACCTCCTTACAGGATAATACGACCATTATATACCCATCGACAAAATTATGCAAGGATATTCACAAAAAACTCCGCAACCTTTCTTGACACTATAAAAAGCGTATAGTATAATAACACAAGACTCAAAAAATCGGGGTGTGGCGCAGTTGGTAGCGCGCGACATTTGGGATGTCGATGCCGCAGGTTCGAACCCTGTCACTCCGACCAAGAAAGCACTTACGGCATTGGCCGTGGGTGCTTTTTGCATTGAAACAGTGACAGGGTTCGTACGGGCGTTAAGAAAACATGCCGGTGGCATGTTTTTAGCCCGATGCGTTGTACCGCCCTAATGGTCTGTACCGAAACTCGCAGACGAGAAGAAATGACCGCACTGTACAGAGACCTGTCATCTCGACCAAAACAGAGGTAGGCAAAATGCCTGCCTCTGTTTTTTTTGTACCGTAACGAGAGATGACAGGATTTGAAAGGCCGTAACCATGGGATTCCCTCACAATGAAATATTTCCTTTTCTGTATATTGTTGTAAATTCCGGGAAAAGTAATTGTATCAACTATACGGAGGTAATAAAATGTTCAAACACGAAAAAATGCTTTTTCATCCCGTGGCAGTTGAAAAACCGAATCCGCAGTATGCAGCACTTTTACAAGAACAGCTCGGCGGTGGGAACGGCGAGCTGAAAGCGGCCATGCAATATATGTCCCAAAGCTTCCGCATCAAGGACGCTGAAATAAAAGATTTATTCTTGGATATTGCCGCAGAAGAACTGGGGCACATGGAAATGGTTGCACAAACGATCAATCTGTTGAATGGTCACGACGTTGATGCCTCAAAGGTCCCGTCGGGTGAAATTCAATCACATGTTATTCTCGGCCTCAATCCCGGTCTTATCAACGCATCCGGCTACTCTTGGACAGCCGATTACGTTACCGTCACCGGCGATTTGTGTGCAGATCTTTTAAGCAACATCGCTTCCGAACAACGCGCCAAAGTGGTATACGAATACCTGTATCGCCAAATAGAAGATAAGAAAGTACGGGAAACAATCGATTTTCTTTTAAACCGTGAAGAAGCGCATAATCAAATGTTCCGTGATGCCTTTAACAAAGTTCAAAATTCAGGTTCAAACCGTGATTTCGGAACAACGCAAGCTGCAAAAATGTATTTTTCCATGTCAGATCCCGGTCCGAATGCTTTTGCTACCGGCAAAACAGAACCTGTGTCGTTTGAAAAATAATCAACCGGCACCGTGCTTTTGAAAAGCACGGTGCCGGTTTTCTGTCACAGCAAGCCGGAGTATTGTTGACATATCGCTTTATTTTGACTATAATCGTTGCAAGAGCAACTGTTGCGCTCGAAACAATTCGATTCTTTGAGGTGTACAATGTCAAAATTCATGAAAATGCTGAATAACATTAGTCGTTCGCAGGCTATTTACCGAAACAATAAAATTTTATCGGATGATCTGCAAAGCGGACATTACGCCTATATTTTGGCAATATGCCGCACTCCAGGCCGTTCTCAAGAGGATCTTGCCCGTGAACTTTGTGTTAACAAAAGTACCGTCGCAAGAAACATCAATTATCTGGAAGAAAATGGTTATGTTTTAAGAAATCCGCTACCGAATGACAAGCGACAGTTTTCGGTTTTCCCCACCCAAAAAGCACACAACATATTGCCTGAAATACGAGCTGTTTCAGCCGAGTGGATGGCACTTTTATCCGAGGGAATACCGCAAACCGAACTGGACATATTTGACACGGTGTTAAGCCGCATGCAGGAAAGGGCTCGAAAAATTATGGAGCAAGAGGTTGCCAAATGAAGTGGATATTGACGTATTTAAAACCGTTAAAAGCAAGAATTTCGACCGGAATTGCGGTTAAAACGATTGCCACTCTTGCCGAACTGATCATTCCGTTTTTGCTCAGCTACATACTTGAAAACGTAATCGTAACTAATAACGTAGGGAAAATCCTGTTTTTCGGGGTGCTTATGGCGATGTGTGCGGTAATTGCCTGTTTGGGCAATATTGCGGCAAACCGAATGGCGGCAAAAACAACCATGCTTTTTTCAACCGGCATGAGGAGAGACCTGTTTTCAAAAACGCTGCATCTTTGTGCAAAAAGTACCGACCGATTTACCATCCCCTCACTTGAAGCAAGAATCACTACCGATACGTATAATGTGCAGAACTTTATCGGCATGATTCAGCGAATGGGTATTCGTGCACCGATTCTTTTGCTTGGTGGAAGTATGATTACGTTGGTTATGGACAAAAAACTGGCGCTTGTTATGATCGCCACTCTTCCACTTATCTTTATTGCGGTGTACAGTGTTTCCCGTATGGGTGTGCCACTTTATTCCAAGGTTCAGCAATCGGTGGACGGCATGGTCAGGGTGGTCCGTGAAGACGCACAAGGTATCCGTGTCATCAAAGCTCTCTCCAAAATAGATTACGAGAACGCACGTTATGACAAAGCCAATCGGACACTCAAACAAAACGAAACCAGAGCCGGCGTGATTATGGGGATTGTCAACCCGATTATGACGTTGCTTATGAATATCGGCATTGTTGCGGTTATTGCGGTTAGCGCCTATCTCGTATCACGCAACCAATCCTCTGCCACAACAGTGCTTGCGTTTATGCAATATTTCACACTCGTCTCTATGGCCATGATGGCGCTTTCGAGGATGTTCGTTATGTACACCAAGTGCGCCGCTTCGGCAAAGCGTATTACTTCGGTCATGGAAGAGGTCAGCGAGCTTACCTTTTGCGAAGATGACGGTAAGGGAGACCCCACACTTCATATTTCGTTTGAAAACGTCTCCTTTTCCTATCTTGGAAAAAGTAACAACCTAACCGATATTTCCTTCTCGTTACGGCGGGGCGAAACGCTTGGCATCATCGGCGCTACGGGAAGTGGTAAATCCACCATCCTGCGTCTTCTCATGCGTTTTTATGACGCAACCGAGGGCATGATTCGTATTAACGGTAAAGATGTGCGTTCCTATAAGCAAGAGGACCTTGCGGCGATGTTCGGAGTCGTCCTCCAAAACGATTTCCTATATGCCGATTCCATCGAGGAAAACATTCGATTCGGCCGTGATATCACAAGTGAGGATATCGTAAAGGCGGCAAAGATCGCACAAGCGCATGATTTTATCACCTCTTTTTCCGACAGTTATGCGCACAGTATCTCGACAGGCGGAACAAATCTTTCAGGAGGACAACGTCAACGAGTACTGATCTCTCGTGCACTTGCAGGAAATCCCGAGATTCTAATACTGGACGACTCGTCCTCGGCGCTTGACTACAAAACCGATGCCAATTTACGCAAGGCTCTTGCAGAAACTCTGCCGAATTCAACTGTAATCACCGTAGCACAAAGAGTCAGTTCGGTCAAAAACTCCGATCTTATCCTTGTCATTGAAGACGGTATGATTATCGGTTGCGGAAAACACGACGAGCTTATGAAAACTTGTGCCACATATAAGGAAATAAGCGACTCGCAGATGGGAGGTGCTTTCCTTGACGAATAAAAACACAAACCCCAAAAATAAAAAAGGCATTTTTCTCCGATTAAGTAAATACGTGTTGCAACAATGGCCCTTGTTTATTACCGCTTTGCTCCTGACACTCGGAGCCAATCAGCTCTCACTTTTAGGTCCAAAATATTCCGGTGCAGCGATTGATGCAATTGAAAAGGAAAGCGGCGTAAACTTTCCTGCGGTTTGGGAAAACATCCTGTTGATGCTGGGTTGTTATTTGATCTCAGCATTGTTGTCCTATATTCTGTCTGTGGTCATGATCCATCTAAGCCAACGGATTATATATAAAATGCGCAAGCAAGTGTTTGAAAAGCTGACCGTATTACCCGTGAATTTTTTCGACACGCATGCTACCGGCGATATCATCAGTCATTTATCATACGACATTGATACCATCAACAGTACCCTGTCCCACGATCTTGTGCAAATACTGACAAGTGTATATACCGTTGTCGGTTCCCTTATCTTTATGTGGCGGATATCCCAACCGATGATCTTGATCTTCGCATTGACCGTTCCGGTATCGTTGTTGTTTACCCGCTACCGTTCTAAAAAAGTTCGTCCGCTATTCCGAAAACGTGCGAAAAAGTACGGCGAATTAAATGGTTTTGCCGAAGAAATGCTCACCGGATCCCGCACCATCTCGGCTTACGGAAGACAAGATGTAATATCCGATCGCTTTAATGCCATCAATGATGAGGCAATGGATACGTTCTATAAAGCGGAATACAATGCTGCGCTGCTCTTCCCCACCATAAACCTTATCAATAATCTTTCACTAACTCTTGTAGCCATTATGGGTGGAATACTGTATATGTATTCTCAAAACGGAACGATTCTTGCCACCTCCGCTTTTTTCATCACACTGGGTGGCATTGCACAGTTCGTGCAGTATTCCAGAAAATTCGCAGGACCCATCAACGAATTCTCCAATATACTCCATGAAATTCAATCCGCCTTTTCTGCTGCAGAACGTGTTTTTGCCATTTTGGACGAAGAACCTGAAAAAGCCGATGCAGACGATGCAAAAAGTTTAAATAAGGTTAAAGGCGATGTTAGCCTTACCGACGTAACCTTTGGCTATACACCGGATAAAATCATTTTGAAAAACGTATCTGTCAATGCCAAAAAAGGACAAACCGTAGCCATCGTCGGACCAACGGGTGCCGGCAAAACCACCATTATTAATCTGTTAATGCGTTTTTACGATCATCAAAGCGGTGAAATACGAATCGATGGTATCCCGTCTATCAATATCAAACGGACTGACTTGCGCCTTGCTTTCAACATGGTGCTCCAAGATACCTGGCTGTTTTGCGGCACAATATACGATAACATCGTGTACGGACGGGAAAATGCCACGCCCGAAGAAGTATACGCAGCCGCAAAAGCCGCAAAAATTGATTCCTATATCAAACATCTGCCTAACGGATACGATACGGTGCTTTCGGACGACGGTGTCAATATCTCCAAAGGACAAAAACAGCTCATCACCATCGCCCGTGCTTTTCTTTCAAAAGCACCGATTCTCATTCTGGATGAAGCCACCTCAAACGTGGATTCTCGCACCGAAATACAAATACAAAATGCGATGACAGCGCTTATGGAGAATAAAACCTGCTTCATCATCGCCCATCGGCTTTCCACCATTCAGAATGCCGATACCATCTTAGTGGTGAAGGATGGCACGATTATTGAACAAGGCAATCACCAAGAACTCATACAACAAAATGGTTTTTATCACGCCTTGTACCACTCCCAATTTCATTAAAATCAAGATTACCGGTAAAACGGCATCCTTGCGAAGAAACACGGCGCTTTCTTATAGAATGCGCCGTGTTTCTTTACTCAGTCATGTTGGATCATATACCGGATACGTCGTTTTGTCAGCCTCGGTAATCGCTCTTAATACCTTGCACGGAACACCGACAGCGACCACGTTGTCGGGTATTGATTTGGTAACAACACTCCCCGCACCGATCACGGTATTATCTCCAATTTCCACACCGGCAAGTATGGTCGAACCTGCTCCGATCCAAACGTTGTTTCCGATGGTAATTGGCTTGGCGATCTCAATACCCGCTTTGCGCATTTCGGGATCAATAGCGTGCTCGGCCGTTGTAAAGCAACAGTTTGGCCCGATAAAAACATGGTCACCAAAGGTAACGGTTGCACCGTCTTGGATAATCATATTGTGATTGGAATAAAAGAAATCCCCAACCGTTATATTGTAACCATAATCACACCAAAAGGGCGGTGTAACGATAACATCCTTGCCCATTTTCCCTAATAATTGTTGTAAAATTGCCTGCTGGCGCTCGCTATCATTGGGACATAATTGATTATATTGAAAACACTTTTCCTTACCTTTGCGAATTTCCTCTTCGTAAGCAGGGTTATAACAGCCTTGAAAAAAGCAATGAATTGGTACTATCGGTTTGCTATCCATACACATTCCCCTCAAAAATTTTTATTCACGAATTTGAGTATATCACAAAACAAAAGAATTGTATATTACATTTTGATAGGACCAGCAATAAGGTGACGCGACTCATTCGAACCTTGTTTTAAAAAGGTCGATTTTCGCTCACTCTTCGTTAAAATACTCGCCAATGCGGCAGCATTGGTTGCGTTTTTGTCTCGATTGAACTAAAATCTCCACTTTTTAAAATCTCCGACCGCAAAGCGAGAAGATTTCGAGGGATTTTAATTTCATTCGAGCGAAGCAAGGCTTGCTCCTTGCGAGATTGAATGGGGTGAAAAGGCCCGAAATCAGCCGCTTTGCGGCGGGTTCGAGTGGGTCGTGTCACCTTATCCAAAAAAAGAACCGGAAGGGTTTTACACCTTCCGGTTCTATCCCATCTTCCACATCCGTTATGAGCATAACGGCGGCTACGTATGGTTTTTATTTGGATTTTTTAGCGTTGCGAATTGCAATAATACGGTTCATTTCATTATACGCAATCATGAACGCCTCGTCAACGCCCATACCGGGTTTTGCTAAGATCTGTACCGGTTGAGTTGCCATCGCACAATGTACGCAAATTTGAGCGCTGCGCTCGGTCTCGTTACAAGTACCGCCTTGATAAGCGCCAACACCTTTTTCTTTACAATACAGAACCGCTTCGATGGTGTTGTTGATTCCGCCAAGGTCCGGTGTCTTGATCTGGATCATATGACCGGCATTGTTGTCGGCAAACAATTTGATATCTTCTAGGGTGTTGCACCATTCGTCTGCAACGATCTCCACTTTGGAACCACGATCGTTCAATTCTTTGGTTAAGCCGGCAAGCGCCTCAATCTGCGCCTCACGGGTGGAATCACAGTCGACGGGTCCTTCAATACGCAGTTTGAAGGGCTTCGCAAGTTCTTCGAGCTTTTGGATATAATCGGCCAATACTTTGTAATTGGTGTGGCCAAACTCATTACCGATCGAACCATAAACATCCAGATGAATGGTCGGGCAATAGCTTTCATCCGCACGGAATTCCAAAATACGGTTACGCAACCATTCCACGTACTGGGCAAGCTTGGCGCCTTTTTCACCAAATTTGCCGGCAGTGTTGATCAAAGCATGCGGGAGAACCGGGACACTCTTAATGATCATTTTATCGGCATTCATTTCACGATCGTCACCGGACTGCGTAAAGATTGCAACCGGTTTCTCCGATACCGTACAGCCATATTCGTCAGCAACAACTTCGCACATCATTCTACCGGTAGCTTTGGCAACGGCATCCAAGATCGCTTGCGAAACACCGTAACGGATTGCTGTATGTAACCGTTTGCCGTTTACCTCAATGGCTTCCATCGTGGCGCACAGGCTACGGAAATTGTCAGCCTCTTTACCAACCATCACGGGTTTGATAAATTCCTCAATAACCGGGATAAAATCTTTTGCCAAAAACACCGGATCACGTCCGCCGGCACCTGAATACTGAACAGCCGCACAATCGCCGTAAGCGACCTGGCCATCCTCCAAAATAAACATAACCGAGATCGATTCGCCGGGTAACCGAATGGTAGAAAATCCTTCGGTTGCTGTCTGACCCAGGTAAAACATACCGTCGTGGGCCGCACCTTGCTTGACGGCACGTTGGTCATCAAAATAGAATCCCGAACTACCGGCCGAACAAATGACGTCGACAATTTTCATAATGCTGCATCCTCTCTACACTCAAAGTTTGAACGACTTGAAACAACTGAAACGACTTCCGTTTTTGATACAATCCTTGTCTGAACAGATTCTGTTCAGAAATTGCCGTATCCTAAACTATCTCTATTATATCACCAACGCCAAATATTGCAATCGTTTTTTTATTTTTGTACACATTTGCAATATATCTTAACAAAACGAAGAAAACACCATAAAAAGCATACAAAGCACATGACATTTGTGCCCCTATAAAAAACAGAGGCAGGCATTTTGCCTACCTCTGTTTTGGTCGAGATGACAGGATTTGAACCTGCGGCCTCTGCGTCCCGAACGCAGCGCTCTACCAAACTGAGCCACATCTCGAAATACTGCCGCATGATACACCTTATAAACCAACAAGTTTTGTAAGGTATCACGTTAACGAGCAGTAGTCATTATACTATGCGGCTGTTTGTTTGTCAACCTTTTCTTTTGACTTTTTGCAATTTCGGGGTCAACCCAAAAAGAATACGGGCAAAAATCGTCTTTCCGTTTTAAGAGTACGGATTCCCCTTACAGCCTCTCTTCGAACCGCACGTTCCGGCACAAGGGCACCCCACACAAGAGTTCCGCTTTTTAAGTGACTTGTAAATATGGCGTACTGCAAATCCCAAGACTATCACCAAAACAATACACACAATTACCGTCTTCACGTTTGCTTCCTCTCCTCACTGCGCACAGGCGATCGTATCAGCAGATATCTGTTCCTCCGCCTTTCGTTTGCGCTCTGCACGCACGCACAACCACACCAGCAAAGCCGCAAACAACAAAACGGCGATAAGACCCGGCAAAAACCCGACGCCAA
>JAZRZU010000026.1:0-51131 GCA_045601465.1 Acutalibacteraceae bacterium
ACATAACCGGCTTCGGTCAAGGTGGTGGCGTCTGCAATGGCGAACGGTACGTTGAGTGTTTTGGCAAGGGTCTGCGCCAACGCTGTTTTTCCAACGCCGGTCGGGCCGAGCAACAGCACGTTACTCTTGCCGATCTCCACATCCATATCCTCAGCGCAGAAAATACGTTTATAGTGATTATACACCGCTACGGACAAGGCAATTTTGGCTGCATCCTGCCCTATCACGTATTCGTCCAACGCTTTTTTAATTTCTTTGGGGGTTGGCAGTGTAAAGGAGGTTTCGGCATCAAGCGCACGTTTTTTGGAAAAGTGTGCGCCATCCTCCAAGATCTCACTGCACAGCTCCACGCACTCGTTGCAGATATAGACACCCTGCCCCGCAATTAAGCGATACACCTCTTCTTGTGTCTTTCCGCAAAACGAACAACAGACCGAGCGGTTATCCTCATTTTTGGGCATTCTGATTAACCTCTCTTTTCGATAACCTTGTCAATTAAACCGTATTTCACAGCATCTTCTGCGGTCATCCAATTATCACGGTCGGTATCCTTTTCTATGACTTCAAGCGGTTGACCGGTCATTTGCGACAACAACGTATTCATACGATTACGAATGAACAAAATATGCTCTGCCTGAATCTTAATATCGCTGGCCTGGCCTTTTGCGCCGCCAAGAGGTTGGTGAATCATAATCTCACTGTTCGGCAATGCGAGGCGTTTTCCCTTCGCACCGGCTGCCAGCAAGAAAGAGCCCATACTTGCCGCCATACCGATACAGATCGTTGATACATCGCATTTAATAAACTGCATGGTATCATAAATGGCCATACCGGCAGAAATGGAACCGCCCGGGCTGTTGATATACAAGTGAATATCTTTGTCCGGATCCTGCCCTTCAAGATATAAAAGCTGTGCAACCACCAACGAAGCTGTGGCGTCGTTCACCTCATCCGACAACATAATGATGCGGTCATTCAGCAGGCGGGAGAAAATATCATAACTGCGTTCCCCACGACTGGTCTGTTCTACAACGTACGGCACTAAACTACTCATATCTCTCATCCTTTCCGGTAATGGTCTGCTCATAATATGGGCTGTTTGCAGTCACTTAATCTTTTGCTTCGTCTTTTTTTGCTTTGCTGGCTTTTTCCGGTTTTACAGCAGCAGCCTTTACAACGTCCATTGCCTTTCCGACAGCCAAATCTTTTGCCATGTCGGCTTCGGCAACCATCGTTTTGATCTGCTCAACTTCCATTTTATACTGCTCAGCAAGCTTTGCAAACTCCGCATCGACTTCTTCTGCGGACGGAGCAATATTCTCTAACTCCGCAATCTTTTCCAAAGCCAAACGCAGTTTTACGGATTTCTCAGCTTGTTCACGGAAACCTTTGCGGAAAGCGTCCATATCCATGCCGGTGTACTGCAAATAAGTGTCGAGGTTTAAACCCTGCGCTTGTAAACGATAGGCAAAATCACGCACGCTCTCCTCTACACGATTTTCGTACATCGCTTCCGGAATTTCACCTTTGAGGTTTGCAACCAACTGATCCATCAATTCGTTTTCAAACGCCTCATCTGCGGCATGTTGTTTACGTTGCTTGATTTTACTCTTAGCGTCTGCTTTGAGTTCTTCCAAGGTATCAAACTCACTGCAATCTTTTGCAAAATCGTCATTGAGTTCGGGTAATTCTTTCACTTTGATCTCGTGCAGCTTACACTTGAATACAGCGGGTTTGCCCGCCAGATCAGCAGCATGATACTCGGTGGGGAACGTTACGTTGACGTCAAATTCTTCACCGCTTTTTTTGCCGACGATCTGATCTTCAAAGCCGGGGATGAACTGACCGGAGCCGAGCACCAAAGAGTGGTTTTCCGCTTTGCCGCCCTCAAACGCAACGTCATCCACGTAGCCTTCGAAATCAAACACAACGGTATCGCCGTTTTCAGCAGCACGATCCTCAACCGTCACCAAGCGGGAGTTACGTTCCTGCAAACGTGCCAATTCTTCTTTCACTTCGGTCTCTTTCACAGTAACCGTTTTCTTTGCTGCTTTGAGGCCTTTGTATTCAGTCACCTCAACTTCCGGTTTTACGGTAATAACCGCTTTGAAGCACAAACCCTCTTTACCGACCGATACCACATCCAGGTCGATTTTATCCTCAACATATTCATAGCCGGACTCTTTGATGGCTGCATCCAAAGCAGACGGATACAACGCATTCACCGCATCTTCATAAAATACGCCTTCTCCGTAGATCTTCTCGACGTACGCACGAGGCGCTTTACCTTTACGGAATCCGGGAATATTCATCTTACCGATGTTTTTGCGGTACGCAACGCTGACAGCTTGTTCAAACTCCTCAGCGCCAACCTCAATTTCCAACTCCACACGGTTGGTTTCGACTTTGTTTGCCTGTTTCAATGCCATGGTGATTTGCCTCCTATGATTTTAAAAATCCATTAGTAATTTATTATAGCATACTTTTCAGGGAAAATCTACTGAATTTTTGCTTTTTTCCTTTTTTCAAGGGATGAGCAACGGACAAAACCGTAACGCATCACACGAGGTCAGCCGAAAAGAGATACCATCCCATTCGCCCTCAAAAGCTTGACGGATACCGGCACTATGTATATGTCCATAATAGCACCGCCGAACACCCTGTTCTTTCAGCACGTCGGTCAGTTCCACACACACTCGTCCATCAAATATCGGCGGGTAATGCAAAAAGGCGATCGGTTCCAGTCCGGTCTGCTTGGCGGCAACGATGGAGGTGCGTAATCGCTGTGCTTCACGTTTTAGAATTTTGACGTTATCCTCAGCGTCGTCGTAAAACCAGCCACGGGACCCACATACCGCAAAACGGTCATCCACCGTTACGGCATCGTTGTGTATCACCGTCAAAGAGGTCAGTCCGTGTTGTTCAAAAAAAGTATCCATTTTTCGGCGGGTACACCACCAATAGTCGTGATTCCCTTTGAAAATTAATTTTCGGCCCGGCAAAGACTCTAAAAAGCGAAAATCGTCCAACGCTTCGTCGAGCGACATCGCCCACGAAATATCCCCCGCCAGTACGACAGTATCTTGCGGCCGCACCAAGCGACGCCAACTGTTTTCCAAACGGGACACATAATCATCCCACCCGGGAAATACCGTCATCGATTTGTCGGTCGATAGCGACAAATGCGGGTCGGATATCACATACAAGGACACCCTCTCACCTCTTTTTGGGGCAATCCCTTACCCCAACAATTCAAATACCGCCTGCTCCATCGTATCACGGTCGCAAACACCAGTAAAACGAGGTTTCTTACCACGCAACGTAGCGAGCGGTTGCGGAACCGGACAACCGGTATACGAATAAAGCGCCTCTACCCCTGCAAACGGATCGGCTTCATCGATCTTGACATCAAAAGCTTCCAGTACGCTTGCCGAGAATTTGTAAGGATTGGCAGTAGACACCACGACCGTCGGCGTAGTATCTCCTGTTTGCTTTTTGTATTCCCGATACACATGCATGGCAACGGCGGTGTGTGTATCGCACAAATACTGTTCCGCCTCATAAGTGCGTTTGATTTCTTGCAACGTTTGTTGATCGTTGCACCATCCGGCGGCAAATAGCGCTTTAATTTTTTGAAGCACCTCGTCAGACACCGTGTAACAACCGTTTTGTTGCAATTCTTTCATCCAGGCAGAAAGCTGAACGCTGTCTTCACCTGTCATATGATACAGCAACCGTTCCAGGTTCGAGGAAATCAAAATATCCATCGACGGAGACACGGTGGTATGGAACGCACGATTACGATCATACGTACCGGTTGTCAAAAACTCGGTTAATACGTTATTGCAGTTGGAAGCGCAGACCATCTTTGCAATCGGTAAGCCCATTTCACGGGCATAGTAAGCTGCTAAAATATTGCCGAAGTTGCCTGTGGGAACGACCACGTTAATCGCATCGCCGAGTTTGATGCAGCCGTTTTGTACCATATCGCAATACGCTGAGATATAATATACGATCTGCGGCAACAACCGTCCCCAGTTGATGGAGTTTGCCGATGAGAACTGCTGTCCTTGTTCGGCAAGCTTTGCCTTAATAACCGGGTCGGTGAAAATGGTTTTTACACCGGTTTGAGCATCGTCGAAATTACCACGAATCGCACACACGCCGACGTTGTTGCCTTCCTGTGTGGTCATTTGCAATTTTTGCATCGGGCTGACACCGTTTTCGGGGTAGAAAACCAAAATACGAGTAGCCGGTGCATCACGGAAACCTTCGAGGGCTGCCTTACCGGTATCACCGGAGGTCGCCACCAAAATCACGATCTCTTTGCCATCACTGGTTTTTTTTGCCGCTACACGCATAAAGTGAGGCAGGATCTGCAATGCCATATCTTTAAAAGCACACGTGGGACCATGCCACAATTCCAGTACAGCTGTATGATCTTTCAGATAGGTGACCGGAGCGGGATGCTCGGACGAAAACCGTTCGATCGTATACGCAGACTCGGCACAATCACGCACCTCATCCATCGTAAAATCCCCCAAAAAGCGAGACAACACAAACACCGCACGCTCAACATATGACCGTGTGGACAATAATTCGATATCTTTCAGCGTGATTGTGGGAATTGTTTCGGGAACGAACAAACCGCCCTCTTCGGAAATACCGTGAGCGATCGCTTGGGCCGCCGTCACTTGTACGGAACTATCACGCGTACTATGATACATCATGACTATCATACTCCTCTGCCAAATTATCCTATATTGTACCGCATTTTTATACAATTGTAAAGGGCTTATCGTGTAAAAAAGCGATACGCATTATCAAAAATCAGTTTTTCAATTGCCGCTTGCGAAATTCCCCGTGAAAGCAGATACTCCGCCAACTGCTCAGCCACCGTTCCGCCCCACCACGACGTGGGTAAAGCAGTTCCATCCAGATCAAAGCCGAATGCGATAGCATCCTCTCCGCCAAGCGACCAATACTGTGACGCATGGCGATACACACAGTCAAAGGTTTGTTCTCCCAACTGAGAATCCGCCAAAGTTAAACCCACCAATCCTTTCCGGTCTCGGACCGCACAAAACTGTTCGTCGGTTAAATTGCGGGGATGAGAATGAACGGCCATAGATACCGAATGACTGGCAATGAACGGATCCTTCGTATTAGCGGCGACATCCCAAAAACCGGCCTCGTTCAAGTGGGAAACATCCGGCACAATTTCACATCGTTCCATCTCGTGAAGTACCTCGATTCCCAAAGGCGTTAACCCGCTTGTATCGTCAGATAAGCATCCATGACCCAGTTCATTATCGCCGTTCCAGGTAATGGTCAACACCCGTACACCTTGCTCGGCTAAACATTTCACACGTTCGGGTTTTCCTGCTAATACCGCACCGCCTTCAATACCAAGCATGCCGACAGCCATTCCGTTTGCTACAGCGTTTTCCAGTTCCTCAGCAGTACGAACAAAGCAAAAACGTCCCGCCAGAACGTTGGCTTGCGTATGGGCAAACCGCAAGACCTCTTGGCAAAACTCCCATGCCTGTTCTCCACGTATCGTATCCGGCAACCACACGGCAAAAACCTGACACAGCGGTGCGTACCGCAACCCCCGTGCGATATCCCAATCGCCGGAATTACAAAGAAGTCTTTCACCCTTTCGGTAACATTCGGTTAACGTATCACAATGCAGATCAAACAGTTTCATCGTCATTACCCCCCGTACGCATTCGGTATATGATGGATATCAAGCGCACGCATCACCTCATCCTTTTTGGTGATAACCTCGATGACATCAAAGCGTGGTTGACGGGTATCCGGATAATGGCTGAGATAAAACAGTGCCGTCTTGATAATACGCTTTTGTTTCTCCGCCGTCACCGCCTCACGAGGCAGAAAATACGCATCTTCCGTGCGGCTTTTAACTTCCACGAACACAATATACTGGTCATCGGCGGCGATTATGTCAATCTCACCGAACCGAGTGCGATAGTTGCTCATTAACAGATCATAGCCTGCATCACGCAAAAAACGAGCAGCCAGCACTTCGCCCGCTGCCCCTTTTGAAACCCTTGCCATTGGTTTTACCCTAGTTTCTTCAAAAAACTACGGCGGTGTACCGGAGAAATTCCATGTTCCGCCAACCGTTCATAATGTAATGCCGTACCGTAGCCTTTATGTTTTGAGAATTCATATTGCGGGTATTGTTTATCCAGTTCCAGCATGAAGCGGTCTCGGCTCACCTTGGCTAAAATGGAGGCAGCCGCAATACTGGCAGACAACGCATCGCCTTTAATCACAAACTGTGCAGGCGACGGCAATCCCTCCGGAATACGGTTCCCGTCAATGAGCACCAAATTCGGTGTGACGGTTAGTTGTTCAACCGCACGGCGCATCGCCAAAAAAGTTGCCTGTAAAATATTATATTGCTCAATTTCCTCTACCGTTGCGGTGGCAATACCGAAACTGAGCGCTTGTTCACAGATCTGGTCAAACAGCACTTCTCTCTTTTTCTCGGTTAGTTTTTTGGAATCGTTCAGTCCTTGTGGGATATTGTTCGGGTCAAAGACGACGGCGGCTGCATACACAGGGCCCGCCAATGGACCTCGTCCCGCCTCGTCGACACCACACAACAACTGGGCACCTTGCGCACGCAGTTGCTCGTCAAATTCAAGATTCGTCATATAAGCCTCCAAAACGGTCAAACGGCGCAATCCGAAACACAACTTTACCCAGCAGCCGTTCTTGCTCAACGCACCCAAACGTGCGACTATCTAACGAACAACCTGCCGTTCGATTATCCCCCATCACAAACACCATGCCGGGCGGCACGGTGATCTCCCCTTGCATCTGTTCCAAAGCAGTGGGGACATGAATGTACGGTTCGGTCAATTCCTTACCATTAAGCCACACCTTGCCGCTTTGCTCGTCAATGGATATGGTATCTCCCGCTAAGGCGATCACCCGCTTTATCAACAGCGAAGATTGTTCGCCACGGCTGATGACAACAATATCACCACGTTCCGGTGTATACGGCAGGCAAGACAAAATCAACCGTTCTTTATCGTGCAATGTAATCTCCATGGAAGATCCGTCCACGTTCACCATACGGAACAAAAAAGTGAAAATCAAAGAAATAACCAGTAACGAGGCGGTGAGTATTTCCGCCCAATCATACAACGTAGTATAGTCTCTTTTTTGTGTTTCTTTTTCCATTCTCTACTCCTCCATGGGAAGTTCCAAGGTGATCTTACCAATTTTTTGACCACGAAATTCATCCAACAACATAATAGCGGCTCGCAGGGTATCCACTTCTCCCCCTGAAATCAACATGCCGCGTTTTCTGCCGATCTGCTCCAACAATTCAAACCGATCTTCTATTAAAGGTTCTGTCAATTTATAGCGTTGACACAAAAGCGGTGCGTATTCGGTGGCTAAAATATCCAAAAGCCCAACCGCCAATTCTTCCACATCCAGAATCTCATCCCGAATAGCACCGGTATAAGCCAAATGCTGTGCCACCTTTTGGTCCTCAAACTTGGGCCATAGTATACCGGGTGTATCCAATAATTGAGCGCCGCTTTCAATCACAAACCACTGCTGGTTACGGGTAACGCCCGGGCGGTCTTCTACCTTTGCCTTACCGCCTCGTGCCATGCGGTTAATGAAAGACGATTTGCCCGAGTTAGGAATTCCCACGACCATTGCCCGAATGGCACGCTTCGCCATTCCTTTTTCCGCCCACGTTGCCAGTTTATCTTTCAGTATGTCCCGCATTAACGGCACAAATTGTTGAAAGCCTTTCCCGGATTTACAGTCCACGGCAATAGCCGGAATCTGACGTTTTTGATAATAGCGCAGCCATGCAGCGGTCGCACGCTCGTCCGCAATATCCGCTTTGTTCAGAATCAGCAGGCGAGGCTTGGATGCGGTCATGCTATCCAAATCGGGATTACGACTGCTGATGGGGATACGGGAATCCACCACCTCAATGACGATATCCACCAACGGCAGCAACTCCGCAATTTTTCGTTTCGTGCGGGTCATATGCCCGGGAAACCATTGAATGGATTGTTCCATGCTGATTCTCCTTTCTGAAAATTAAGCACACCTATAACGCAAAAAGAGGAGAAAATCCAACGATTTCCTCCCCCTTTTTATTGGCTTATTTAATGAGCTCTTTAACCTTTGCTGCTTTACCAACACGGTCACGCAGATAGTAGAGCTTGCTTCTACGTACCTTACCATAACGAACAACCGTTACAGCGGCAACGTTGGGGGAATGCAGCGGGAACACACGCTCCACGCCGACACCATACGACACACGACGTACGGTAAAGGTTTCGGAAACACCGCTGCCTTTTTTGGCAATAACGGTTCCTTCGAAAGCCTGAATTCTCTCACGCTCACCCTCGCGAATCTTAACATCTACACGCACGGTATCACCAATCGAGAATTGGGGCGCTGCTTCTTTCAAGCTGTCAGCAGCAATACGTTTTAAAGCATCCATGATAATCCTCCTTTATTTTTTCCGGAGTTCATACCCAACCGGCAATACAGCACGATGGCAGCGGAACGCCTGCTCTAATGGTTTTCCATTAGTCCCCGTTTCGCATGGATTCACGAAACGGATTCCAAAGACCAACATATTATAGTACACTTAACTGGAAAATGCAAGTGTTTTTTGAAACTTTTTACGCAAATCGTTTTCCGTCCTTGTCCAGCACGTCCAATCGCACCACTCGATACGATAGCGGCGCTATTCCTGACAGCTCTTCCAATGCGGTTACCACCAGCGACGGATTGACCGTATCGGTGCTGTTGCAAGGCAAGGTCAGAAGCAACTCGCAGCCCTCTGCCGTTTCGGTGATCTGCGGTGCAGAAACCGCAAGTGCGGGCTGTAAATCTACGGTTTTCCACTCTTTTTTCTTGGTGCGTTTTTGGACGCACACCGCATCCTTTGCAAACAGATCACGCACAAAATCGGCTGAACAATTCAGCATAAGGCGATAAACCGCACGGTCGACTTCCCCCGCTTTTTTTACCGCCCATGCGGCGCTAATCACCGAAAGGCCTTCCGGCATAACGGTATCGAGCCGTTTGGCAAGCTCGTCTAAATCCATTTCCTGTTCCAACCGAATATCCATCGTTTCCCGTTCTCCCTCGTAGCCCAGCGACAACGGAGAGGCAAAGGTCAAATACGGATGACGATTAAACCCTTCGGTATACCAGATCGGCAATGCGGCACGACGGACTGCACGGGTCATGGTACGGTTGAGATCCAAATGCGAAATGTAGCGTGCTCTCCCCTCTTTACGAAAGGTGACACGCACGGTGAGAAAATCCTTAACGTCGTTCAACGCAGACACCTCCCTTATAGCAGGTAGCGCCACAATGCGCACATTGTTGACGGCAGTTCGGCGTTGTTAGATTTTCGTGTGCTTTTACGTTTTCTGCCCACAAAAATTCCTTCGTAACACCAATATCGAGATGCTCCCAGGGGAAGATCTCATCCGCCTCACGGCGGCGGCATGCATAAAAGTCAGGGTCAAGCCCAACGTCCTCAAAAACGTTCATCCAGGCATCAAAGTCAAAATGCTCGGACCACGCATCCAAATTAAAGCCTCGACGAAAAGCCTCGACAAGGGCTTTGCCCAACCGACGGTCTCCCCGTGCCAGAACCGCCTCCAAATACGAGGTTTCGGCATCGTGCCAGCTGAGTGAAATTTTGCGGGTAGTAACCGACTCACGCAACAATTTTTGCTTCTCACGAAGTTGTGCGATACTATCCTGCGGTTCCCACTGGAACGGTGTAAAAGGTTTCGGAACAAAACACGACACACTCATCGACACCGTTACGCCTTTACCCTTGGGTTTATTAGGGTTATGATAGAAACAGTTGACGATCTTCTGTCCAAGCTCGGCGATCCCCACAATATCCTCCGCTGTTTCGGTGGGCAATCCCATCATGAAATACAGCTTGACCGTTGTCCAACCACCGGAAAAAGCCTTGCTGACGGTATCCAAAATTTCCTGTTCGGACAGGTTTTTATTGATAGCATCTCGCAACCGTTGGGTACCCGCCTCCGGTGCAAACGTCAAACCACTGCGCCGCAACACGTTCAGACGGTTGGCTAACTCTTCCGAGAATCCGTCTACTCGCAGTGACGGAACCGTAATATTGGTATGCTCCTTTTCCGCCCAAGACAATAACCGTTCCAGCAACTCCTCTAAATGGGTATAGTCACTGGTGGACAACGACGACAGTGAAAACTCCTCATACCCGCTGCTTTCGCACAAACAACGGCTCTGCTTATCAATCGTATCCACCGATTTTTCCCGCACCGGCCGATAAATAAATCCTGCCTGACAGAACCGACAGCCCCGAATACAGCCGCGAAAGATCTCGGTCATGGCACGGTCATGCACAATATCGATAAACGGCACCACAAAGGATTCGGGATAATAAGCTTTATCCATATCCCGAATGATGCGTTTGCGAATCGTAGCGGGAGCACCGTCATGAGGGGTAATGGCGGCGATGGTACCGTCCTCATGATAGGAAACCTCGTACAAGGAAGGTACGTAGACGCCCTCAATCTGCGCCGCTTCTTTTAAAAAGGTGGCTTTATGATACCCACGCTGTTTATGTTCACGATAAAGGGACATCAGTTCTAAGTTGACTTCTTCCCCTTCACCGATAATAAACAGGTCGAAAAAGTCACTCAGCGGTTCAGGATTGGAGGCGCACGGGCCGCCTGCTATGACGATGGGCATATCGTCGCCACGTTCACTGCTCAGTAGCGGAATCCCCGCAAGATCCAGCATATTTAAGATGGTGGTATAGCACATTTCATATTGCAGCGTAAACCCAACAAAATCAAACTCTCGAATCGGGTCACGGCTTTCCAAAGCAAACAGCGGAATCCCGTTTTCTCGCATCAGGGTTTCCATGTCGGTATCGGGCGCAAAAACCCGTTCACACCAAAAATCGTCCACCGCATTTTTAAGACCGTACAAAATTTTAAGCCCAAGGTGGGACATACCAACCTCATACAGGTCCGGAAAACAAAACGCAAAGCGCACAGAAACCGAATGCTTGTCCTTTACGACGCTATTCAACTCGCCGCCTGTATACCGAGCCGGCTTTTGAACTTTATTAAAAAGTTGTTCCAAAGTTAGTGCCATAATAGCCTCCCGAAAAATACTGGTATCAGTATACCGTATTTTTCGAGAATTTTCAATGCTTCTTTTGTAAGAAAAACAGATATCCGCTGATAAAAAGGAGAGAAAAATTATGAGGCGGTCCCACCAACAGCATAAGACCAAGTGTTGCGGTGATGACCAGTATCGATAACGAGAGAATACGCAAAACTCGCATTGCTATCAATTCGGGGAAATGCAGACAAAGCAGCGCATACAACGCTTCTCCTCCGTCCAAGGAATAAACCGGCAGCAAATTAAAGGCCGCCAATCCTGCGTGCAAACAGGCAGCGGCGTGGTATCCGCTATACCACAACAGCAAGCCGCAAATCACGTTCATAATAGGGCCCGCCAAGGATACCGCTGCCGCTTTTCCGTAACCCAGTTGACAGGACGGTTCCCGTTCGATGCAAATACCGAATAAGCTCATCGTGACACGACACGTACGGTCGTGCACGATGAGCATCATAAGGATATGACCCAGTTCATGTAACAGTGAAGCCGCAAGACATAACATAACGACACGGCTGCTATCCCATGACATTAAGAAAATGACCGCTGCCGGGAATAACAAACTGATGCGAAACGTGATACCGCAAAACACCATTTCAAGCATCCGTCTTCTCCCATACTTCGACAATGCCATTGTCTGTCATGACGGTGCGTAGAATCTCTTGCGTCTGCTTATATATCCCGCCGCCAATCAGCCGTATGATGAGCGCTATTAGGAGCAAAACACCGCACGCCACACATTGAACGGTTAACATAGCGGTTGATTGCGATTGACTCTTTGTGTGGCGCTGGTGTTTGACCGACATTGGATATCCCCCTTATACGATAATACAGATCAGGCCGTTGCAGCCCTCGTTAATAATCCGTTCAACCGTTTCTTTGAGTTTCAACCGTGCGTCGCTCGGCATATGGTATAGCTTGTTGTGCAGCCCTTCATTGACCAACCCGTAAAGCGACGTGCCGAAAATATTGGAATCCCAAATTTTTGACGGGTTTTCTTGGTATTCACGAAGAAGGAAGTTGACAAGTTCTTCGGACTGCTTTTCCGACCCGACAATGGGTGCTACTTCTGTGCTGATATCCGCCTTCATCAGATGGATGGAGGGGGCTGTTGCACGCAGACGGATACCGTAGCGGCCGCTTTGCTTAATGATTTCAGGTTCATCCAACGACATTTCATCCAGCGATGGCATCACGATGCCGTAGCCGGTCGTTTCCACCTGATCCAATGCGGCTTTGATTTTATCATATTTACGACGCACGCTGCTCAGTTCGGTCATGCACCGCATCAGATCGCCCTCGTCATTAACCGGAATACCGGTCTTATCCCCCAAAACTCGATAAAACAGTTCCGGTTTTACCTGCACTTGCACAACGCCGCTTCCATTGCCGAGCTGGATACCGTCAAGTGTCGCATGGCTGACGTGTTCACAACCGCATACACCGTGGGGCAGCCTGGTTAATTCTCGAATTTTCTCGATACCCTGAGCCGATTCTTTAATGCTTTCCATGATACTGCGACGCACGGGATGTGTATGTTCCAGTTCCATTACCCAAGAAGGCAAGCTGAATCCAATCTCCCGTACCGGGAACTCAAACAAGATCGTTTCTAAGATTTTACGGATGTCCTCTTCCCCGATTTCAAGGCAATTTACGGGGCAAACGGGAACGCCGTACTGTTCGCTCATTTGTCCACAGAGAGCCTGTGTCTGTTCACTTTCGGGAGAGGTGGTATTGAGCAGTACGGCAAACGGTTTATGAATGTCTTGTAATTCACGGATCACACGAGCCTCTGCCTCTGCATATTCTTCACGGGGAATTTCGGTAATACTGCCATCGGTGGTCACCACCAAGCCGATGGTGGAATGTTCGGCAATGACCTTATGGGTCCCCACCTCTGCCGCCATATTAAACGGAATTTCTTCCTCGTACCATGGTGTTTTGACCATACGGGGAGCATTTTCTTCAATATAGCCGAGCGCCGACGGCACAACGTACCCAACACAATCGATCATTCTCACCCGCATATTGGCAGCGCCGCTGACCGTAATGTTGACGGCTTGTTCCGGAATAAATTTCGGTTCGGTGGTCATGATGGTACGGCCCGCAGAAGACTGGGGAAGCTCATCCACAGCACGCTCCCGGCTATACTCGCTGTCGATATTGGGCAGAACCAAGGCGTTCATAAATTGCTTGATAAATGTAGATTTACCCGTGCGTACAGGCCCGACTACCCCTAGGTAGATATCGCCGTCGGTTCGTGTGGCAATATCCTGATAAATCGTATTGCTGGTTGTCATATTGCTTCCTCCACTCACATCATTTTCGTTTGTAATATTTCTATGTGATAAGGAGTATGAATATGACAGATGAAAAAACGGAGGCGGAACCTAGGTTCCGCCTCCTGTTTTTCTATTTATGATATTTCCCGCCTGAGGATATTTGCAACGCACGATAAAGCTGTTCCAACACCATAACTCTTGCCAGTTGATGCGGGAAGGTCATGCTTGACATCGAAAGCCGCAGTTTTGCGGTTTCCTTGACCAACGGTGACAATCCAAAAGAGCCGCCGATCACAAACGCTACATGGCTAATCCCCTCAACCGTCCACTTGGAAAGCTGTTCCGACAGTGCTTCGGAGGAAACGCCCTTGCCCTCAATACACAGCGCAACAACAGCCGCACCGGCAGGGATACGGGATAACAAGCGATGGCCTTCCTCTTCCAATGCCGCCGCAATTTGGGCAGCAGACGGAGAATCCGGCAATCGTTCTTCGGCTACCTCAACGATCTGCAACCGACAAAACCCCGATAAACGTTTACTGTATTCCGCACAAGCATCACGCCAATAAGCTTCTTTAAGTTTACCGACGCAGGCTACCGTCACATTCAGCATAAACAGACTCCTTAAAAGATGGTATAGGGCCGATCATTTTCAGCCGGCGCTGTTTCTAACAGATAATCAACGTCCCGCAAAGCGCCACAGGATGTTAATGCCGCCACAGCCGTCGCCTGCGCAAGCTCAGGCAGATTGTTTTCACAACTTAAATGTCCCAAAACAAAGCGTGTGGTACCGCTACGCAACAAAGCGGGTAATTCCGCCGCACAAAGCTCATTGGATAAGTGGCCGGTTGCCGACAAAATGCGACGTTTAAGCACGTACGGATACCGTCCGTTTTCCAACATACGCACATCGTGATTGGATTCAATATGTACGAAATCGCAGCCGCTTAATTTTTCCCGCACCGCAACTGTAACCACACCGAGGTCGGTCACAATACCAACCGTTCGGCCATCCCGCAAGCTCATGCGAAAACCGGTACATTCTCGGCTATCATGCGAGGTGGAAAAGGATTCTACCCGAAAACTATCCAGTTCGATCGCATCGGTTATCGGGTGACAGTCATCACAATCTGCCAGTGCATCTGCTTCTTGTATGCCCAGCTTAGTACCGACAGAAGCATATACCGGTATGCCGTATTTCTTTTGGAACACCCGCAATCCGGCAATGTGATCACGGTGTTCATGGGTAACGAAAATCGCCGAAATGGTACGAGGGTCAATCTGTCGATCCAACAAAGCACGTTCCATACGACGAGCGCTTACACCCGCATCGATCAAAACACCGTCCGTTGAAGTACCCACATACAAACAATTTCCGCTGCTACCGCTAAACAAAGGACAAAACCTTGCCATCGTACTTCCTTTCTGAAAAAAAGCGCATCGTTTGCAGCGATGCGCTTATCTCAATAACCTAACCGTTATTCTCTTATAATGCCATTTGAAGTGCAGGATCATTCTCTGTGATACGTTCGATATCCGCACCCAAGCCTTTTAATTTTTCAACAATATCCTCATATCCACGTTCGATGTGCTGGATCTCTTCGATTTCGGTAACACCCTTTGCCGCCAAAGCTGCAATCACCATTGCAGCGCCGGCACGCAGATCCAACGCTTTCACAGGAGCTGCGGTTAACCGCTCAACACCCTGTATGACCGCCAATTTGCCATCCACCTGGATATCGGCACCCATGCGGCGAAGCTCGTCCACGTAACGGAAACGATTTTCCCATACACCTTCGTTAATAATGCTGGTGCCTTCTGCAAGCGAGAGCAATACCGCAATCTGCGACTGCATATCGGTCGGAAAACCGGGATGCGGCATGGTTTTCACATTGCAATGGGTTAAACGTTTGGATGCACAAACATGGATCTCTTCGTCAAACTCCTCAACCTCTGCGCCCATCTCCTGCAATTTGGCGGTAATAGACTCCAAGTGTTTCGGAATGACGTTGCGAACCACCACGTCGCCTCCTGTGGCAACCGCAGCCGCCATATACGTACCCGCCTCGATTTGGTCAGGAATGATGGAATAGGTCGTACCATATAACCGTTCCACACCATAAATTTTTATGACGTCGGTACCGGCGCCACGAATGTCAGCGCCCATCGAGTTTAAGAAGTTTGCCAAGTCAACGATGTGCGGTTCTTTGGCAGCATTTTCAATCACCGTCATGCCTTTGGCAAAAACGGCAGCTAACATGATATTGACCGTGGCGCCCACGGATACCATATCCAAGTACACGGAACTACCTTCCAGCGACTCGGCACGTGCCTCGATCATGCCGTTTTTCATCGGCATGACTTTGGCGCCCAAGCAGGAAAAGCCTTTGAGATGCTGGTCAATGGGACGTACACCAAAATAGCAACCACCCGGCATCGGCACGTTTGCCTTACCGAATCGGCCCAGCAAAGCACCGATAAAATAATACGATGCCCGCATCTTCTTTGCCAAATCGTGGGGAACCGTTTGGGTGACGATGGTGCGAGAATCAATCTCCACCGTGTGTTTATCGATCCGACGGACTCCGGCGCCCAAACTCGCCAAAATCTCCAAAGCAGTCGCCACGTCGGCAATATTCGGAATATTTTCAATACGGCATACGCCGTTGGCTAAAACAGTCGCAGGCAAAATCGCCACGACCGCATTTTTAGCGCCGCTTATATCAACAGTACCGACTAGGCGTTGCTCGCCTCGGATACGATATTTATCCAAAAAAACACTCCTCCCAAATTGTGAAAATCCGCAGAATTTAAAAGGATTGGACAATCAAAACACGTGGATAGACATATCCACGTGTTTCAGTATACCACACTTTTTGTAAAAATCAAATATTTTCCCGAAAAATTATCATTTTTTATTTTGAAGCACTACATATAGTATGGTTTCGGTATTGTGAATTTAGACATGAAAGGTTTTTCCATGTTACAAAAATTTTTAAAAACCTAACGATTCGCCAACCAAAATAACCTGAATACGGTCCGGTACACGTTGCATACCGCTGATCAAAAAATCGGCGCAAATACGTGCCGGAGAAGCACAACCATCGGTCATATTTTCGCTGTCCACGGCTTTACAAACACCGTTGACGGCACAATACGTTTGACATTTTAATCGTTTAGCATTCAGCGGTGCTGCAACTGTTTTCACACGATGAACAGCCTCTTTTAGGTCGTCCACAATTTTGTTGCAGCCTACCACCACGATGACCGATTTAGGACCGAACGCAAGAGCAGCTACACGGTTTGCACGACCATCCACGTTATACAGTTCCCCATTACGTGTAACAGCATTGGAAGAACACAAATACGTATCGGCTAATAAACTTTGGCGCAATACTTCGTTTTCCTGTTCGGCAGTCAAACCAATGGCATATCGATCTAAAAAGTGATAATTGCCGTTTTGAAGCAGATCCAGCACGCCGGTTTCCAATAAGGTGACCGAACCGCCGACCGCTACCGTATCGCCCTTTTTCAGCAATTGCTCAACAAGCGGCGCTACCTCCTCTTTGGTTTGAACGCAATGCACCGCCATGCGGTTTTTACGCAAAGCAGCGCCAACCGATTCCAGTTCAGCAAGCGTCATCTTCATCTTATTCTAACCCCTGTTGCTGTTCAATTTTCGCAATTAAGTCAACACGGTTTTGATGGCGACCGCCCTCAAACGGCGTATTCAAAAATTCTTTGACAATGCTTTTTGCTAATTCCGGCCCGATAATACGTGCGCCGAACGCTACCATGTTTGCATTGTTATGCCGACGGGTCAGTTGTGCAGAAAGCGGGTCGTTACACAATGCACAACGGATACCGTGGAACTTATTTGCGGCAATACTGATGCCGATACCGGTACCACAGATCAAGATACCTTTATCGCAGCGTCCGTCCAGAATAGCCTTGGCAGCACGGGCAGCAAAGATGGGATAATCACAGCTTGCGGTTGTATCGGTACCGAAATCGCAATACTCCTCTCCCATCTCGGTGAGCATCTGTTCAATTTCTTTCTTTAAATCCACAGCAGCGTGGTCACAAGCAATCGCAATCATACGAATCCTCCTAAAAATTTGATGATACAACGAAGGGCAACACAAGTACTTGTGTTGCCCTTTCGGTACGTACTTATTCAGCAGTTTCTACAGCAGGAGCCTCATCCGAGGATTCCTCAGCAACTGCCTCTTCCGCAGCCGGAGCATCCTCAAGCAATGCGCGAATAGACAAACTGATACGTTTTTTCTCGGTATCCACAGCGGTAATCTTTACCTGGACTTCATCACCGACTTTAAGAACGTCCTGCGGTTTCTCGATACGACGGTTGGCAATTTGAGAAATGTGAATCAAACCGTCCACACCCGGTACGATCTGTGCGAAAGCACCGAACGTCGTCATACCGACAACCGTAGCCGTGACAACATCACCCACTGCATACTGCGCTTTGAAGATCTCGAACGGATTATCCTCAGCACGACGATAGCCGAGCGAAATCTTGCGTTTTTCAGCATCCAAGTCACGGATATACACTTCTACCGTATCACCCACCGAAACAACCTCGGAAGGATGTTTGATGTGTTTCCAGGAAAGCTCGGATACGTGGATCATGCCGTCCACACCACCGAGGTCCACGAAGGCGCCATAGGTGGTCATGGATTTGACGGTGCCGGTATATTTCTGGCCAATCTCAGCCTGTGCAAAGAAAGCTTCTTCTTTCGCTTTGCGCTCTTCACGAGCTACGTCACGAATGGAGCCCACTGCACGATGACGTTGATGGTTGATTTCAAGGATTTTGAAACGAACGGTTTGTTTGAGAATCTGGCTTAAATCCTCCAAACGGCTGGCGGAAGCACGGGAAGCCGGTACAAACACCTTAACACCGTGCGACGCAACCAATACACCGCCTTTAATGACATCGGTAACGACACCCTCGAGAATCTCTCCGGATTCACCGGCCGCTACGATGGTATCCCAGCCTTTTTTCGCATCTACACGCTTTTTGGAAAGCATGATGGTGCCTTCTTGGTCATTGGTACGCATGATGAGCAGTTCCAGCTCATCGCCGATCTTTAACAGTTCGGACGGATCGGTGCCTTCTGCGGACAACTCGTCGACAGGAATGTAACCGGTTTGTTTTCTGCCGATCACTTCGACCTGTACTTCGTTCGGTGCAATACCGACGACGATACCGTGTACTCTTTCATTTGTAGTTAAACTTTGAAGAGACGCTTCGAGAGCCTCCTCAAAACTCATTTCGTCAAACGATTTGACTGGTTCGGCGGCTACCGCCACCTCATTTTCTTGGACTTCGCTGTTGTTGACAATCTCGGACATGGTTGAAAGTACCTCCTTAATTATATCGGAAGGTGTTGACGCTCCGGCGGTTAACCCGATAACCGTCGCATCTGCGAAAGGTTCAGCCGACAACTCCTCTGCCTTCTCAATTAAAATTGTTTGGCAATGCGGTCGACACACCTCACGCAATTTCGCGGTATTGGAGCTCTGACGCCCTCCGACAATCACCATCACATCGCTTTGCTGTGATAGGGCTATCGCTTCCTCTTGGCGTTTCACGGTAGCATTGCATATTGTATCAAAGATTATGAGATTTGTATAGTGTTTTTTTGCAATTTCTGCACACTTTTTCCAAGTATTCACGTGAAAAGTGGTTTGTGCGACCAAAATAAGCTTGGCATCGGGGGCAATTTTACCACTATTTTCCAAATTTAACAATTCTTGTTCCGAGTCGAACACGTAAGACGTGGTGTGGCAATGCCCACGAATCCCAATCACTTCGGGATGTCCCTCGTCGCCCGCAATCAAAACGGTGGCGCCGTCAAGGGAATGTTGCGCAACAAGTCGATGGATTTTTGCGACAAAAGGACAGGTTGCATCACAGCAGGCAATACCGTTTTGCTTTATTTCATCGTACACGGATTGTGCAACACCATGTGAACGAATGACCAGGGTTGCTCCATCCGCCGTTTGAGTCGGATGCTCAACGATGGTGACACCTCGTTGTTCCAGTGCCTTTACCATCTGCGGGTTATGGATAATGGGGCCGAGTGTGGAAACCGTCTTTCCGGCATCCAATAATTCATATACCGCCTCTACCGCCCGCTTTACTCCAAAGCAAAAACCGGCGGATTCGGCGACAACGATTTTTTTATCCATTCGCTTCAATCAACTCCCCGATACGTTTCATGATAAGGCGAATCGCAAAACGGATATCCGGATGCTCGGCATCATTTGTGTGCAATTCTTCGGGTGACAACGGTTTCCCGTATACCACCTTTACCTTTTGAAACGGGCGGATTTTTTGACCTTTTGTTACCACCGCCGCCGGCAAAACGTATGCGCCGGTTTTCGCCGCAATCAACGCAACGCCCGATTTGGGACGTAACAGTTCCCCTGTTTTCGAGCGAGTGCCCTCCGGGAAGATTCCCATCAGTTTGCGTTCAAACACCAGCTTTTCCGCAACGTGAATGGCACCGGTATCCCCCGTTCCACGATGAACGGGAAAGGCACCGAATTGTTTACCGAGAAGCCAAGAAAAAAGTGGATTGGAAAACAGTTCGGCTTTTGCCATGAAATATACGTGGCGTTTTGGGTTCGCCACGATCAGCAGCACAGGATCCCAGTTAGATATATGATTGGCGCACAGAATCAGCGGTGTGTCTTCGGATGGGAAGTTTTCCAGTCCCACCACCTGCACCCGCATGAAAACACGTATAATCGGTCCCAAAAGACGAATTAAAGTGCGTCCCAACCACATAGAGCGTGTCATCCTTTCAGTGTGTTACATATCAGCGATTTGAGTAATTCAACCGAGCCTTCCAGCGATACATCGCTGGTGTCAACGTACTGCGCATCGTCAGCCGGTTTCAGAGGAGCTGCGGCACGATGGGAATCGTTATAATCCCGTTCTTTCATATCCCGCAAAACTTCCTCGTAGGTAACGGTCATGCCTTTTTCTTGCAACTCCAAAAATCGACGTTGTGCACGGGCTTGCGGAGAAGCGGTCAAAAAGATTTTCACATCTGCAAAAGGCAACACGACTGTCCCAATATCCCGCCCGTCCATAATGACGTTATTCGTGCGGGCGGTTTCTTGCTGCAAGTGAAACAAAAACTGCCGTACCGGTGGCATCGCCGAGGTCGCCGAAGCTGCCATGGACACCTCCGGTGTACGGATATAATCGCTGACATCGTTACCGTCTAAAAAAACACGCTGTTCACCATCAACATATTTCATTTCCACCGTGATTTGCGGCAATAATGCTTCCACCGCCGCTTGATCCTGAACATCGATACCCCGCTGCAAAACCGCATACCCAACCGTGCGATACAAAGCACCGGTATCTACGTACAAATACCCGAGTTCTTTTGCCAAAATACGAGCGATCGTGCTTTTTCCCGCACCGGACGGTCCGTCAATGGCAATACTGACAGTTTTATTCATAACACATTCTCCTACTCAAATTATACATGATTGCCGGCTGCAAAGCCGGTCGAAAATGCGATCTGTAAATTAAAGCCACCGGTGTACGCATCCACATCCAGCACTTCACCGGCAAAGTATAAACCGCTTACCAGTTTGGATTCCATAGTAGTGGCATTGACCTCTCGGGTACTGACGCCGCCTGCCGTCACCACCGCCTCTTCAAAAGGACGCAAAGCGGAAACGGTCATCGGAATATCTTTCAATATTTCACCAATACGCATCCGTTGCGTACGGGAGACCGAGTGACATTTTGTTTCCCCCGCCGCACCGCTGAGCTGCAACACAACCGACACCAAAGAACGGGGCATGAGCGCCGCCAATACGTTGCCGAGGCAAGCGTTCGGTGCCGCATCAAATTCACGCAACAGCCGTGCATCGATCTGCTCGGCTTTAAGAGCCGGTTTTAGATCCAACGATAGGCGATACCGACCGGGGGTTGTGCCGTGAAGATGCGCACTGGCGCTGAGGACGATGGGACCCGATATGCCGAAATGTGTGAACAGCATTTCGCCAAAGTCGGTATAGATCGTTTTACCGTTGGCGGTATCCTGTACCGCTACGGCACAGTTTTTAAGCGATAAGCCCTGTAATTCTTTGCACCAGGATTCTTCCACCTCTAACGCCACCAACGAGGGGCGGGGCGGTACGATGGTATGCCCTGCCTGCTTGGCAAACGTATACCCATCGCCGGTTGAGCCGGTACCGGGGTAAGAGCGACCGCCCGTACACACAATAACGGCATCCGCCGATAAGGTTTCGCCTGTTTCCACTTGAACACCGATGCACTGCTTGTCCTCTATCAGCAAGCGCATAACACGACCGCTATAAAAACGGCATCCTTGCGATTTGGCAAAGCCAACCAAAGCATCCACGATGTCAACCGCTTTATCCGACACGGGATACACACGGTTTCCACGTTCTGTTTTTAACGGAACACCTTGTTCCTCAAAGAAAGACATGACGTCTTGCGGCGGGAATGCCGAAAAGGCACTATATAAGAACCGACCGTTTCCGGGAGTATTGTCCACACATTCTTGTACGGAACACGCATTGGTAACGTTGCATCGACCTTTGCCGGTGATCATTACCTTACGTGCCATACGAGGGTTACGCTCTACCACCGTGACACGGTGACCTCGTTTCGCCGCCATACCGGCAGCAAGCAAGCCGGCAGCTCCCCCGCCAACGACCAACACATCCATTACGTCTGTTCCTCCGTGGACACCTTTTTTTCAGGTGACTGATAAATTTGATAGGTATTCCACAACGCTTCCATTTCGGTCAACCTGTCACGATTTTTATCCGCACGTTTTAGCGAGATGGCAACCAACAAAGCGTTGATCACGCTGAGCGGTGCGGTTAAGGAGTCCACCACCGTGGGCATATCACTCTGAGCCAACAACAGGTGAGAACTAAATTCGGCAACCGGAGATAAAATACTGTCGGTTACCGCTATGACCTGCGCATGACGAGAATGGGCAAAGTGCGCCGCCTTGACCGAACGGGAGGAATAACGAGGAAAGCTGACCAGTAACAAAACGTCTTCTTCCCCGATGGAATACAATTCCTCCAACATTTCGGTTTCCACCGACGTGTTGATCAAGCGGGTATCGGGTAACAACAATTTTAAGTAGAAAGCGGCAAACTGTGCCAAAGCATGGCAGCTGCCGACACCAATTACGTACGCATGGCGAGCGTTTACCAACGCTTCAACCGAGCTGTAAAACACCTCACAGGGAATCGCATCCAACGTTTGACGAATATTCGCCATATCGTAGGACATGACCCGATCCAACACTTCGTCATCCCGCATCTGCATACGAGAAACCTCTACACGCTGGACGCTGGTCAATTTACTGTGAATAAGTTTTTGCATGGCTTTTTGCATTTGCGGGTATCCGAGAAACCCGAGTTCCATTGCAAAGCGAACCACCGTCGACTCGCTGACACCAACCGTGTTTCCCAGTCGATGTGCCGTCATGAAAGCCGCTTTGTCGTAGTGGGCAATAATGTACTCACCAATCCGCCGCTGTCCTTTGGAAAATTGCGGCATTTGTTCAACAATACGGGCAATCAAGTCTATATACATCAGCAAGCGCCCCCTCTCAGCACCCCTATTTTAATGCTTTTTTAGCAAAAATGCAAGAAGTTTCCGCAAACTTGCAAAATTGCTGTTATCGGTGCGTTATGCGGCGAAGAAGCGGTTGAAAGCGAGAAAAATATAAAGGCAAAGCACGGGTTAAGCCAATATCATACAGAATAAAAATAACGTTGCCTGCCAGGAGAAAAGCGAGCAGCATCCCCCCTAAGGGGATCGACACGCCCTCAACTGCAAACTCTTCCAAAGAAAAACCGATTTTGGATAAAAGCGCATATCCCGCCACAGCGGTAATGTTAAAAAGCGAAAGTTTCATAAGCCATTCGAGAAAACGGGTACGCAGGGTTTCCAACACGGATTTTATAATGGGGTAATAGCCGAAAAATCCAATAAATAACATTTTGGATTCGATATCCGATACTAAAAATAAAGAAAGGAGCGATACCGCCACATAGGCGCCAAATGCCCATTTTTTACCGCAGTCGATAACCAGTGGGATGAGGAAAGCACCCGCCAAGGGCGGCAAAGCATACGTTGAAAATGGGAAGATGGTCAACAGCAATGCCAGCAACGATAAAGCGCTCATCATGCCGCTGAGTGCGATTTGCGAAGTGCGTTTCATCGTGTTCACCTTAACAGCACCGAATGAGGTCGCCGCCCATGCACTCCCAGCAGCAATCCGCACAAATCAAGCTATTACAAACATCACAGGTAGAACAGCCGCCGACGTTGGCACCCGGTGCCACGTGATAACCACCGGTACGGCGCTGACGGTCGAGTTGGTCGAATGCCTGACGATATTCGATATTGGTGGGATCCATACGGTTAGCGGTCGAGAAATGCGAATAGGCATCATCCAACCACCCTTTGCGGTATAAAACACTGCCCTTTAAGAAGTACCATTCTGCATCCCGTGACGGTGCGGGGATACCATCCAGCAACGACTCGGCATCGATGGTACGGCCGGTACGGATCAAATTGCGAATATCCTGATACCGTGAACCGCCGGTGCGTTGATAACCGCCGTCTTTGCCTTGACGACGCATGCGGATGATCGCATCGTACGCTTCGTTGATTTCCTGCATTTTTTCTTCCGCTAAATCCGCCAGCGGGTTATTTTCATAACTATCAGGATGGTATTTTTTAGCCAGTTCTCGGTATGCAGCTTTCACCTCATCATCGGTAGCAGTAGGCGCAATACCCAGAACCTCATACGGATTTTGCATTTTTAAAACCTCCCTGTCGGCATTTTTTGTTTTCGCCGGATAACACTTGTTTTTGTATGGAAGGGATACCCCATTCCCACACGTTGCGTAAGATACCGTCAAAGCGACGGATGGATAATTGATCATATGCCGCCCGACATTCGGCGAGCGATGCATTGAGAGAAAACAGTGCCGACTGTTTTATTTCTTTTAATCGGTCTTGATCTGTTTTTGTCAAACCGCTTGATAAGGCAAACGCATTATACGAACTCGTCTGAATATCCTTTTCCAAATCGTCTGCGGCATCGATAAGATATACCCATCTGCCAAGACAATAGCCCAGCCGTGACAGCGCTTGCTTTTGTGTTTCGTCCGGTGCGATCGCTTCGCACAAAGCCGAAAGGATATGTGCCGTCGGTTCAGCGGCTTTATCGACCGAATTCGTGCGAGCCTGTTCCAATACCCTCTGATTCTTCATCTCGATTTCGATAAGCGCATCGATTTCCGGCAATCGTTTTGCTGCCCGACGACGATTACGGCGCATGATCGGGAATACGATACGAGCAAAAAGACGCTTTATAAATCGCTCATCCGCAATAGTATCTGCCGTTTTATGATAATTTAACAGCATGGCAACATCTGCACAAAAATCCAGCGCTTGCGTATGACCGCAACAGGTGCGTTTTTTGAGTGGATTATACGGGCAGCGACCGGGATGAAAGCCGGGACAGTCTTCGGATAATGCCATATGCAAGACGGCTAAAAACGTAACATCGTAGTTGAGTGTCATCTGAGCCACAAAGCCGTAACGTTTTCCTAAATTGCGGCAAAGCGAGCAATAAATACCACGGTACTGTTCAAACTCGCCCATTTTTAGTTCCGGTTGGTATACCTTTATATAACCAAACATCGTTTTTGCAGCCTCCGACATATACTGTAAATATGATACAATATTTTATATTAATAAAAATGAAAGATTTGTAAATATTCCTGACATAAAATTTCTGTATATTCTACCGACTTTTCGGTGATACTACCATTGACCTTAAAGGAGGGGAAAATATGATAGACAGAATCGCATTGCTATTGACGGTTGTCGGCGCTTTGAACTGGGGTAGTATCGGATTGTTCCAGTTTGACATTGTCGCATGGATCTTTGGCGGACAAGACGGCCCGATTAGCCGTGTCATTTACACACTGGTCGGATTAGCGGGTCTGTGGTGCATCTCCCTATTTTTCCGCAAGCGAGAGCATCTATTAGACGACGGCGAACATTAAAAGAAAAGGACCGCCTGGTGGCGGTCCTAATTTTTTAGACCAATTCTTTGGTATCGCGAGCGATGACTAATTCCTCATTGGTGGGGATGACGAACGCACGCACCGTGGAATCGGGAGCGCTGATCTCTCTTTCCTCGCCACGCACCATGTTGGCTTTGGCATCCAACTTGACGCCGAGGTACGCCATTTTTTCAAGCAATTCTGCACGAAGCGCATCTTGGTTTTCACCGATGCCGGCAGTAAACACAATGGCATCCAAGCCGCCGAGCGCCGCTACATAGCCGCCGATGTATTTGAGAATCTGATAGCTACGCATATCCCATGCTAACTTCGCACGAGGATTGCCGTCCGCCATCGCTGCCGAAATATCACGGTCATCACTGGATACGCCCGAAACACCGAGCATACCGGATTTTTTGTTCATAACGGCATCCATTTCGGTGGGGGTCAAGCCCTCTTTTTCCATGATGAAGGTAACAGCAGAGGGATCGATGCCGCCGCTGCGGGTGCCCATTAAGAAACCATCCAATGGGGTAAGACCCATAGTGGTATCGATAACCTTACCATCTTTGATAGCAGCAAGCGAGGAGCCGTTGCCGAGGTGGCAGGTGATAATGCGGGTGCCTTTGCCATCCGGCTTGCCGAGTAATTCGCAGCAACGGGCGGAAACGTAACGATGGGACGTACCGTGGAAGCCGTAACGGCGAACACCATATTTTTCATAGTATTCATACGGCAGACCCCACAAGTATGCAACCTCCGGCATGGTCTGGTGGAATGCCGTGTCAAAAACCGCAACCTGCGGGATGTCTTTGCCGAACGCAGCCGTTGCCGCTTCGATACCTTTCACCGTTGCCGGATTGTGCAGCGGTGCCAAGGAAGCATAATCACGAATGGTCTGCAACACGTCGTCGGTGATCAAAACCGAACGATCGAATTTCGAACCGCCCATAACAACACGGTGGCCGATAGCGGCTACTTCGGACAGGTCGTCAATGACCTTGCCTTCACCGGTGGTCAGTGCATTTTTTACTTGTTCAAAAGCAGCGGTGTGGTCCGGCATGGCAACGTCCTTTTGATAGACTTCGCCATTCACTTTGTGCGTAAAGCGACCGTCGAGGCCGATACGTTCACACAAGCCCTTTGCAACCGTTTTTTCGCCTTCGGTTTCAATCATCTGATATTTCAGTGATGAACTACCGGCATTGATAACCAAAATCTTCATGTGTTTTATCCCCTTTATCTGTGATATTGCTTTTTTATAAAAAGTACAGTATACTTATCATAGTACCAAATGCTATTTTTTTCAACTGATTTTTTAAAATTTCTTAAATAAAGGTGGGATTCTATGCGAGTTGCCGGTATTGTAGCGGAATATAATCCGTTTCACAATGGACATGCCCTCCATATTGAGAAAACACGGGAGCGCAATAAAGGCTGTGAAGCCACCCACATTGTTGCGGTTATGAGCGGGAGTTTCGTACAACGAGGCGAACCCGCTGTCATGACAAAATTTGATCGGGCAAAAGCAGCGTTGGCAGGCGGCGTGGATCTGGTAATGGAACTGCCGACACCGTGGTGTTTATCCTCCGCTGAGAAATTTGCCACCGGTGCTGTGAGTCTGCTGAATGCACTCGGCTGCGTGGACTATTTGAGTTTTGGGTCGGAAATCGGTGAAATTGAGCCGTTGGAAAAAGCGGTTGCTGTCATGGAGACCCCCCGTTTTGCCTCGTTACTAAAATATCATTTGGGATTGGGCATTTCCTTTGCGGAAGCGAGTCAAAAATCCTTGGCAGAAATCGCCGGTAAAAAGGTGGCAGCTGTGCTAGATACCCCGAACAACACACTGGGTATTGAATATTTGAAAGCGTTAAAAACCACCCATTCATCCATAAAACCGTTTACGGTAGCACGGCATGGATCTGCGCACGATAGCCTGACACCGATCGGGAACACGGCTTCCGCTACCTATCTGCGTACACTACTGACCTCAGACCGTTTGCTGAACACGCTGCCCTATATGCCCGCCGGTTGCGCCGCTTTGTTGTCGACGGCAGCCGAAGCCGGACATACGGCGGTTAATATGACAGTATTTGACCGAGCCGTACTGGCACAATTACGGCGATTGTCCCTTGCGGATTGGCAAACAAACCCCTTGATTTCAGAAGGGTTGGAAAACCGTTTCTATACCGCCGTTCGTGAGGCGTCCTCGCTTGCCGAGCTGGAAGAACGGACAAAAGCTAAACGCTATCCGTTAACACGAATTCGACGAATCATATGGTCCGCCTTTTTAGGTATCACCGACGCCTATACCGAACAGCAGCCGCCCTATATTCGGGTATTGGCTGCCAATGAACGAGGAAAAGAAATTTTATCGGCAGCAAAGCCGACCCTCCCCCTCCTTCATCGTGCGGCACAAGTGTCCGGACTGAACGAGCAAGCCAAACAGATATGGCAACTGGAAACACGTGCTACGGATCTGCACGCTCTTACGCTTTCCACACCACTCCCTTGCGGGTCGGATTATACCACCGGATTGATACGAGGATAACAAAAATCGCCTACACAGACTTTGCTGTGTAGGCGATTTTGTCATGTTCAGGATTCCGATTCTTCGGCTTCTGCCTGCGATATAAACAAGTTGGTGTTGGAATAGGCAGGAATCTCCTTGCCCTCCATCGCCGCACGGAACTGCGAGCCGTCCATTTTCTCGTTTTCAATCAGGTACTGCGAAATGAGATGCAGCTTATCCTCATTTTTCTTCAAACATTCCGTCGTATTCTGATAAGCATTGGTGACGATGCGATTGATCTCATCGTCAATCTGCGCCGCAATTTGTTCAGAATAGTTACGGGTATGTCCGAAATCTCTGCCGAGGAATACTTCGTTTGAATCGGAGGAACCGAATACGATCGGTCCCAAACGATCACTCATACCATATTTGGTAACCATTTTACGGGCTGTTTCGGTCGAGCGTTCCAGGTCATTGGAAGCACCGGTGGAAATATCTTGAATGATGAGTTCCTCCGCCACACGGCCGCCCAGCAGCACTTCAATGTCTTCCAGCATCCGTTTCTTGGTCATGTGTTGGTGATCGTTTTCCGGTAGGTTCATGGTAAACCCTGCCGCCATACCACGAGGAATGATGGAAATTTGATGAACCGGGTCTTGTGTGGGGCAGAAATAGGATACGATCGCATGGCCCGCTTCGTGGTAAGCGGTAATACGTTTATCCTTTTCGGTAATCACGTGGCTGCGTTTCTCCGTACCCATGATAACCTTTAAGGTTGCCTCTTCGATCTCCTCCATCGTCAGCGAGTGACGGCCACGACGGGCGGCGAGCAAAGCGGATTCATTGAGCAGGTTTTCCAGGTCAGCACCCGTAAACCCAACGGTTGCCTTGGCGATGACCGATAGATCCACATCCGGGCCGAGAGGCTTGCCTTTTGCATGGACACGCAAAATGGCTTCACGGCCTTTAATGTCGGGGTAATTGACCACAATCTGACGGTCAAAACGACCGGGACGCATTAAAGCGGGATCCAGGATGTCGGGACGGTTGGTTGCCGCCATCATAATAACGCCTTCGTTTGCACCAAAGCCGTCCATTTCCACCAATAATTGGTTGAGCGTCTGTTCCCGTTCATCGTGACCGCCGCCGAGACCTGCGCCACGCTGACGGCCAACCGCATCGATTTCATCTATGAAAATGATACAGGGGGAATTCTTTTTAGCCTGTTCAAACAGGTCACGCACACGAGAGGCACCGACACCAACGTACATTTCGACGAAGTCGGAACCTGAGATGGAAAAGAACTGCACACCGGCTTCTCCGGCAACGGCACGAGCAAGCAACGTTTTACCGGTGCCCGGAGGGCCCACCAACAAAACACCTTTCGGTACCCGTGCGCCGAGTTCTTTGAATTTTTTGGGTGAACGCAGGAAATCGACAATTTCTTGCAATTCTTCCTTTTCCTCATCCGCACCCGCAACGTCGTCAAAGGTGGTCTTGCGTTTTTCGTCAACGGGTTGCTTGACACGTGCTTTGCCAAAGCCCATCATTTTCCCACCGTCTAGATTACCGAGGGAACGACGCATCGACACCCACATCGCCACAAAAATACCGGCAATTAACAACGACGGTAAAAAGCTCGCCCACGGAATAGCGGTCGGTTGGACGTAGTTATATTTGTCAATCTTTCCCGCTACGTGAGGTTCGATATCGTTTAAAAACAGACTGATATTGGGAACGGTGTAATACAACACGTCCTTGTCGTCCACCACGCCGTTTTTATCCACGTCGGTACGAAACTCCGGTTTGAGTTCAATGGCAATGACACCGTTTGTCAAATTAAATTCGAATTTTTCCACTTTTTCTTGACTGAAAAATTGGACATAATCCGAATACACGTATTCGTTTTTGAGTGGCGAACCCGATAAGAACATCCACACGATGACGAGCACTAAAATTGGGATGCCGATAAACAAGCCTAAATTGCGCCACAGTTTCCCGTTACTGTTATTGGTTTCCACTTATGGTGTCACTCCTTTGTATAAACACTCGGCTTCAAAATGCCGACATAAGGTAAATTGCGGTAACGTTCCGCATAATCAAGACCATAACCGACGATAAATTCATCCGGAACCGAAGTGCCGATATAATCGGCTTTAATGTCCACACGGCGACGTTCCGGTTTATCCAAAAACGTACACAGACGAATGCTGGCGGGATTACGGGCACTGAGGTTATTTAGCAGATAGGACAAGGTAACACCCGAATCCAAAATATCCTCGACGACCAAAACGTCTTTTCCCTCCAACGAAGCATCCAGATCCTTTAAGATCCGCACTTCACCGCTGGTGGTGGTTCCGGAGCCGTAGCTCGAAACCGATAAAAAGTCAATCGCACAGGGAACGGTGATCTGACGCATCAAATCTGCCATGAAAACCAGCGAGCCCTTTAAAACACTAACCAAAAGCAGGTTCTTACCCTTATAATCTTCACTGATTTGCCGACCCATATTCTCAACAATTTCGGCAATTTTTTCTTCATCTAACAAAATTTCCGTCACATCCGGATGCAAGGTTCTCATAAAACGTCCTCCTCTTTTATCACCAAAACCCTTGCGGTGTCGGGACAAACACGTACACGTTCGTCACAGCCGAAACCGACAACGGCAACAATCCCGCAGGCATCACACAAAACGGGAATGGCATCCCTTGACTGCGCTTTTGTTTCATTAAACAACTTTTTTAGCGACTTCCCGCATTTTCGACCGGCAGGATGAAAAGAATCGCCGTCCTGTCGCTGTCGTAAAATCAAATCGCCTTTTATTTTATCACAATCCATTGCGTTTGGGAACCAATCTGATAAAATTTTTAGTTTTTGTTCATATTCTTGTTTTGAAAGAACCATAAGCGTATAGCGTTTATTGCCAATGGCATAGGATTCTCCGTATTGAACGGGAATCGAAAATGGCGGTGTTTTCACTTCTTGTGTGAGGCAAATTGTGGAGTCGGTAACCACTACACGGGTGCCGGTCGGCAACATCAGGACGCCGCAACCGTCCTTCAACATCTCACACACCGTCGAAATATGCCGCTGTTCCGCCGTTTTTAAAATGTTACACAAAGCACGAGAACGAATGGGTTCCGCCAACGACAAAAGTGTGTGGCGGCAATAGGTATCTCGCTGATCGGTAGCGGCATCGGAAACCGCTTCACAGGTAAGTTGTTCCAAAAAAGTATCGGTCTGCCGCATCTGCTCAATAAAGCGATTAAATGCCGGTACCGATTGCGGATTGATAGTTTGTAAGATAGGCAACACCTCGCATCGAATACGATTGCGGGTATAGTGCGTATCCCGATTGGTGCTATCGGTCACAAAGGACAGATCGTGTTGCTCACAGTACGCCTCAATTTCGGCACGTGTACAGGTGATCAGCGGTCGGATGATGGGTCCTCTTACCGGCGGGATTCCCGCAGCGCCATGCAACCCACAGCCACGGCACAAATGCAACAGTAACGTTTCAGCATTATCATCGGCGGTATGCGCCGTTGCGATCCGACTGTTTTGAAACGTGGCGGCGGTCTTTTCAAACGCAAGATAGCGTTGCTCACGTCCCGTTTCTTCGTATCCTTTCCCCTGTTTGGCAGCCAATGTCGCAATATCATAGCTTTCTACCACCAGTGGTATCTGCCATTGTTCACAAAGCGTTTGCACGAACTGCTGGTCACGCAATGATTCCTCACCACGTAGGTTATGGTTTACGTGAACCGCTATCAACCGAGAACACAGTCCCTCTTGTTGCAGTTGGGATAAAATATGCAGCAGCGTAACCGAATCGGCACCGCCGGACACACCCACCACCACAACACAATCCGGCGACAGCATCTGCTCCCGCCGAATTACGGATAAGACTTTTTCCTTCATGTTCATGGAAGTCATCCTTCGTTATGGTGTAAAGCAAGCGACATAAACTGTGTGAACTCGCCGTGGAATGCCAATTTTACCGTACCTAACTCGCCGTGGCGGTTTTTGGCTACGATGACTTCCGCCGTACCGTTTTCGACGGCGGTGGGGTCTTCTTTTTCATTGCGATAGTATTCGTCACGGTATAAGAACAAAACCTGGTCGGCATCCTGCTCAATAGAACCGGATTCTCTTAAATCAGACAAGCCCGGACGATGGTTAGACTGCTTTTCAGTGGTACGGGCAAGCTGCGCACACACCATAACCGGCACATCGAGTTCCTTTGCCATGATCTTTAAGCTACGGGTAATTTCCGAAACCTCTTGCACACGGTTGTCAGTGCGTTTGGCGGAGTGCATCAACTGTAAATAGTCAATAACTACAAACCCGACGTCTTTTAAACGGCGAAGACGTGCCTTCATTTCCGGAACGGTAATGCTGGCGGTTTCGTCCAGATAAATCGGTGCTTGTCCTAATTGTCCCGCCGCAGAGGCTAGCCGTGTCCACTCATCGGGGGTCAGGTTACCGGTGCGAAGTTTTTTGGAAGAAACACGGGCTTCGGATGATAAAAAGCGGTTGACCATTTGTTCACGGGACATTTCGAGGTTAAACACCGCTACCGTTCGTTTTTGCTGCATCGCCACGTTGCGAGCTACGTTCAGCGCAAAGCTGGTTTTACCCATACCGGGACGGGCGCCGACAATGATCAGGTCGGAACGGTTAAGGCCGGTGGTAATATCGTCCAGAGCGCTGATACCGGTGGGAATACCGACATACCGTTCCCGTTCTTCTGAGGTTAACTTATTGTACATTTCGTAGTTAGAAGCGATAACCTCACGAATCGGTACCAGTCCGCCTTGGTGGCGGTCCTGACGAATTTCATACACCTTTTGTTCAGCGGAATCAATCAGCATAGCCGCATCCACGCCCGGTTCCATCGCATCCCCGGTAATTTCACGGGATACCTGAATCAGACGACGAATGTCGTACTTTTCACGCACGATCTTGGCATAGTTGCCGATATGGGAAATGGAGGGGACGATCTGCGCCAATTTCAGCAGATAGTTTTTGCCTTCCTCCGCTGAGAAAAAGGATTCACTTTTGAGTGCTTCCAGCACGGTCACAAAATCGATGGTTTTGTTCTCCATCAATTTGGTCAACATAATTTGGTAAATAGCTTGATGTTCGCTCAGATAAAAGTGTTCGGGACGCAACACATCCGCCACCTGGTTGATGCAATCCGATTCCATCAAAACCGCACCGAGCACCGCTTGCTCCGCCTCTAAACTATGGGGTAAACTCAACTCATCGTAAGTTGTTTCAGGCATAGGCCCACATCCCTTCGATTTGTACTTGCCGTAATGGTTAACGTTAGCTTTCCGCTACCATAACCGTAATTTTTGCGGTAACGCCTTGGTTGAATTTGAGTTCTGCTTCGTAAGAACCAAACGCTTTAGCATCCGCCATGACGATTTTCCGTTTATCCAACGTGATACCGTATTGGGCTTTTAACGTTTCCGCCACCTCTTTGGTGGTAACAGCACCGAACAGCTTACCGCTTTGACCGGCACGAGCCACGATCTTTACCGTTTTACCGGACAGGGCGGCGGCTGCCGTTTCGGCTTGTTGTTTTTCCACCGCTTTATGGTGCTGCTGCGCCGCTTCCTTATTGCGCAGGTCATTCATGGCTTGTGTATCGGCTTCCACCGCTAATCCACGGGGCAACAGGAAGTTACGGGCATAACCGTCGGATACCTGTACCAACTGTCCGGCTTTCCCCTGTCCCTTGACATCTTGTTTTAAAATTACTTTCATGGTATGTACCTCCTATTTTTGCGCTGAACGTACACGATCACGTTCGGTCAAATATGTGTCAATTGCTTTTTTTAATAACGTTGTTGCGGTTTCGAGGTCGTTCTCTTTCAGATAAGCGCCTGCCATCGTTTGGTGTCCGCCGCCTCCGACCGCCTCCATGATGAGCTGAACGTTGATCTCGCCATAGGAACGGGCGGACACGTTCACACCACCGTTTTCCGTAAACAATACGAACGAGGCTTCCACCTCACGCACACACAACAGTTCATCCGCTGCTTGGGAAGCGGCGATGCGCATTTCGGTACCGCCCTCGTCGACGCAAGCAATCGCCATGCCACGATACGATGAGGCGGCAGATACAATGGCGGCTTTGCGGCGATATACATTCATGTCCTCCGAGAACATCCGCTTGACTTCAATGGTATCGGCACCCAGCTGACGCAGATACGCCGCCGCCTCAAAGGTGCGTACACCCGCTTTCATAACAAAATGACGGGTATCCAACATAATACCGGCGAGCAACGCCTCCGCTTCCAACCGAGAGACGGTAATTTGATTCATATACTGCAAAATCTCCGCCACCATTTCGGACGCAGAGCTGGAATACGGTTCGTGATAGAACAACACCGCATCGTCGATGTGATCCACCATTTTGCGGTGGTGGTCAATGATTGCCACCGTTTCCGCTTTGTGGTACAGTTCGGGGGCATCCAGCCGTTCGGCTTGATGAATATCGGTAATGATAAGCAACGTCTTTTCGGTCATAAGCGGCAACGCATCTTCCGCCTCCATGAACAAGTTTCCTTTTCCCTGTTCACGGTAATGCGAAACCAACGTAGATGCCAAGGTGGTGGCGGGGTCATATACGGTGTAAGCGACCTTACCCATACTGCGGCAAGCGGCTGTCAGCGCCACCGCCGAGCCCAAGCAATCGAGATCGGAATACCGATGCCCCATCACCAGTACGATATCGCTTTCGGTAATCATCTGTTGTAATGCCGAAGCAATCACACGGGAGCGTACCTTGGTGCGTTTTTCAACGCTTTTAGAAAGGCCGCCGTAAAAATTATACCCGTTTTTGGTCTTGACGACCGCCTGGTCACCGCCTCTGCCCAACGCCATGTCTAACGTTTGACGAGCCTGCACATCCGCATCGTACAGAGTATCCCCTCTGCCGACGCCGATGGACAAGGTCAGACGGATATTTTCCGCCGTGGGAATAGCACGTACTTTATCCAAAATGTCAAACCGAGCCTGTTCGATTGCATCCAACTGCCGTTGTTCCAACAAGATCATAAACCGTTCGGTTTTGCTTTTACGGAACAACCCGTTATGGGTATTCGCCCAATTTTCCAGCAGCACGTCAACCTGAGAGAAAAGTTGGGTTCGCTCGCTGTCACGCAAATTTTTCATAACTTCATCAGCATTATCCAGATACAGCGAGAGGACCACGGGACGGCTGAGCGTATACTCGGTGGAAATACGGCTGAGTTCCGTATGGTCAAAACAATACAGTACATATGAAACTTCGTCGTGTACCCGCAATTTACTGACGTATACGGTGAAGGTCTTGTCACCGCAGGACACGTTGGGCAGTACTCGACCCGCTAATTTCCCGACCGACAGGTCTGTGAAAACGCTTTCAAACGGTTCACCCAGCAAATCGTTTCCACGCAACACTTCACGGCGGAATACATCGTTGTACCACACAAACTCACTGGCATCCGACACGACCGCTACCGGAAGCGGTGTGGATTCCAGTGCCGTGCGGTCTTGCTGGTTTAAGCGGTCGGTCAAGCTAAGCAGATACCGCCGCACGTCTCGTTTGAGATAGGTGAACCGCCAAATGCCATACCCCCATGCAATCAGGGATACGGCCAATGCGATCAGAAAAACCGTGCGATTTAAAAACAGTAACGTTAAGTTTAAGAGAAGCGACAGAATGAAAAAGACAAGGATAACCGGAGATACCGACCAAATGTGTTTTTGTTTCACCGTCACCCCTCCTTTCTTAATTCTCAGTTTTCCATAATAATCGGCAAGATCATCGGCCGACGTTTTGTTTTTTGGAACAGCATACGGGATAATTCATCCCGCACACGTGCTTTCATGGTAGACCAGTCGTGGGCATTGCGCTCACAACATTCCTCCAATACGCAACGAGCAATCGCTTTGGATTCCTCCATCAATTCCTCAGCTTCTCGGACATAGACAAATCCACGGGACACCAGATCCGGTCCCGATACCACCTGACCCATAATGGGATCGATGGTAGCAACCACAACGATCAAGCCGTCCTGCGCCAAGTGTTTACGGTCACGCAGTACGATACTGCCGACATCCCCAATGCCAAGGCCGTCCACCATGACACGGCCTGCAGGGACAGAACCTACCACCGACAGCTTATCTGCCGTTATCTCCACAACCTTACCGATCTCAGTCACCAGCACGTTTTTCGCCGGCATACCCATGCTTTTCGCCAGGGCGGCATGCTTTTGCAGATGTTTATATTCTCCGTGAACCGGGATAAAGAATTTCGGTTTGGTAATGCCGTGAATCAGTTTTAATTCTTCCTGGCAAGCGTGACCTGAAACGTGAACATCGTACATCTTTTCATACACGACGTCACATCCACGTTTCATCAGTTCATTGACAACCTTGCTGACGGTTTTTTCGTTGCCGGGAATTGGAGTAGCCGAAATGATAATATAATCATCGGGACCGACCTCGACCTGACGATGGTCGGAAAATGCCATACGTGCCAACGCAGACATCGGTTCCCCCTGGCTTCCGGTAGTGATAATGGTCATTTTATCCTTGGGATACCGATTGATCATCTCAATATCCACAAGCAAACCTTCCGGCATGGTGAGATAGTTAAGTTCCTGTGCAATGGTCACGTTATTGATCATGCTGCGACCAGAGATCGCCACTTTTCTGCCGTCCCGTACCGCCGCATCAATGATCTGCTGGATACGGGGTAGGTTGGAAGAAAAGGTTGCGATAATAATACGCTTGTTTTCGGCTTTTTTGAATAAGCCGGCAAAGCTCTCGCCTACCACCCGTTCGCTGGCGGTATAGCCGGGACGCTCGACGTTGGTGGAGTCAGCCAGCAAGGCAAGCACACCTTCTTTACCGAGTTCGCCTAAACGAGGAAGGTCGATCATATCCCCCATGATGGGTGTACAATCGATTTTAAAGTCACCGGTATGCACCACGTAGCCGAGAGGGGTCTTAATACCCAATGCCACCGCATCGGGAATGGAATGGTTGACATTGATAAACTCAACCGAAAGCTGGTTAAACTTGACCACATCGCCGGGTGCTACCACGTGCAGCGGTACTTTCCCCGACAAGCCGTGTTCTTTGAGCTTGGCATCGATCAGCGCAATGGTAAGTTTGGTACCGTAAATCGGGAAAATCATCTGTTTGAGGAGATACGGTAAGGCGCCGATATGGTCTTCGTGGCCGTGCGTAATCACGATGCCGTGAATACGGTCTTTGACCTTTTCCACATGGGTAAAATCCGGTAACACGATGTCAACGCCGAGCAGATCTTCATCGGGAAATGCCATGCCGCAATCGATCAAGAAAGCGTCGTTTCCATATTCAAACAGGGTGATATTTTTGCCGATTTCATTCAACCCGCCAAGCGGTGTAATATGCACCGGCAAGGTCGGTTTTTGTTCTTTATTCTTTTGCGTGCGATTATTATAGCGTCTCGCCGGCTGGCGGGTCGTTTTCTTTTCCTTATGTTCCGTCGGCTGTTCCGAACGGGAAGTCGGCTTGTGGGAGCCGGATTTTTGCTTGGGTTGAGATTGTCTTTTTGTTTGTTTCGTTTGTTCTGTTGTCATTCAAATCCTCCGTTTCATAAATCGAAATTAAGCCTCACACATATCGTGAGGCTGTATCTGGTCATATGGTCCGAACACATCAAAAAAGGGTATTGCGCTTTCCGTACACATTGTTACTATGATTATACTTGGTAAAGCTTTACTTGTCAAGTAAAGTATGGCACAACACAAACGAATTAGACTTGCGTTATACAATTTTTTTTGCTACAATATCCTCATGCCTGTGAAAGTGAGGATTCGGCATGAAACACGTTGAATTATTTACCGATGGTGCTTGCTCCGGCAACCCCGGTGCGGGAGGCTGGGCAGCCATTTTACGCTACGGAACACATGAAAAAGAGCTTTGCGGCGGTGAGAAGCAAACCACCAACAACCGCATGGAGCTCACCGCCGTTATTGAAGGATTAAAAGCCCTCAACGAACGCTGTGAAGTGGTTATCACCACCGATTCGCAGTACGTAGTCAACGGCATCGAAAAAGGTTGGGCGGCGAGCTGGAAGAAAAACGGTTGGCGAAAAGCCGATAAAAAGCCGGCACTCAATGCCGATCTATGGGATACGTTACTGACGTTGACGGCTTTACACAACGTATCCTTTCATTGGGTACACGGACACCAAGGCCATCCCGAAAATGAACGGTGCGACGCTTTGGCGGTCGCACAGTATCAACAATTTATATAAAAAAGCGTATGTCCGCGGACAGACGCTTTTTTCGGTGTTTTATGGCACTCAATCCATAACCGCTTTATGGTATACCTTTTTACCCTTGCGGATTTTCAGACCATTTTTCAGATCCTCCGCCGTGTAGGCTGTGTCGATCTGCGTGACCTTTTCATCGTTGACGCTGACACCGCCTTGCAATACCAAACGACGTGCTTCACTTTTGGAATCCAATAGACCGCAACGAAGTAACAGATCCAAAATACCAATCGCGTTATCGGTCAAGTCAGCGGCGGACAAGGTCGTAGTCGGCATATCCGAATCGTCCGCGCCGCCCGCAAACAGGGCTTGCGATGCGGTACGTGCTTTGTCAGCTTCGGCTTCACCGTGTACCAGTTTGGTGAGTTCATATGCCAAAATATCCTTTGCTTTGTTCAGCTCAGCACCTTCCCACGATTCCATTGCCTCAATTTCGGGGAGCGGAATAAACGTCAGCATACGAATACATTTGAGAACATCTTGATCTCCAACGTTGCGCCAATATTGATAGAATTCAAACGGAGAGGTTTTGTTAGCGTCCAGCCACACGGCGCCGTTGGCAGTTTTGCCCATCTTTTTGCCCTCGGAATTCATCAACAAAGTGATGGTCATGGCATACGCATCTTTACCGAGCTTACGGCGAATGAGCTCGGTACCGCCCAACATATTGGACCATTGGTCGTCGCCGCCAAACTGCATATTACAGTTGTAGGTTTTATACAGGTGGTAAAAGTCGTACGACTGCATGACCATGTAGTTAAACTCTAAAAAGGACAGGCCCTTTTCCATGCGTTGTTTATAGCTCTCGGCACGGAGCATATTGTTAACCGAGAAGCAAGCCCCTACCTCACGCAACAGTTCAACGTAGTTGAGCTTTAATAACCAGTCAGCGTTATTGACGGCAATGGCACCGTTTTCGCCGTCAAAGTCGATAAACCGTTCCATCTGTTTTTTAAAGCACTCGCAGTTATGCTCGATCGTTTCAGGGGACAGCATGGCCCGCAGATCGCTACGACCGGACGGGTCGCCGATATAGCCGGTACCGCCGCCGAGCAATACAACGGGTCGGTTGCCTGCCATTTGCAACCGTTTCATTAAGCAAAGCGCCATGAAATGACCGACGTGCAACGAGTCGGCGGTGGGGTCAAACCCGATATAAAAGGTTGCTTTTCCATTATTGATCAACTCGCGAATTTCGCTCTCGTCGGTCACCTGTGCGATTAAGCCACGTGCAACCAACTCTTCATAGATTTTCATATAACTCACCTCGAAAAATAATAAAACCCTCCGTAGCGAATGCTACAGAGGGCAACAGTTGCGGTACCACCTCTGAACAAAGAGCTCTCACAAGCTCTTCCTCACGGAGTGCCGTACTCGGCACTCACACGCTGTAACGGGCGCATCCCGTCCCACCCTACTTTGATTCAGGCGGCCACTCCCGAGTGTATTCACACGGTGTTCTTGCATCCTCGCACCAACCGAATGCTCTCTGAAAAGACCTGCTCCGTGTTACTTCTCTCGTTCTTTGCGTTTCCTTTTCCCCAGTATATCAAATTCTTTTACAAATGTAAAGCCTCAAATTTCGCCTTTTTACATAGCATCCGCTTTCAAAGCCTTTAAGATCTCGGCAGCGCTGTCCAGCACCAGATCCGGACGATCGGCAGAGGCATCCAATATTGCTTGGGTAGTTTCCCCACTCATGACCAAAATTGCCAGCACACCCGCATTTAACCCGCTTTTGACATCGGTATAGATGCGGTCACCAACCATTGCCGTTTGTTGGGCGGTATAGCCGGTACGTTCCATCGCTAGTTGCAACATTAAAGGAGAGGGTTTGCCCACCCCGATCGGGCGGCGATTAGACACGGTATACAGCATCTCACAAAAGCTGCCGCAATCCGGTACGCATCCAAACGACGTGGGGCAAACATAATCGAGATTCGTTGCGATATACGGTATGTTCGGACGGGTCAACAGCAATTTCGAAACGTCATATAATTTTTGGAAAGTCAATTCGGTATCGTTGCCCATGACCACGCAATCGGTGTCGTCAAGGCATTCGGTAATGGTAAAGCCCTCACGCAGTAATTCCTCTTTAAAAGACGTCGTGCCGCACACGTATAACCGCGCATTCGGGTGATGGTTTTTCAGATAATAGGCGGCCGCTTGTGACGAGGTCAAAAAATCCTCATATTCCGCCGCTATCCCCAGCTTTTCTAGTTTTTTGCAGTAGTCTTGCACACTTTTGGCAGAGTTGTTGGTGACAAACAGATAGCGTCGTCCGGTCTGCCGTATGGTGTTTAACAGGTCGATGGTAAAATCGTATAACGTATCCTCCAAGTACAGCGTGCCGGCCATATCGAATAAAAACAGTTGCGTATTCCGAATCCTCTGAGCAGGTGTCATGTATACTTCCTCCATTAAACGGAAAACAAAGCTTCGATTTTTTTCGCAGTGTTTTTTGGGTATGATATAACAGACCGATAAAAAAGTCAAGGCAGCCAACGGTACCGTGACAGATCAACGCTTCCGTCGGGTTCAAAGGTGATGCCTTCTTGTTCCAGGAGATCTCGTTGAGCGTCTTGTCCGCCGAATGCAAAAGAAGCAGCTAAACGACCGTCACGATTGACCACACGGTGACAAGGAATGACAAACGGGTCCGGATTGACGTGCAGCGCATAGCCGACGACCCTCGCCCACCGTGGATTTCCTGCCATTAGGGCAATCTGCCCGTAGGTGGCGACCTTGCCTGATGGGATCTGTCGTACCACCTCGTAGATTCGTTCAAAAACCGACATCGTTTTCACCCCCTTTATCATTGTAACGATATTTTGCCCACCTTGCAACAAAAAAACATTGAAAATATAACCGATTATGATATACTCATTACAGCAAAGGAGGTTCGGGTCATGGCTTTTTTGTATGCATTGGAATCCATCCGCAATTCCGTGTTTGACGTCTTCTTTTCCATCGTGACCTTGTGTGGTGAAGAAACGGTATTCATGGTGGTGGGCATGGTCATTTTTTGGTGTGTTGACAAGTACCAAGGGTATTTTTTACTGTCCATCGGATTTATCGGTACCGTCATCAATCAGTTTTTAAAAATGCTGTTTCGTATCCCTCGTCCGTGGGTTCGTGACCCGAATTTTACCATCGTCAAAACAGCAGAAGATGCCGCTGCCGGATACTCGTTCCCCAGCGGTCACACCCAAACTTCGGTGGGTTTGTTTGGCGGGATTGCCCGCTGGAATCAAAAACGAGGGTTGCGTATCGCCATGCTCGCTTTATGTGTGCTGGTGCCGTTTTCTCGTATGTATCTCGGTGTACACACACCGGCAGACGTCCTGGTATCCATCCTCATTGCAACGTTGTTAGTGGTATTGGGATATCCGCTTTTCAAAAAAGCCGAAACATCTCCCAAAACGATGGTTGCGATTTTGCTCACCTTAACAGCACTGGTGCTTTCCTTTTTGTGCTTTGTGTGTTTTTACCCCTTCCCCGCCGAAGTATATGAACAAGCGGTGATACACAATCTCGAATCGGCACAAAAAAATGCCTTTACCCTTACGGGTTGTGCATTCGGTCTTTTGTTGACCTATATAGTGGATATTCGCTATACGCATTTTGACACAAAAGCCGTATGGTGGGCGCAGATTCTCAAAGCGGTAGGCGGTCTCGTGGCGGTGTTGGTGGTAAAGGAAGTACTGCGTGCCCCGCTGGATGCCCTGTTTGCGGGTTCGTTGGCGGCAAGGCTTGTACGGTATTTCTTAATGGTCATGGTGGGCGGCGTGCTTTGGCCAATGACCTTTCGGTGGTTTCCTTCGTGTGGAAAAGCGGCAAAAAAGTCCTAACCGAACAAAAACGATCGCATAAAAGACAGAGCAGTATGAAACTGCTCTGCTTTTTATTGACAGAAACCATAGAAAAGAGTACAATAATACGTAACTCGTAACAAGAAATCAGGAGGGCGTTATGCGGTGGCCTTTTAAAAAACAAGCAGAACCGCAACCATCGGCTTTTGCCGTGCTTGACGGGAAGCTTATCACCTATGCGGTACGCCGTGACCCCACAGGAGAGGTCGTAATTGGCAAGGACGGACGCATTTGTGCGGCAACCGAGCAACTGGAATTGCGGTTTTCCGACGGTTCCATTCCGTTTTCCTGTCCCATCTCCTCTGCCGAATGTGGCGAACTGATGAGTCGAAACGGTGTGCTCATTACCGGCGACGACCAAGTAACCGGTAAGCGAGTAACCGTCGTCGGGTATTACAAATATTATCGATAAAGAAAGGTAGGCATTCGTGTGCGGTTTCATAAATTTTATCACTCTTTGACAGCTTTACTTACAGTCGTGGCTTTGATTTCTGCTTGTGCGTTTTCCGTTGCAGCAGAGGAAACGACCACAACAATAGCAGAACCCACCACAACCGTGGAAACAACGGTGGAAACCACGACCACGACCACGACCGTAGATACAACGACTACCACACAGCCGACAACGACGACAACCGTTTCGGAAAAACCGGCGGCACCCGTCCAAAAACCCGCCGTGGAGTCAAATACAACAACCGAAACGGCCGCAACAACGACCGTTCCGCTTCAAGAGGGGCCGTCTGCAATCCGTTTTGTTACCGAACCGGACACCTTATCCAAAGACGTGTACTACGTGATGAAGAAGCAAAAGGTAGATCCCTCCTCGTTCACATGGGTAGACGGCGGTATCAGCGGGAAAGCGTTACAACTGGATGGGATCACCCAACACCTACGTCTCGCCACCGCTGAGGTCAAAAAGCTCTCGGCTTTTACCTTCTCTGCATGGGTAAATTGGAAGGGAAACACCGGTGCCAAGCAGCAACGCTTACTGTCGGTTTATAAAAACGAAAATCATTGTCTTTTGCTCTCCCCCCACAATCAAGACGATGCTTTACAATTAAACGGTATACAGCTCACGTTGGAAGATCCTCAGGTCGAACCCCTTTCGCTACACCACAAAGTATCCGCCAACACCAGTTCAGCGTTAGCGGTGAACGAATGGCATCACGTGGCGGTCACCTTATCGGACACCCGTCTTGCGCTGTATATCGACGGTGTGGTGTATGCCGAACACGCTTTCCAAAATTTTGAGGTTGATGAAATGGACCCTTACCGTTTCGTAATCGGAAGCGAGTTTGAGGGTGATGCACAATTTAACGGCTTAATCGACGAGGCTCTGTTATACACCGAGGTATTGGACGACAATCAAATCGCCTTGTTAGCCGAAAAACAGGCACCTATCAAAGGTGTAACGGTCCCTGCCGACAAGGAAACGTTAGCCACCAAGCCAAACGGGAACAACTTAAACGCAGGAGTGGTCGGTGCTGAGCAAGGATTGTTCGGGTTGTCACCGATCGTATTGACTGTAATCGGATGCAGCGTGGTACTGGTACTGATCTTATCGCTGGTACTCAGCCTTCTCCGTAAAAAATCCTTAGAAAGCGCCGAGGAGGATCATCCATGAAAAAAGTATCCGTATTTCTGCTTTGTATCATCTTGGTGTGTTTGGCACTTCCGGTAAGCGCCGTGGGTGTCACGCAGACTTATACGCTGGGGACTCTTGATGACGGTTCGTTGGCATTCACCATCAAAGAGGAACCGGCCTTTTGGGAAAACCCCCAGTTAAAAGCCGGCGAAACGATCTCGCAAATCGGCACCTTTACGATCAGCAACGCCACCAATACCAACCAAAAAATCGGCTTGTATACCGTTCAGTTCCCGTACAACAATGACCAAGCGTTACAGTATCTCAACCATTTGCATATCACCGTAAAGCAAGGGAATACCGTGTTATATGACGGACAATACAGTCATATTAACGATAAAGGCGCTCTGTCAATGAACTGCGACCTGGCGCCCAGTTCAGCGGTTACCTACTCCATTACCTTACGCTGTGATTATACCTACACAGGCGAGGGTTGGTCAACGGATGATCTGATCGAATGGAAATTCTACTCCATGATGGATAACGGTGATGTTGTAGCTGCTCCCACGACGAACACCGCTCTCACCCAATTCCTCATTGCTTGTGGCATTGCGGGAATGTTGATCGTTGGTGTGATCGTATACAACCGCTTTTTCCGTCCAAACCGATGATGTAAGAAGATAACAAAAAAGCCCGTGTGTTGAATGCTCAACACACGGGCCTTTTTATTCGTTATTCGTCGCCTGCCAGCAGGGACAATCCCAGCTCACCGAGCTGCGCCTCATCTACCGAGGAGGGACATTGCGTCATCAGTTCGGTCATGTTTTGTACTTTGGGATATGCCACGACATCACGCAAAGTAGAAGCACCGAGCATCTGCATCACCAGACGATCCAGTCCCAGTGCCATACCGCCATGCGGAGGAGCGCCGTATTGGAACGCATCCAACAGATAGCCGAATTTCGCATGGGATACCTCGTCCGACAAGCCGAGCGCACGGAACATCTGCCTTTGCAGTTCGGGATTGGTGATGCGAATTGATCCGCTTGCCATCTCGATACCATTGAGCACCAAGTCATAGGCTTTTGCAAACACACGAGCCGGATCGGTATCCAAATACGGGATACATTCATCCAGCGGCGAGGTGAAGGGATGGTGCATAGCAACCCAGGTGTTTTGCTCCGCATCCCACTCAAAGAACGGGAAGTTGATGATCCATAACAAATTAAAGCCTTCACGCTTGATAGCGAGCTTATCCGCCAGTTCCAAACGTAACGCACCCAAAACGGTGAGCACCAATTTGGAGACGGCATCCGCCACCAATACCACCACGTCGCCTTGTTCAGCACCAAGCTTTTGCAACAACGCTTGCATGGTCTCCTCGGTGAGGAATTTGCCAAACGAAGAAGAAATCCCCTCCTCTGTCCAGCGTACCCAAGCAAGGCCCTTAGCGCCGATGCCTTTGGCGTGTTCGGTCAATTTATCAATCTCTTTACGGGAAATGGTCTTGACCGCATTTTTGGCGACGATACCCCGTACGCTTCCGCCTGCTTCAATGGCTGAGGTGAACACACCAAAGCCACAGTCTTTGACAACATCGCTGACGTCGCACAATTCCATGCCGAAGCGGGTATCGGGTTTATCCGAACCGAAACGCTCCATGGCATCGGTATAGGTCATACGGGGCAGTGGCAACGGAATATCCACGTCTAAGATTTCTTTGAAAACATACTTGATAAAGCCTTCTCCGATTTCCAAGACATCTTCTACGTCCACGAAGGACATTTCGAGATCGATCTGGGTAAATTCCGGTTGACGGTCTGCACGTAAATCCTCATCTCGGAAGCAACGTGCCAACTGGAAATAGCGGTCAAATCCCGCCACCATCGACAACTGTTTATACAGCTGGGGTGACTGCGGAAGCGCATAAAATTCTCCCTTGTGCACCCGTGAAGGCACCAAAAAGTCACGTGCGCCTTCCGGAGTGGAACGCACCAAAATCGGGGTTTCCAACTCGATAAAGCCCTGTGCATCAAAGTAATCACGGGTCGCCTTGGCAATTTTATGGCGAACCAGTAGGTTGCGCTGTAAATCGGGACGGCGCAGATCCAAATACCGATATTTCAGGCGCATAGCCTCCGCCGTATTGGAATTTTCCACGATTTCAAACGGCGGGGTTTCCGCTTTATTGAGGATGCGCAGATCAGTGACAGCAATCTCCACCTCACCCGTCGGGATCTCGTGGTTAATAGACGAACGAATCCGCACTTTACCGGTGGCGGCCAGCACGTATTCCCCACGTACCGTGAACGCTTTATCGAACACATCCCGTGCAGTTGCCTCATCAAAGGCAAGCTGCACAATACCGGTGCGGTCACGTAAATCGATAAAGATCAGCTGTCCAAGGTCACGTTGACGCTGCACCCATCCAAATACCGTGGCGGTCTCACCGTCGTGTTCACGACGGAAGTCACCGCAATAGCGGGTACGTTTCATCCCTTTAATGGTTTCCATTTACATCTCTCCCAGCAACTGTGTCACATCGGCAAATTGACGGTCTAACGACTTATTGTATAACACCGTATACAATCCTTCGTCCAAGTCTACCTCGGTCAGCTCGCCGCTATTCATATCTTTGAGGTTTGCTTTCCCTGTTTCCAGTTCGGTGTCCCCTACCACAATGGTATACAATGCTTTTCGTTTGTTCGCATATTTCATCTGCGCTTTTAAACCACGTCCCACGGTATCACATTCTACCGCCACACCGCCTTCTCGCAGTTGATTTGCCAGCGCAAAACAGCGTTTGGCAGCCGCCTCTCCCATCGAGGCAAAATACAAATCGCAGACCGGTTCTTCGGGAATGGGTGCGTTTTGCGCACGCAGTACCATGAGTAAGCGTTCCAAGCCCATGCCAAAACCAAGTGACGGCAGATGCGGACCACCCAGCTCCTCACACAACCCGTCATACCGACCGCCGCCGCACACCACCGCTTGGGCGCCGAGTGCATCCGACACGAATTCAAATACGGTACGGGTATAATAATCCAAGCCCCGCACAATATGCGGATCAAGCGAAAATTCGATGTTTGCCGCCGTCAAATACTCCTGTACCTGTACAAAGTGTTCACGGCAATCATCGCACAGATAATCCACAATGACGGGAGCCTCTGCTGCAATCGCTGCACAGATCGGCGACTTACAATCCAAAATACGCATGGGGTTACGACCCAAACGGTCTTGACAGGTTTCGCACAACGTATCCTTCTTCGCCTCAAAATACGATTGCAACGCCTCGTGATATGCCTTGCGGCAATGGGGGCAACCGATGGAATTGATATGCAACGAAACACCGGTGACCGAAAGAGCTTTCAGCACATGGTGCGCCACCGCAATTACTTCCGCATCCGCAGCGGGCGAAGCTGTTCCAAAACATTCAATACCGAACTGATGGAACTCACGCAACCGTCCCGCCTGCGGTTTTTCGTACCGATAGCAAGAGGTGACGTACGAGGTCTTAATGGGTAATGCCTCGTTGTGCAATCCATGTTCCAGTAACAGACGCATCGCACCCGCTGTTCCTTCCGGACGCAAGGTGATGGAACGGCCGCCTTTATCTTCAAACGTATACATTTCCTTTTGCACCACGTCGGTGGTTTCCCCTACCGAACGCTGAAACAGTTCGGTATGTTCAAATACCGGTGTGCGGATCTCATGGTAGCCGTGGTCACGGGCAATCTGCAATGCCGTACGTTCCACATACTGCCACTCATGACTTTCGGAGGGTAGGATATCCTGCGTTCCCCGAACCGCCTTTGTTATCAAAGCCATCTTTTTCGTCCCCTTTTTTATACTCTGTTAGTGGGGTTGACAATATTACGCCAATCCAAATCGCCCCGTTCCAAGCCACGAATCAACACTTCGGCAGAAGCGATGTTGGTCGCAACCGGGATATTCCGCATATCACAAAGGCGAAACATATCGTTATCATTTTGGTCATTATCTTTGCTTGCCATGGGATCACGGAAAAACAACAACAGGTCGATCTCATCGCACGCAATGCGAGCAAAAATTTGCTGAGCACCGCCTTGTGCGCTGCTTAGATACCGTGTTATCTGTAAACCGGTCGCCTCTGCCACCATTTTGCCTGTCGTACCGGTAGCACACAGGTTATGATGACTGAGAATACCGCAATATGCAATACAAAACTGTACCATCAACTCTTTTTTTGCATCATGGGCAATCAAAGCAATGTTCATACAAATCTCTCCTTTTCACAAAATCACGACCGCTTCCGCTTAAAATCATAAAGCGGAATATCGTCTCCTACATAACGTCCTGCAATGTTCGCAAAACAAGTCCCCGCCGTGGATTCAACCGGCAGCGGTTTACCATACGCATTGGCAACCGCTACGTCTTCATCCTCCGGCAAGACCCCGATGAGCTGCAATCCCGCCGTATCGATCAACTCATCGATATCCGGCATGAGGCCACGTGTGATGGGTTCGGGACGCAGGCGGTTAATGATCAGCCGTGCGGGAATGTTGCGTTTGCGAAGAATACGGGCGATGATCTGCGCATCTCTCGCACACACCATATCCGGTGTGGTCACGACAAAGGCACGGTCGGCACCCGCAACAGCCGTTTCAAACCCACGGCCGATGCCGGCAGGACAATCGATAATCACCTCGTCATAGTACCGAGAAAAGCCACGACAAACGCTTGCCATATCGGTCGGTGATGCCAGTTTTTCCAGTTCCACCGGCGCCGGCAGCACAAATACGTTTGGGCAGATCGGCGAGGGGTAGATCGCATTTCCCGGCTGGCAATCGCCGGACAGCACGTCGGCAATATCGTACACCGCCGTACCGGCAATGCCCAGCATGACATCCAAGCTGCGCAGTCCTGCATCGCCGTCCACCAACAATACACGACGCCCTCGATGCGCAAGCGCACAGCCAATGCCTGCACAAACCGTAGATTTACCTGCGCCGCCCTTTCCGGAAGTCACAACCGATATCATGCTCTCACCCCTCGACACTATATTTGGAGATAGTATACCACAAAATTATTTTTCTGTAAACCAATTTATAAAACTATTGCTTGCTTTTTTTGAAAAAACTGGTATACTGGTAGTTGTGAAACGCTGTGACGGAGAGAGTACGCAAAAAAACGGTGCCGCAGAGAGGGTCGTCGTGGGCTGAAAGCGACCTGCACAGGAGATTGCGGAAGTTCACTCCCGAGTGGCAACGCTGAACTCTTTGCAGATAGTAGGTGTTGACGGTTGACCTCGTTATTGGTTTTTGAGTGTCCGTCGATATACGGCGGAAATGTGGGTGGTACCACGGAGAACGTCTTCGTCCCTGTTTATCATGGGACGGAGTTTTTTATTTTTAGGAGGCTGTTATGAAAGAGAAATTGCAAGCCCTGCGTACTCGTGCGCTCGGTGAATTAGCGACTTTGGATACGCCCAAAGCCTTGGAAGAATTCCGTGTGCGGTTGCTGGGCAAAAAAGGTGAAGTGACCGAGTTGTTGCGTGGCATGGGTGCCATTCCGGCAGAAGAACGTCCCCAAATGGGTCAGCTCATCAACCAACTGCGCAGCGAATTGGAATCCGCCCTTTCCGAGCGTGAGCATGCCATGGCGGCATTGTTAAAGGAAAAACAATTAAAGGAAGAAACACTGGACGTCACCTTGCCCGGCACCAAAGCAAAGCAAGGCGGATTGCATCCTTTAAATATTGTATTAAATGATTTAATCGATATCTTCCAGTCAATGGGATTTGACGTCGTGGACGGTCCCGAGGTGGAAACCGAACACTACTGCTTTGAAGCGTTGAACGTCCCGAAAGACCATCCGGCACGTGATATGCAGGATACTTTCTATTTAGCCGAAAACCTGTTGCTGCGTACCCAAACGTCGGCTGCTCAGATCCGTACGATGGAGCAGCGTAAGCCTCCTATCCGTATCATCTGTCCCGGTCGTGTGTTCCGTGCGGATGAGGTAGACGCAACCCACTCCCCCGTTTTCCATCAGGTTGAGGGCTTAGTGGTAGACAAGGGCATCACGCTGTGTGACCTAAAAGGGGTTTTGGAACAGTTTGCGCATGAGATCTACGGACCCGATACGCAGGTAAAATTCCGCCCCTCCTTCTTCCCGTTCACCGAGCCGAGCGTTGAGGTGGACGTCACCTGTTCCGAGTGCGGCGGTAAGGGTTGCCGTGTGTGCAAAGGCTCCGGTTGGATCGAGATCCTCGGTGCCGGTATGGTACATCCCCGTGTGCTTGCGGGTTGCGGTATCGACCCCGAAGAATATACCGGTTTTGCATTCGGTATCGGTCTTGACCGCTTAACCACCACACGGTATAAAATCAGCGATATTCGTCTGCTGTTTGAAAACGACCAGCGGTTTTTGGAACAGTTTTAAGGAGAGGGTTGCCGTATGAAAATTTCACTGAATTGGCTCAAACGCTATGTGGATATCCCGGTATCGGTTGACGAACTGTGTGATAAAATGATCCTCAGCGGTTTTGAGGTAGAAAGCATTGAAGATCTGTCTGCCACAATGTCCAACGTCGTAACGGCACGGATCACAAAACTTGAAAAACATCCCGATGCGGATAAACTCCAAATTTGTCAAATGGACATTGGAAACGGAGAAACCATTCAAATCATCACCGGTGCGCAAAACGTCTATGAAGGGGCGTTGGTGCCTGCCGCATTACACGATTCGCATCTTCCAAACGGCACGCATATCAAGCGTGGTAAGCTGCGTGGACTGCCGTCCGACGGTATGCTGTGCTCGGGTGAAGAGCTTTGTTTGAAAGAATCGGATTACTCCGGCGCCGAAGTCCACGGTATTTTGATTTTGCATGACGATGTACCCACCGGTACCGATATGCGTGAGGTGTTGCATCTCAACGATGTCGTCATTGATTTCAAGATCACCGCCAACCGCCCCGACTGCCAAAGCGTGTTGGGTGTGGCTCGTGAGATCGCCGTTGCGTTAAAGCAAGATTTTCATGCCCCTGTACCGGTTTACAAAACAGCCGGTGGCAACATCCGAGAACACATCGACATTACGGTGAAAAACTACGATCTTTGCCCCCGTTATATGGGACGGATCGTACGAAATTTACGCATCGGACAATCCCCCGATTGGATAAAAGATTGTTTGCGTACGGCGGGTATGCGCCCCATCAATAATATCGTGG
>JAZRZU010000027.1:0-21433 GCA_045601465.1 Acutalibacteraceae bacterium
CATAATAGATAGTCATAGACTGATTACTTGAAGTATTATCTAAGAAATAACTTATACCTTTCATAGCGGCTGGTATATATGCCGTTTTTACAGAATAGCGACCACCATACCCATTATATGTAATAACATTATGTCCGAAAGTTATACTTGATAGAGACATATTATAAAACGCATTTTTTCCAATGCCAGTTATTCCATCACTTATTAATGCATCTGTAATTTCAGAACAAACCGCAGATGCTTTCCAAGGGGCTATTTCACTATTTGTGTAATTTGGAATTGGTCCATTACCAGATACATACAATGTGCCATCTGACCTTATTTCCCATCGGACATTTGAACTGCAAATTCCAGAATCGAGTATTGTATAATCAACAGGCTCTTTTTGTGACTTGTCAATGATTTTCCCACACTCAGGACAATATTTTGAATCTTCTACAACCTGTTCTCCACAGGATGTGCATATAGTATAAGCCTGATTTTGAGTGCAAGCAGCAAGAATCAATAAGCAACATAGGACCATAAATATAATTAGAATTCTTTTCATAAAACATTTTCCTCCAAATAAAAAGTGTGTGCAACCGAAGTCACACACTCTGAAAACACATAACTTCAACCACATACAACGTAATTATATCTGTATTACAGATAAATGTCAATATCTTTATTACAGATATTGCATAATAATTATGAGGTGATTATTATGCAATTTAGAAATTTACGAGAAATCAGAGAAGATAACGATATCAAACAGAAAGATATTGCAAAATATTTAAATGTTTCTCAAAACACCTATTCACAATACGAAACTGGGGTAATTTCTTTAACTGCAGAAGTTTTAATAAAATTAGCCAATTTTTATGATGTTTCAATTGATTATTTACTTGATAGAACAAATAACCCAAATATACAAAAATAAGCCGTGAAATTCACGGCTTTTTCTTATAGCATAAAAGCGGCGAAGCCGCAATAATTATTCATTATTCATCAGCGAAGCGACTTCATTCTTCATTATTCATTCGGAAATCCGTTCTCGTTTAATGAATAATGAATGATGAATATTGAAAAATGAATAATACAAACAAAAATCCGCCCTCTTGCGAGAACGGATTGTCGTTTGAGACCGATACTCAAAATGGAACTGGTCTAAAAACCTGAATCTCTCTAGTATTTACAAATTATATACTTACTTTTTCTGAGTATTATTCTTTGTTGCAATCTTAATCACAAACAGACTGATTATGTCGGCACAAAAAAAGAACTGACAAACCATAGCCACTATTAAAAGCGGTTTAGAACAAAGCCCTCCCTCTTTTAACGATTTCGCAAGTGAATATACGCTTATCATTCCACTTATCCAAAGAGTTAGCAAATCAATAATTATTAAGAGTAAAATAAACGGGAATGTCATAAAAAACATTAATCCCATTAAAACGCCTAATACAAATATCAATATATAGGTAGGTATATGTACTGCCTTAATTAAAAATGCGGTTTTTATTAATTCTTTAGCGGAATTTTGTTTCGTAGCGAAAACATAAATCAAATTACATACAAAAGAAAGCACCAACATAACAAAGGCAAAAATGCCAAGAATTTCTATCGTTGTATTAGAAAAACTTTGAGCAATAAAGCCATATCCTAAACACAAGCACACCGTGTACGGAAATAAGGTTGTTGGTAATAGCAAAAGTTTTTTCATATGATCACCACCTTAGATGTATTATAGCATAAAAGCGGTGATGCCGCAATAATTATTCATTATTCATCAGCGAAGCGACTTCATTTTTCACTATTAATTTGAAAATCCGTTCCTTATTTAATGAATAATGAATGATGAAAAATGAATAGTGAATAATACAAACAAAAATCCGCCCTCTTTCGAGAACGGATTTTCGTTTGGCGCCTCAAACAGGGCTCGAACGTGATTTTATCAGACTGCCAAGGGTTTATCTTGCTGTTTGTTTGTACAGTCGACTCTTGCGGTGCCCGAAAGTTGCTTACCTTTTGGGGCGAGGGCAACTTTCGACCGCGGCGCCTTTCCGCTCCTCACTCCTCCTCACACCGTGAGCGTTCGGGCGGAAACTACCAACTGAGCTTGCTCAGTCGGTAAAGCACGGCGATAGCTGTGGTGTTACAAAGCACAAACCGTATTAAAAAGCCAAAAAGAAAAACCATCCACAAGGGATGGTTTTCTTTTTGGAGGCGACACCCGGATTTGAACCGGGGAATCAGGGTTTTGCAGACCCATGCCTTACCGCTTGGCTATGTCGCCAGGGATGAAAAAAACGTCTTACGACGTTTTTTTCGGATGGAGCGGCTTACGAGGCTCGAACTCGCTACCTCCACCTTGGCAAGGTGGCGCTCTACCAGATGAGCTAAAGCCGCAAAAATGGTGCCTCCGATCGGAATCGAACCAATGACACGGGGATTTTCAGTCCCCTGCTCTACCGACTGAGCTACAGAGGCAAATATGGCGACCCGGAACGGGCTCGAACCGTCGACCTCTAGCGTGACAGGCTAGCGTTCTAACCAGCTGAACTACCGGGCCATATTTGGTGGAAACAACAGGGCTCGAACCTGTGACCCCCTGCTTGTAAGGCAGGTGCTCTACCAGCTGAGCTATGCTTCCGTAAAGCGTTCGCCACCAACGACGCTAACTATAATACTACATAAGCGCTTGATTGTCAACTGATTTTTTGATTTTTTTAAAATTATTTTCGGTCGTTGATCAAGCGTTCCATATCTTGTGTCGTGAAAGTATACACATTATCACAAAAGCTACACGTTGTTTCAATTTTCCCGTTTTCATCCGGTAAAGAACGCAATTCTTCATCCGACATGGTGGCGAAAGCACTCAGCACCTTTTCCCGTGAACACATACACCGATAAGTCGGTTCATAGGTATCGATGATGTCAAAGGTAAAGCCGTCCAACGCCTTGTTGAGAATATCCAAAGGGGTTTTTCCCTCGGCGAGCATGGTCGTCATGGGCGGTAATGCTGCGATGGATTTTTCCAACGTATCAATGACCGAATCGGGGCAAAAGGGCAACAACTGGATAATGATACCGCCAGCCGCCTTGACTGTCAAATCAGGATTGACAAGCACGCCCAATGCACACACCGTCGGGATCTGTTCGCTGCCGGCAAAATACGAGGTGATATCCTCCGCCAGCTCGCCCGAAACCAACGGCGTACAGCCGATATACGGTTCCGGCGCACCGGTATCCCGCAACACGTACAGCAACCCATCTGTACCCACCGCCCCGCTAACGTCCAATTTTCCATTTGGTTTCAGCGGGATTTCAACCACGGGATTTTGTGCGTATCCCCGCACGTTACCCTTGCCATCCGATACCACCAACAGTTGTCCGACGGGGCCACCACCATTTACTTTGAGGGTAACGGAATCCTCCGTATTTTTCAGCATAATACCCATCAAGGAAGCCGCTGTTAATAAACGGCCAAGTGCAGCTGTTACAACAGCAGACGGTTTATGAATTTGTTCAGCACGTGCAACAATATCGGTCGCATCCAGTGCAATCGCCATCACGGTGGCATCGGTTGTTAAACAACGTATTGCTTTACCCATATATATGTTTCATCCTTTTCGATTATTCCCCTTGCATGGCTTGTTCCACCGTACGGGTATTACGAGCAACAAATACCATACGTTCACAATTCGGTTCGGGTGCATCGGTGGTCATATCCCCATACACCGCGACGGTTTCCCACCCCGTTTCGGCAAGCAAGCGGCGTAACGTCCTTTCCGAATAGGCACGCTCACGCACGGTTTCTTCATAGCGTTCATACGTCCCGTCTTGTTGTTCTACAAAGAAATCCAATAACATGTTTACTTCGTTGGTTCGGGCGAAATAGTGGTTGCGCCACACGCATACAATACCGTCCTGTTCGGTCATAAAGGTTTGATTACCCAGCACCTCACGGTGTTTATACACCGTATTGACGTCAAAGATCAATAAGCCGTTTGGTTCCACAAACAAGCGTGCTCGCCGAAATACCTGTGCTACATCATCGGTACGGCACAGATGGTTCAAGCTATCCAACGTACACACAGCACCGTCCACCGTACCGTACAGATCAAGTTCCCGCATATCCTGTGCTAACAGCAACGCATCCGCCGACAGTCGTTGACGTGCTTGCATTAACATAGCGGCAGAGCCATCCACGCCGATGACCTCTTTCCCCTGTTTTTCCAACTCCGCACACAGACGGCCTGAACCGCAGGCAATATCTAAAATGGTATGTGGCTCAGCGTCGTGCCGTGCAAACAATTTCAGCAAATAGGCAGCACGGGCGTGGTAATCTACATCGGTCATTAACGCATCATAAAACGAAGAAAAGGCACCGTATCCACTCATTGGGGCACCCCTCCCAGCATTTCACGGGCGGTTTGAATAGCGGTCTGTGTTACCTCGCCGCCGATAATACGGGCAAGCTCTCGTTCACGCTCGTCACGTGACAACAAGGTAACGTCAGTATAGGTGCGTCCGTTTCGCACCGATTTTTCAATTAAAAATTGTTCGGTCGCCTGTGCGGCAATCTGCGCTAAGTGGGTAACGCATAACACCTGACGATTACGCTGTTCGCCGCTATCCGCAATCTGACGCAAGCGAGCGCCCACTTTTAAAGCGGCTCTGCCGCTGATGCCGGTATCGATCTCATCAAAAATAAGCGTATCCACTTCATCCGCATCGGCAAGCACCGATTTAATCGCTAACATAATACGAGAAAGTTCACCGCCGGATGCAATTTTCGAGAGCGGTTTGGGCAATTCACCGGCATTTGCCGACAACAAAAATTCTACTTTATCCCCACCGTTCGCTGTTAAAGCGGTCGGTTTTCGATCAATTACGAGGGTAACATTCGGCATATCGAGGAACGTCAACTGCTCTTTTACCGCCGACGCAAACCGATCCGCTGCTTCCAATCGTGCGGCGGTCAACAGCTCTGCTTGGTGCTGAACGGCCGCAAAGGCTTCTCGTTCCTGCGCACCGAGCAACCGTTGTTGCTCATCCGATAGCTCGATTTGGCGATACTCTTTCTCTGCTTTCTCTAAAAAGCTGAGCACATCTGCCGTCGTAGCACCGTATTTAGCGGTCAAGCGACGGATACATTCTAAGCGGGTATCCACCTCATCCAATTCACGAGGGTCAAAATCCAAAAGGGAGTCTAACTTACGTAATTCATCTGCTGCCGCATCCAATTCGTACAACGCACTTTGCAATTGTTGGGACACAGGCTCGGCTTGTTCCATATAACGGGCTGCATTTTGCAGCGCCGAAACCGCCTGTTCTGCCAGAGAAACGGCACCATCCTGTTCATGGTCTCCGCCATACAGGAACGAGATTGCGGCACGTAATTGTGTTGCCACTTTTTCCGCATTGCGGAACAACGTGCGACGTGCTTGCAAGTCTTCTTCCTCTCCTGCAACCAAATTCGCACTCTTAATTTCGTTTATTTGGAACGCAAGCATATCCAACCGACGGGCTTTTTCCGATTCGTCCATGTCCACCCGTTCCAGTTCATTTACGAGCTTCCGCCACGCACGGTAAGCTTTGGCATAATGTTCCCGCTGTGCAGCCAACTCGCCAAAACGGTCTAAATAATGCAGATGGGTATCCACTGCGAACAAGGCCTGGTTTTCATGCTGACCGTGCAGATCAACCAACACCCTGCCAATGTCCCGTAAAATCGCCGCTGTTACCGGCCGTCCGTTAATATTACACAAGCTCTTTCCCTGTGCCGAAATGGTACGGCTAATGAGTAAATTCCCGTCTTCATCGGGCGATAAGCCCATCTCATCCAATTTCGAAAGTGCCAATGGAGAAAGCTCGCAAAACAGTGCCGTAACGTGAGCCGCATCGCTACCGGTACGCACCAAATCACGGCTGGTACGCTGACCGAGTACGGCATTGATGGCATCAATGACAATGGATTTACCGGCGCCGGTTTCACCTGTCAATGCCATAAAACCGGTGGAAAAGTGAATGTCCGCCAGCTCGATAACCGCAATATTTTCAATGTGCAAGCAATCTAACATGGACGCTCACTTCTCTCAACGTAATTTTTTTAATTCATCAACCAGCTCAACAGCCGCTTCGGGCGTGCGAACAACACATAAAAACGTATCGTCACCCGCCAAAGTACCAACCACCGATTCCAAATGCAAAGAATCCATGGCGGCACAAGCAGCAGGTGCCATACCGGGCAGACATTTGACGACCACCAAATTGCCGGCAAAATCAATATGGCTGACTGCCTCTTGGAAAATTGACATGAATTTGGCGGGGGAATGTTCATTTTTGTGTTTCATAACCGAATAGCAATACCGACCGGATCGATCCAAAATTTTGATCAAGCGTAATTCTTTGATATCACGGGATACAGTTGCTTGGGTAGCACGATAACCCGCTTCTTCCAATGCACGAATCAGTTCATCCTGGGTTTCAATACTGCGATTCTCAATAATTTCCAAAATTTTGGCTTGTCGTTTCGTTTTCATATCCTTTAACCCCTTCTGTTGGTCAATTTATGGTCTAAAACCTGATGAAACGGTCTTTGCATGAGCTTAATAAGTCGGGCCGAAGTTTCAGAACGTGCCAATCGTATGACTTCACCGGCGGTAACGGGAATAGCAGACTCTCCATCCACCGTCACGTATACCGGTGAATCACCACAATGGGGAATCAACGTAAGCTTTGCGTCCGGTCCAAAAATGTAGGGACGGCTATGTAACGTATGAGGACAAATCGGTGTTAACAGTAAGCATTGCAACGCCGTATCCACAATGGGTCCGCCCGCCGACAAGGAATAGGCGGTAGAACCGGTCGGGGTGGCGACAATGACGCCATCCGCTTGGTATACCGATACCGGCTGACCATCGTTATGTACACCCACTTCGATCATACGAGATAGCGCACCTCGTGAAATAACCGCTTCGTTGAGGGCGCTGTATTGCTCGACTCCCTGTTTTCGCTCCACCGTAACATCCAGTAACATCCGTTCTTCTGTTTCATAGTCACCGGTTATCAAGCGGGGCAATTCCGTAAGCTCGGATAATTCCAAACCGGCGGTAAAACCCAGGCGGCCGCTATTGATACCCAATACGGGTTTGCCGAAAGCAGCGGCTATTTTCGCCGTATGAATAATGGTACCATCACCGCCGATAGCAATCGCCACATCACAGTCTTGCAATAACTGCGACAGATTCGACGGCGGGAACGTGGTCTCGCACGGTATCACAACCGTGGCATCCAGTGCCGACAAAGCTTGTCTTACCTGTGCAAGCGCCACTTCCCCGTCGGTTGTTTTGGTATTCGGAATAACCGTAATTTTCATAACTGACACCCCCGGTCAGCGTTTAAACGACCCGGATTGCGGCTTTCACCGCATCCAAACGCTCAACCTTTGTTTTTTTCTAAAAGCAGTGCCTTTACCATACCGTTGACATCTAACCCACAGTGCCGTAAACCATCTTGTACGGAACACGTAGGAATAAAGCCCGAAATGGCGTGGCTATCATAACGTCCCCGATAATGTCTTTGCATCAGTGCAGCACCAAATTGCTGGGCGATACCGCCGTTTGCAGCGCCTTCCTCAAAAAACACAATACGCTGATACTCACCCGCCAGATGCAACGCTTCGGGCGGAATGGGATGGATACGGGTCAATTTGATAACTGACACCGGTAACACGTCCTGTACCTGCTGTACCGCTTGCAACACATTCGAAAACAACCGACCGTACGTAACCACGACGGTACGTGCTGCGCCGTTACGGAAATGTGTGAACGGTTTGTAATCCGGTTTATAGAAATCCAAGTGCGGGAACTGCCCGCCCTTCGGATATCGCACCGCTGCAATTCCATCGGTTTCATACAAAGCCTGTTTCATGGTAATTGCCAATTCCTCATAAGAGGATGGTGAAAAAATCGTGGTATTGGGAATGGTGGAAAGAAAAGGGACATCAAAAATACCTTGATGCGTTTCTCCATCATCCGGCACGATACCCGCTCGATCAATCGCCAGCACGATGTGGTTGTTCATAATCGCCGTATCGTTGAGCAACTGGTCATAAGCACGTTGTAAGAAGGTAGAATATACCGCAAATACCGGTAAACATCCGCCTGCCGCCAATCCCGACGAAAAGGTTACGGCATGCTCTTCTGCAATGCCGACATCAAAAAACCGTTTGGGGAACTCTCTGGCAAAGGTAGAAAGACCGGTACCGCCGGTCATCGCAGCGGTGGCCACGCAAATGGAAGGGTCCTCCTTGGCAAGCTTGCACAGGATGTCGCCTGCGGCGGTCGAAAAATTAGGTGCCGCCTTAGCGGTTATATTCCCCGTTTCCGGGTCAAACGGACCGACGCCATGAAATTTATCAGGGTTTTGCATCGCCGGTGTATACCCCTGTCCCTTGACAGTCTCAACGTGCAGCAACACCGGACGATTCAATTTTTTCGCCGTTTCCAACGCTCGTGTCAAGTCACGTAAATTGTGACCGTCGACCGGTCCCAAATAGTAAAGCCCCATATCTTCAAACGTAGAGCTGCTGTGATATACACTGTTTTTCAAGCGGCATTTACAGCGTACGATAAAACGGTACAACGACTCGCCTATCAACGGAATTGCCGACAGCAAACGACCGAAATCCAGTTTTGCCTGTACGTAGCGAGGAGCAGAGCGCAGACGAGCCAAGTGTCCGGCAATAAAGCCAACGTTACGGCTGATAGACATTTGATTGTCGTTTAAAATAACAATTAACCGATCAAGGCTCCGTCCGGCATTGCATAAACCTTCATACGCCAAACCACCTGTCATGGCACCGTCACCGATGACCGCTACCACGTAGCCCTCTTCTCCGGTGATTTCTTTGGCTTTTGCAAAGCCATTGGCTACCGAGATAGACGTCGAGCTATGGCCCATAATAAACGTATCGTACGGACTTTCAGACGGCCGAGGGAAACCCGATACTCCCCCTGTTTTCCGCAAAGTAGTGAACTGCTGTTGACGGTCGGTAAGCAGTTTATGACAATAACATTGATGACCAACGTCCCACACGATCTTATCCTGTGGCAAAGAAAACGTTTTGTGCAAAGCTACCGTCAATTCCACGACCCCTAAATTTGAAGAGAGATGTCCTCCGTTTTGTGACACCGTATCCACAATGGTGTGACGCAGATCATCACACAACGTCAGCAGCTCGTCGGAGGAGAGTTTTTTGACATCTTCCGGAGCGTGAATGGTTTCTAAAACGCTCATATGGTTTATCATCCTTTTTAATGTGTTCGTACCAGTAAGGCATCCGCCAGCAACCGTAAATCGGTCGCTTCATCAAAGTAGTCAAGTGCTGCCTTGGCTTTTTCCGTATACTCGGCAGCAAGCGCTTGGGATTTTTCTAATCCCAACAACGACACATACGTATTTTTCTGATTTTGCTCATCGCTGCCCACCGGTTTGCCCAGCTGTTCAGCGGTTGCGGTCACGTCCAAAATATCATCCACGACCTGGAACGCCAAACCCAGATAATACCCATACCGACCGGCTTGCTCCACCTGTTCGGCGGTACCGCCACCGAGAATAGCACCCATGCGGCAAGCAGCAACCAATAATGCTGCCGTTTTCCCCTCTTGCAGACGTTTTAGGGTGTGTAGGTCTATCTCCTTACCATCGCTGTTTAAATCCAGCTCCTGTCCGCCGAGCATCCCAAACAATCCGGCGTTATCTGCCAGTATACCCGCAGCGGCAAGCGCTGCTTTGGGGTCAACATCGGGAGCTGACAGCATACATTCGAACGCACGATTCAGCAGGGCATCGCCTGTGAGAAGTGCCATCGTTTCTCCGTATTTTGCATGTACCGACGGTTTGCCACGGCGCAACGGGCTGTTATCCATACAGGGCAGATCGTCATGCACCAACGAATAGGAATGAACGAACTCGATAGCCGCCGCAAAAGGCAGGGCCGCCTCGCCACGTCCTCCGCACAACCGATAATACTCCAAGAGCAGTACCGGACGAATTCGCTTACCGCCGCCCTCACACGCATACCGCATCATTTGGGCAATACCCTCACCGTGCGGGAGGTAGTCCAGTAAACGGTTTTCTATCAAAGCCAAATGTTGTTCCAAAAGAGGTGTATACAGCGCCATACTTGCGCCACCTTTCTCATTTAAGTCATGTTTTCAGCTTGTAAGCCGGTCAGTACCGCAATACCGACGGCATTGTCCGCCGAATAAGCAGGCGGTGCAAAAATGCCGCCAAATTTTTGTGAAAGTGCCTCACGCAACAGTGTATTGGACATGACACCTCCGGCATACACCACCGGCAAGTCTCCGTGCACCGCAAGCAAACGTTCCGTCATCGACTCTAACGCTGCCTGTACATTTAAAAGGCAAAACCGTGCGACTTCGTTGGACGGAACACCTTGTTCTATCAAACGGCGGCATTGATTTTCCACACCGGATAAATGACAGTTTTCCCCCTCCATGGACGGACGAGGCAACCGTGTTTCGGTTGCCGTTTGTGAGAGCTTATCCAGCTGAGGACCGGCAGGAAAAGGAAGCCCAAGCAACACGCCGATACGGTCAATGAGCTGGCCCGCTTTGAGATCCAACGAACGAGCCACCGACGTACAAGTGATAATGGTTTCGGCATGCGGCTTTACAAGCAGTGCTTCGGTCGTACCGCCCGAGACATGAAACGCTAAAAAAGGCTCTTTGAGCAAATCCAATCGCCCAGCTCCATACAAAGCCGCCATGACATGGCCCTGCTGGTGGGTAAACCGAAAAAGCGGGCGGCCGCAAGAGGCCGCCAAAGCACGTGCCATCCCTTCCCCTGCCAAAAAGCAAGGCATATAGGATTTCTCCGCTTCCATAGGTCTGTCCGACACACCAAAAGCCGCTATATCCTGTTGAGGAACCATGCCAAAAAGCTGTTCCAAAAGGTCGGGTAATTGCTTGACATGGTGAAAAACCGCATCGCTTTGGCGGAGACCTCGTTCACCCGCTTTGACGGGTAAAAGTTGTTTTACTTGCCAAAGCGCCTCCGTCGCTGTATCAAATGCAGCGGCGGAGGTCGTGTAATTGCTGGTATCCAGCCCCATATAAAGACTCATATCACGAACCATGACGACGGGCGACACCGCCTAATACGCCGTTAATGAAAGACGCATCGGCTTCGCCACCATACGTTTTCGCAAGTTCAACTGCCTCGTTGATAGACACGCTGACCGGTATTTCCGTTTCCCATAGCATCTCATAAATCGCCAACCGCATGATAGAAAGGGCAACACGGGATAACCGTTCCTTACTCCATTTATGCGAAATCTCTGAAATTTGCGCATCGATCTCAGCGGTGTGGGCCAGCGCCCCCTCCGCCAACGATAACGCAAATGGATCACGTACCAATTCACGTGCTTCACCGGCGTTATCCAATATTTCTTCCAGCGAGGTATCTGAAAAGCTTGCTTCAAACAGCAAAATAAATGCCAGTTCTCTTGATTCCCGTCGAGTCATAGTACAACTTCCTTGCCTTTCATCAATCCGCTTTCGGCTCTGTTTGAGTTTCTTTTGCCTGTTCCAGTACAATACCGGCAACATGAACGTTTACTTTGGTCACAGGACGGCCTGTCATAGACTGTACTTCAGCTTTCACGACACGCTGCACCTGGCCGGCCACATCCGGGATGCGGGTACCGGCAACCAGATTGATATACACGTCCACAATGATCTCGTTCTCATTGTTAATAACACCGACCGATTTGGTAGCGCTATTACCGACCAATCCACGTAAATCCTTAACACGAGGTGCCATCGACGCAACGCCCGGCACCTCCGAAGCAGCGGTAGCGGCAATTGTTGCGACCACTTCCTCCGAAATGATGCAACGTCCTTCGGGAGTTTGATATCCATTATCACCCATGGTGATGACCTCCTTTTGCGATTATGGATATATTATATACCATAAACTATCAAAAGGGCAACTATTTTTTATTATTTTACCGTTACAATATTGATTTTTTCTGCGGGGATGTTGGCTTGGGAGGTCACGACCTGCGAAATCTTGGCGGTATCCTGTACCGTGAGGCTGTCACTTTGCACCACGACACTGCAACCGCCGTCTGCTAAATACGCCACACAATCGGCAAAACCTTTGGCTTTTAACAGACTTTCAATACTGTTTTCCTGTTCAATCGCTTTGGTAATGGCAATCACTTCGGCGGTGACGGTTTTCTTTTGTTCTTCGGTTGCTTTGACATCACTTAACAACTCTTTCGCCGTCTGTACCGCTTCCTCACGGGAAGATGCACGGCTCTCTCTTGCCTGCTTAAAATACTCAGCTGCCGTCTGCTTGCTTGCATCACCGTTAACGTTGAGAGCTTCGCCCAGCGTTTTATCGTTATCCGTCTGTTCGCTCTGGATACCGTTGTTTCCGACCGGGACGGTAGGCGTGCCGGCAAAGAAATAATTCAGGTAGACCGCCACACCAGGCGCCACCACTAGCGTACCCAATAACACTGTCTTTTTTCCCGTAAATGTTTTCATTGTCTTCTTCCCCTTATGATAATTTTGTTACGCAAACCCGTTTGGATGAAATGTTTAACGCTACCGTTACCGCTTCGGATACACGTTCTCGCACCGCTTCATTATCACCGCCTGCACAAACCACCACCACGCCACGCACGGTTGGCTGGATCTCGGTCACCAACAAGCCTTCTCTGCCGCTATCCGTGTCAATGAGAATGGCGGAACTCTCGTTGTCATCCCGTTGGGACAGTCGGGTATCCTCACCGCTGATATCTTCTTGACGGTCAGAATTACTTTTTTGTTCGGTTGCATACACGTATTCGATGCCATTTTCCAATGTCACCATCACACGACACGCTCCGGCGCCCTCTATACTTTCCACCAAGGTCTGCAATCTCGACTCGGTTTCTTTCACAAAAACATCCGCCGATATGGTAGGAACAGCGGAAACCGTACGTTTCGGTATGATCTCCGGTAAACAAAGCAACAGGATACCCAAAAAGCCACATATTACCAATATGGTTTTCCCCTTGCCGGATGACAGTTGTTCCCTCCACTCACGCAACCGCTTTTCAAGTACTTCGTGCATTCACTCACTCCTTTATTTTAAGCATGACGGTCGTTTCCAACTGCTTTGCCAATACCTCCTTTACCACCGTGGCCGTCGGCACACTTTGTTTGTCCACGTACAGGATAACTTGCTTTATATGTATGCTGCCGTTTTGTGAAATATCCGTAATTACTTCAACTTGTTCCAATGGAATATTCCGTGCCTGTGCTGCCTCATTTGCGACTCGTACCACTGCTTGCCGCACCTGCGTTTCTAACTGTTCCGTCACGGTATCTTCCAGTATTCCCTGTGAAACAGACGGCGGCAACCATTCCATTTTAAGTGTTGTCAACGAAAAAACTTTTGAAAGAGGCAGAATAAGCGTACAAAGAAAAAAAGAGGATACGACGATACCAAACAATTTACCGCTACCCGTCTTTGGTGCTATCAACCGTACGGCTGCGCATCCCAGCGCTGCCATACACACCGACATACTCCACGCTTGCAGTCCGTTCATGTTCCTCCTCCCACTGCCAACGTAACGACCGTAATCGCTACGGTTAACAGCGTACCGCTGATACACAAAATTCCGATAAGACTCCGTAAAACCTGTTTTGCGGTTTTGAGTAATTCCGAGAAAGAAGACAATCCGCCGATGTCGGCGGCCGTTTCGCTGATCGTCAGCATGACCGTCCAAATAAAGCAAGTGATCAACGGCGGTAATACGATCAGCAAGGTAGCGGCAATTCCAAAGCCGCCGATAGTCGACCGTAACACGTGTAAACACCCTCGAATGGTAGAAAACGCCTCGCTGATGCTGCCCCCTACTACGGGTACAAATTGTGCAATTGAAAAACGTAAAGCCCGATCGCCTAAGCGGTCAGCCGCCCCGCCCACCAAGCTTTGTAACGATAACATACCGCTGAACAAGACGCTGCCGAACGTGAGTATCCATCCCGCAACCTTGCCGGTCAAAGCCCCCACCCGACCAAGTTTTAATTCAGGAGTCAGCGAACCCGTAAGACCAAAAGCTAACGCAACGGTGAGTAACGGCACGACCACCTTTCCCGCTACCCAAGATAATAACTCGGCAACGTACAAAACCATCGACTGAAACGAAACTGCGACGGAAGCTTGTCCGCCACTTATTAGAACACCGGCATACACCGGTACAAAGCTCGTCATAAATACCGACACAGATTCCATCGCACGGTGTACGGCTTCCAACTGATCACTGAGTGGTATCATGACCGTCCCACACGCTGCCAAGGAGCAAACGGCACCAAACACGGTGGACACCTCTTCGGTGCGCAATGTATGCCGCATCCCATCGACCCACATATATAAAAGCACCATCCCCATGACGGCACTACCGGCCGTAAGCGGTTTTTTAATCAATTCTTTGACCAGTTTCCACAGTTCAGTTAACCACGTCTCCGGAGAGGACTCGGTGAAATCCGTCGGTTCTACACCGGTGATACCCAAGCGTTCCAGTAATGCACGAGTTTCAGGCGGTAAGCTTTCCGGCAATTTTTCGGCGCCGCTTGCCTGCCATTGTTCCGCATACACCTCGTCCGGTGTTTGGGCAAAGACAGACAGATTCCCCAGCAGCAAAAAAAGCACCGCTACGCACAGTCCCATCATGTACCGTTTCATATTTCCCCCACCAATGAAAGTGCTAGCTCACCGATCTGTTCAAACAACGGCAATGCGAGCGATAAAAGGGTCATTTTCCCCGCAAACTCCGCCTTTGCTGCTAGTCCCTGTTCCCCTGCATCTCGGCAGGCATCCGAAGCCAGCTGGGTAATCACACAAATACCGAGTGCTTTAAATAACACCCCGATATAAGCACCCGACATACCACTGCTTTCCAGCATATCCCGAATGTTACCAAACAACGGTGCCACCTGACCAATCACCGCTACCACCAGTAAAACACCGGCAAACAAGGATACGGCCATGGCTTGTTCGGGTTGATTTCGTCGAAGCATCGTCGCCAAAAAAGCAGTGACCACCGCCACCGCTACGATTCCCACGATACTCACAATCCAAACACCGACTTCACCAAGCGGAACAGATCGCTGATCTCGGTCACGATCATGGTCAATACCACGATTAAGCCCGCAAGCGTTGTCAGCATGGCTTGTTCTTCACGACCTGAACGAATCAATACTTGGTTCAGCACCGCCACAATAATACCGATCGCCGCAATCTTAAAAATCAAATCCACATCCATACGGTTCACTCCGTTCTATAACAATAACAACACCGCTGCACTTCCGCCGCAAAATCCGAGCGCCGTATATAACCGCCCTCGTGTTGCTGCCTCGGTACGGCGCTTAACAAGACAATCTTTCACCTGTTCAGCATACTGTTCGCATCTTCGTTGCTCTCGCACAATATCCCCCTCGCCCAATCCAAAACCAAAGGTAACCAAAAGATGTCGTTCTTGCTCGGATAGTGACCACTCTCGTCCGTACACTTCTGCCGCTTGTTTCCAGGAAACACGAAATTCGCCCTCATCCCCCATGCCTTTTACCGTATGGACCAATGGCGGGAATGTTCCAAACTCGGTGGTTTGGGATAATGTGTGCAAAATAGCACCTATCGGCGCCGCTGTACCGCTGATCTGTTCCGATATCCGCCGAATCAGCATCTCAAACCGTGCCAACATCGCAATACGACGTTGCAGTACACTGTAAGCCAACATCCCACTCCCGATGCCCACCGCCAGCAATAAGATTGCACCGAGCATTTTCACGTAACCATTCCTCCGTTCTCCATACACCACCAATCTGACCCGGCGCATAACGTCCTCGTAACAAAACGAGGTGCTCGAACGCACCGTTTTGCAGCACGTTATACACCCTGTCGTCACGGCGCAAAAGTTCGTCCGGGGTTTGGCAATGCACCGTTGCCACGGTGGGTACACCACGCAAGGACGCTTCTCTTACCGCTTGCCACTCAGACAAATCACCAATCTCATCCATCAGGATGACCCGTGGCGCTAAACAGCGTACCGCTTGTTCAACGGCAATGTGTTTAGGAGTATAGCGCAACACGTCACAGCCATCCAGCAAGCTGTCAATGGCTAGTTCGCCCCTTTCATCCACCACCGTCACCGGCAACCGTCTTCTAACAAACTGTACGGCTAAATCCCGCAACATACTGGTTTTTCCGCCTGCCGGTTCACTGCAAATAAGCGCACTGTGTACTCTGTCGTCATGCAAAATTCCAACAAGCGAAGCAGCACATCCGCTATGTTCCCTTGCCACACGAATACAAAGCGACGTCAAGGAACGATAGCCGTTTACCTGTCCGTGTTCGCTGATCGCCGTGCCGGCAATGCCGATTCGACAACCCTCGCTTGTGACAAAGCCCCGTCGCATCTCCTCGCCGTGCGCATACACCGAATATTCCGCTATACGATCAGCAATTCGGTGCAACTGTTCGCCGGTACATCGGATTCCCTGTGTTACATCACACACAACGTTCCCGAAATTCGTAACGTACCATTCTTTTCCCTCGTATCCCAGCGTTACGGCCTGTCCCGCCCGTAACCGAATTTCCTGCACCCGGTTGCGAATCTCATCCGATACGACTGACAAAGGGTGATACAAAGCGGGTGGTAACAAGTTAATTGCCTTTTGGTATCCGTCCATCCAATCCCCCCTGCCTGTCCTATTTGTATGTTCGCACCAAAAGAATTAGAACCAAAAGCCATAGGTTGAATCCGCCTGTGGCTTTTCATTGATTCTATAACCTTGATTCGTAATTTGAAACGAATGAAATATTTTGCCTTGCGAGGAATTGTGAACTTTGATGCTTCACGAAATGAAACAAGTCCCCACAAGCCCGTAGGTATTTTACATTGCGAAGCAATATTACACACGCAAAGTGTATTTCATAAATTCCGCAAAAGATGCATTTTCCGACACAAAAATGTCGTAAGTGAAGTTGCGCCGAGGCGGAAGCCCATAATGAAGCTATCGAGGTTGGATTCCCCGTTGACTACGCCACACGCATTGACGAAGCCGAGGAATTTGTTTTTGTTTTCTCCCGATAGGTTTTCGGTTAGAAAGTCCTCGTTTAGCATCAACACCTCCATTTTCTTTTGCACCGTTTTGTTCTGTTTGGTGCTACGCACCTGCGGGTCGAAATTACCGTAATAGAATTCTTCAATAAAATTTGCCATAAAATTACCTCCTTTGCCTTTATTGTAGCAAAGGAGGTTTTGTTTGACGAATGTGTGGAATTAAAATCGGCATGTTCGTATCCGGTTGTCTTGTCTATAAAAACAACCATATTCATCCAAGAACTTTAGCGCGATTCTTTGCTTTAGGGAGCACCATTCTCTTATATTTATCAAAGCAAAAATTTTTATTTTTCCTCTTGACAAAATAACGATATTGCGCTATTATTGAATTGCGATATGCGGATGCATTCGTAAACCATAATTCGAAGCTTGGTCTTCAGAAAGAGGTAATTATGATTAGAAAAACAATTAAGGTGAACGACAACAATTTCAGGAAGTTCGATGATCCTCTTGGTAATGAAACTTCTAGAAAGTACATCTTCTATGCCAAGACCTGCGAAGTTCCCGACGGCATTCCCATGGCAACAAATCCTCGCGATCAGAAGCTCAACTCTCCTGTGGCAAGCGCAATCACAGAGTCGTTGCTGAGTAATGATGGCCAATTCCATCTGAAAAATAGAGGTATCATACTCTCCGCAAAAAGAGTGCGTTATGACAACCGCCTGCAGGAAGTAACCATTGATTTCGAAGATAACAGCTGTCACGGCAATATTGATGGTGGACATACTTATAAGATCCTTCTTGAGCACAAAGACAAGAATTTGGATCAGTATGTTCAATTCGAAGTGATAACCGGCGCCGAAGCAATGATCGCCGATCTTGCCGAAGCTCGTAATACTTCTGTCGCGGTCGACGCAAAATCCATGGCAGAACTACGTGAAAAATTTGACCCCATTAAAGAAGGACTGGAGGGACTTCCTTTCTTCAACAGAATTTCCTTTAAGCAGAATCAGATTACAAGAGATTCCGATACCCAAAAAGCTCTAAAAATGATTGATGCGCGCGATATTGTTTCTATCATTTGCATGTTCAACATCGATAAGTATGACAGCGCAGAGCATCCTACTAAGTCGTACTCTGGCAAACAGGCAATGCTGAACGAGTATTTGGACGATCCTGAGCACTACAGGAAATTCGTTAATATCATTCCTGATCTGTTCGATCTTTATGATGCCATTGAAACCGAGTTTGCCGTGGCATATAACGAGAATGGTCGTATGTACGGTCGAAAGTCTTATTCTAGCTACAAAGAGGGTGCCCCCGTTGGAAAGAGCAAATTTTGTATGAGCGATATTTGCTACAAAATCCCTGATGGTCTTCTCTATCCCATCCTTGCGGCATTTAGAGCACTTCTCGAATATGATGCTACCTCTGGTAAGTATAAGTGGATGGATGGTAAGGATCCTATCGCTGTTTGGAACAAGCACAAAGTTGGCCTTACAAGAAACGTGATGGATTTGGCAGGGTCTCTAGGAGATAAACCTACTGTCTTTGGCAAAGACCCCAGCCTGTGGAATTACGCTTATATGGTACTTTCAAGTATGGAGGGAATTAGTCTGGTATGAGTTATCGTGTAAAGCTTCGTATAAAGGAACTTCTTGAGGACAAAGGAATAACTCAAAAAAAGCTTGCCGAATTGGCAGGTGTGCGCGAATCAACAATTAGTGATATCGTGAGAGGCACTCGGACCGTTATCAATTTTGAGCATTTGGGAAAGATTGCCACTGCATTAGAGATTAATGATATTAGAAAAATTATTGATCTTGAGGAAATTTAAAACCGTACAATAACAACTAATAAAAAAGTTCTATGGCAAGCAAAGCCCGCCGTCTTAGTTTTTACCTAAGACGGCGGGCTTTTGTTCGTATCAGAGGTTACACCTGACGGCAAAACCGCCGCAGAAGAAAAAGGTGTTCATCCAATACTCGTTTGGTGGCTCAACGCACGGGGCAGTCGAACGCCCTGCTGTAATCCGGCGTCAATTTCCGGAAGTGTGATAGTTCGATTATCTCCGGAATAGTTGAAGGTCAAAACAACTTTATCATCATATACAAAAACTGAGTTTAAGAAGGTTTTGATTAACCGCTTCTGACATTCAATGTCCGTATAATCCATATCTGCAAACTGATGCAGAAAATACAATATGCGTTCCTTGTTGAGTCCGAGGTTTTCTTTTAATCGAGCCTCTGCTAATGCAATTTTTATCTCATCTTTCTGTTCCTCAAGCTCATCCATACGGCTCTTGGTGCCTTCGTTTATAATTCCTTGCTCAATAGCCCTCACCAAATTAGCAATGGATTTTTCAATATCAGCAAGTGCCTGTCTTAAAGACTCAGTATATGACGTTTCCGTATTTTGCTCGAAATAATACTGATACGTATTTTCAGCAATAAATTCAATCATGTCTTCATCTTTTACGAGATTGATTATGTATTCTAATACAAGATTTTCAATCCATACTTGGCGAACTGGCTTTTTAGTACACATCTTTTTGCGTTGATTGTGGCAGTAGTAATAGTGGTGTCGGTTACCGGTTTTACTTGTTCCACTCACTCCTACCATCATAGCACCGCATTTACCGCAAAACAACTTCTCGGTCAACAAATACTCTACCTTGGCATTCTTGTGTGCGGCAGCACGTTGATTGTATTTTAACATCTCTTGAACCTTATAAAATGTTTCTGTATCCACGATAGGTGGAACAGCGTTCTCTAAACGCACCTCATCCTTATAGGTGTAAATTCCAATGTACTTTTCATTTTTTAACATAGTCCGTAAACTGTTGTGAGTAAACGGTTTGCCCTTCAAAGTGCGGTGGCCTCTTGCATTCAATTCACGAACAATTTGTGCAATCGTCTGTCCTTGGGCATAGAGATCAAATACAAGTTTAACGGTCGGCGCACTTTCGGGGTCAATGATAAACTTCTTGTCAGGACCGGTGAGGTATCCTAATGGTCTGTTTCCGCCGGTGCTTTGTGCTTTTGCAGCACTGGCACGTTGACCTCTCTTGATATTTTGAGAGAGTTGTTCAGAATAATATGCCGCCATACCTTCAATAACGGCTTCCAAAATAATTCCTTCTGGTGTGTCGGGTATCATTTCGGCAACATAATAGATTTTAACACCGTTTTTCTTTAGGTGATATTTGTTAAGTGCGATTTCTTCCTTGTTTCTGCCGATGCGGTCTGTTTTCCATACTATCAGTGCATCAAATTTTTTGTTTGCGGCATCTGAAAGCATCAATTGGAATTGTTCTCGGTTATCGTTTCTGCCGGTCTGTGCTCGGTCGGCATATACATGGATAATTTTCAATCCGTGTGCTTCTGCATAGCGTTCAGCTTCCGCGACCTGTCCTTCAATCGACTGTTCACCTTGTCTATGACTCGAAAAACGGGCATAAACAACAGCGTTCATTATATTACTCCTTTACTGTTTCTAATCCCAAAGCCAGTCTGGCAGTATTACGATCCTTTAAACTGGCTTTATCATATGCACGTGCAACTTCGGTTGCCCAAACAGATAATTCTGGGATTTCGTATGAATCGTCGCCAGCCCACACTTCAAGAGGAACTCCGGTTGCTTTTGTTAGTTTCAAGGCAATGTGCAGAGGAGCGTACTTCATTCTACGGGTAATGATTGATCGTAATTCTCTGTCGGGAAGCCCTGTTAATCTAACAAGGTCATCAAGCATAAGTTTCTTTAAATCGTAAGTGACCTCAATAAAAATTTTGTAAAAAGGTTTTCCTTTTAACGATTCAAAGAATACTTCATTCATTTCAGTTCCGCAAACCAAATGCTCTACAGAAACATTTAACTTTCTCGCGTATTTAACGACTTGATCGATTTTGGGTGTGCGCTGATCAAGTTCATAACGGCTCAGGATCTGCTTTGAAGTTCCTAATTTTTTTGCAAATTCATCCTGTGTCATACCTATATCCTTACGAATTTCTCTGAGTCTTTCACCAAAGGTGGAAGACGTTTTTTGTTCTTCGGATAAACTTTCGATAATATCTTGCATTCTCTTTTCGTTCATAATAACAACTCCTTTTTGACATCTACAAGCGTATTATAGCATATCAAATCAACAAAATCAACACAAAATTGTTAAAATGCTGAATCTTATAAAAATAATCACCATACAGTTGACTTATAAAAGCGGATATGGTAATATAATAGCAGAAGTCAACCGATTGGTGATTTTTAGAATTAACTACAACATACCGGTAATGTTTGAGTCAG